>ONQW01000011.1 GCA_900320025.1 uncultured Lachnospiraceae bacterium
CGTGATTCTTGCCAGTTATCTTGCCATCATTGTCCGTTACAATTTCCGGCTGGACGAGATACCGCGCGCATTCCTCATACCCATCCGCAATTTCATGCCGCTGAGCATTCTCATGACACTCGGTCTGTTCTGGGTGTTTCGGATGTATCACAGCCTCTGGGCCTACGCCGGTGAGCAGGAGCTGCAGAATCTTGTCATCTCCTGCGTTCTGTCCGGCGTCGGCAATGCGGTTTTCCTCCAGCTCTTCCGCGTGGAGGGCTACCAGCCCGTGCCGCAGAGTTATTATTTTCTCTATACCTTCTTTCTGATTGCATGTGAGTTTGTCAGCCGCTTCTCCTACCGTTACCTCCGGTCCATGAAACACAAGCGGGAGAACCGGGATAATGCCATCTCGGTCATGGTCATCGGTGCCGGAGAGGCCGCCAATATCATCATCAAGGAGATCATCGGAAGCCATTTCTCCACAATGACCATCCGCTGCGTCATCGATGACGACAGACTCAAGTGGGGCCGCTATATTCAGGGCGTCAAAATCATCGGCGGGCGGGACAAAATCAAGGAAGCCTGCGCGCTCTACGATATCGACCAGATCATTGTCGCGATGCCGAGCGTGCCGCGCGCCCAGATGAAGGAAATTCTGTCCATCTGTTCTGAGACCGGCTGCAAGGTGCGGACGCTCCCCGGCATGTATCAGCTTGTGAACGGCGAGGTCAGCGTCAGCAAGCTTCGCGACGTGGAGATCGAGGATCTGCTCGGAAGAGAGCCGGTTCAGGTGGATATCGGTTCCATCATCGGCTATGTGCAGAACAAAGTCGTGTGCGTAACCGGAGGCGGCGGATCGATCGGCTCCGAGCTCTGCCGGCAGATCGCCGGGCACAAGCCGAAGCAGCTCATCATCCTGGATATTTATGAGAACAATGCCTACGATATTCAGCAGGAGCTGAAGATCACGCATCCGGAGCTGAATCTGGTGGTACTCATCGCATCCATCCGGAACACGCGCCGCATGAACTGGATTTTCGAGCATTACCGGCCGGATATCGTCTATCACGCGGCGGCGCACAAGCATGTGCCGCTGATGGAGGATTCCCCCTGCGAGGCAATCAAGAACAACGTCTTCGGGACGTTCAAGACAGCGCGCGCCGCGGCCATGAACGGCGTGCAGACCTTTGTCATGATCTCAACCGACAAGGCGGTGAATCCCACGAATATCATGGGAGCCTCCAAGCGCATCTGCGAGATGATCATCCAGTCCTTTGACCGCATGTATCCGGACACCAAGTTCGTGGCGGTCCGGTTCGGCAATGTGCTCGGCTCCAACGGCTCTGTCATTCCGCTGTTCCGGAAACAGATCGCGGCAGGAGGACCGGTGACCGTCACCGATCCGAACATTATCCGGTACTTCATGACCATCCCGGAGGCCGTCTCGCTTGTTCTGCAGGCAGGCGCGTATGCAAAGGGCGGGGAGATTTTTGTCCTCGACATGGGGGAGCCGGTCAAAATTCTGGACCTTGCCGAAAATCTCATCCGTCTGTCCGGGTACCGTGTCGGCGAGGACATCGAGATCAAATTCACAGGGCTGCGGCCGGGCGAGAAGCTGTATGAAGAGATGCTCATGAAGGAAGAGGGCATGAAGGAGACGGCCAACAAGCAGATTCATATCGGCAGGCCGATTGAATTCAACGAGGTACAGTTCCTGCGCGATCTGGAGGCACTGAAGGTGGCAGCGGAGAACGAGAGCCCGGATATCAGGCAGTATGTGAAGGCCATCGTACCGACCTATGTGACGCCGGAGGAGCGCCTTGCACAGCAGAAAAAGGAGAATGCCGCTGGGAGCGCGGTGCGGGAACGGTTTGAAAGTGACACTGATGTGTCACTTTCAAACTGACATTGGTGCCGTTGGCACCAATGTTCAGATCCGGGAGAAAGCCCGTTCGGGCACTTCTTCCGCGGGCGCCGCAAAGAGCGCGGCACGGGGAGGATCATAGCAGGATGGAACATGATTTTCGGAAGGATCCGCGGTTTGCCGGACTTAGTCCCTTTGAGAAAAAGGTCTGGCTGAGTTCCCCCACGATGCATGGGGAAGAGCTCATGTATATGAAAGAGGCGTATGAGACCAACTGGATGAGCACGGTTGGGAAAAACATCGATGAAGTCGAGCGGCTCTGCGCGGAGACGACCGGCCGGAAATACGCGGTCGGTCTGTCCGCCGGAACAGCGGCGCTGCACCTCGGCATGAAGGCACTCGGAGAGCGGCTGTACGGACAGCCCAGGGTGGGGCACGGCACGCTGGAGGGGCACCGGGTGTTCTGCTCCGATATGACCTTCGACGCGACGATCAATCCGGTGGCATACGAGGGCGGGGAGGCCGTGTTTATCGATACGGAACCCGACACCTGGAACATGGATCCGGAGGCACTGGAACGGGCATTTGCGCTGTATCCGGACGTGAAACTCGTGGTGACCGCGCATCTCTATGGAACGCCGGGGAAACTTGAGGAGATCGGAGATATCTGCCGCCGCCACGGAGCCCTGCTCCTGGAGGATGCGGCGGAATCGCTCGGCGCCACCTATGACGGGCGGGAGACGGGCACGTTCGGCGACATCTCGGTGCTTTCCTTCAACGGCAACAAGATCATCACCGGATCCTGCGGCGGCGCGCTGCTGACGGATGACCGGGAGACGGCCGACAAGGTCAGAAAGTGGTCCACGCAGAGCCGCGAGGCGGCGCCCTGGTATCAGCACGAGGAGCTCGGATACAATTATCGCATGAGCAATGTGACCGCCGGCGTGATCCGCGGCCAGTTTCCGCATCTGCGGGAGCATATTGCGCAGAAGAAGACCATCTATGAGCGCTACCGGGAGGGACTTTCCGATCTGCCTGTCTCCATGAATCCGATCGACTTTTCCCGCAGCGAGCCGAACTACTGGCTGTCGTGTATGATTTTGCAGGAGGAGGCCATGTGCCCGCAGGTGCATGGGGAGAAGGACGCGCTCTATGTGACGGAGCCGGGAAAGAGCTGCCCGACGGAGATCCTCGACGCGATTGCCGCGTTCAACGCGGAGGGAAGGCCGATCTGGAAGCCCATGCACATGCAGCCGATCTACCGGATGCACGCTTTTGTAATGAGAGACGGAAGCGGGCGCGCGCGGAGCAATGCCTATATCGACGAGGGCAGGATGCGGGATGTCGGAATGGATATTTTCTGCCGCGGCCTGTGCCTGCCGAGCGACAACAAGATGACGACGGAAGAGCAGGACCGGATTATTGAGATCATTCACCGGTGCTTCGCCTGAATGAGGCGGCACGCGGACCAGGATCTGCGCCAGAGGCACTCTGGAATGTTTGAGATGATGGACGGGTCCGGTGCAGGGAAATTGTCAGCGGGACGAAACGATGCACAAGCAGGGATTCTATGAAAAGTTCATCAAGAGGCCGCTCGATTTTCTGCTTGCCCTGATCGCGGTGGTTCTGCTGTCCCCGGTTCTTCTGGTGACGGCGGTGCTGGTGCGGGTGAAGCTTGGCAGCCCGGTATTGTTCCGGCAGGAGCGGCCGGGGCGGTACGGACGCATTTTCCGGCTCATCAAATTCCGGACCATGACGGATGCCGGGAGCGCGGACGGTACGCTGCTGCCGGACGCGGACAGGCTCACGCCCTTCGGCAGGAAGCTTCGCGCCACGAGTCTGGACGAGCTGCCGGAGTTATTCAATGTCCTCAGGGGAGATATGAGTCTTGTCGGTCCGCGGCCGCTGCTGGTCCGGTATCTGCCGCGCTATAACGCACACCAGGCAAGACGCCACGAGGTGAGACCGGGATTTACCGGCCTTGCGCAGGTCCACGGCAGGAACGCCATCTCCTGGGAGGAAAAATTCGACTGGGATGTGAAGTATGTGGATCATGTGACTTTTCTCGGGGACTGCCGGATTCTTCTCGCCACAGTGAAGACGGTGTTCTCCCATGAGGGAATCAGCTCCGGAACGAGTGCGACGATGGAAGAATTCATGGGCACGCCGGAGCCGGAACAGCCGCAAATAGCGCGGCACGGGGAAGCGCAATGAAAGAAATCCGAATTTTGTTCACGGGCGTCGGACGCCGGGTGGAACTGATGCAGGCATTCCGGTCAGCCGCCTTTCACACCGGATGCCGGCTCAGGCTGTATGGCGCCGACATGACCTTTACGGCGCCGGCGCTGTTTTATTGTGACGCCATGCGGCAGGTCTGTAGTATGCGGGACACGGACTATATTCCGGAGTTAGTCCGGATCTGCCAGGATGATTCGATTGACCTCGTGATCCCGACGATTGATACGGATCTTCTGATTCTGTCGGAGCACACGGCGGATTTTGCAGCGGCGGGGACGAGGGTTCTCATCTCGAGGCCGGAGATGATCCGCATCTGCCGGGATAAAAACTATACCTCGGAATTCTTTGTCTCATGCGGACTCAGGGCGCCGATGCCGGTGAATGACTGGCGGGAATACAGAGGAAAATTTCCGTGCTTCATCAAGCCGAAGGATGGCAGCAGCTCGATCAATGCGTTCCGCGTGGAAAATCCTGAGGAGCTTGCGGTGTACGCTGCGGAGATCGGAGACTATATCGTGCAGCCGTTTGTGGAGGGCACGGAGTATACGATCGACATGTTCGGGGATTTTGACGGAAACCTGATCTCGGCGGTGCCGCGGATCAGACTTGCGGTCCGCGCGGGAGAAGTACTCAAGACAAAAATCTGTCTCGATCCGGTGATTCTGGGGGAGGCGGAGCGGCTCGCGGCGGCGTTCCGGCCGGTTGGCCCCATGACGGTGCAGCTCATCCGGGACCGCGCCACCGGGGAGGATTACTATATTGAGATCAACCCGCGGTATGGCGGCGGCGCGCCGCTGTCGATGAAGGCCGGCGCCCGCTCGGCGGAGTACATACTGTCCCTGCTGATGGGAGAGAAGCCGTCCTGCCTGGCCGAGGATCTCGCGGACGGCGCGGTGTACAGCCGGTTCGACCAGAGCGTCTGCACAGACCCGGGCAGGACGCCGCAGCAGGTGCGCGGCGTGATCTTCGACCTGGACGACACGCTTTATCCGGAGCGGACCTATGTGCGGTCCGGGTACAGGGCGGTCGCGGCGGATCTCGGGCGACCGGAGGCGGCGGAGAAACTGTGGCAGTATTTCGAGGACGGTGAGCCGGCCTTTGACGCCTATGCCCGGGAGACCGGCGCGGACCGGGATCACATGCTGACTGTGTATCGGAATCACAAGCCGGAGATTGCTCTCTATCCGGGAGCCGCGGAGCTGATCCGTTCGCTCCGGGACGAAGGAATCCGGGTCGGCATTATCACGGATGGCCGACCGGAGGCGCAGCGCGCCAAGCTAAAGGCGCTCGGCCTCATGGATCTGGTGGAGGACATTGTGATCACGGACGAGCTCGGCGGTCCGCAGTTCCGGAAACCGAATGACATCGCGTTTCGGATTCTGCAGCAGCGGTGGATGCTGCCGCCTGAGACGCTGGTGTATGTGGGTGACAATGCTGCAAAGGATTTCCAGGCGCCGAATCAGCTGGGGATGCAGAGCCTGCATTTCTGCAACAGAGAAGGACTGTATTATGCCGGGGAGAGGGAGTATCTGCCGCATGCAGACCGGTTTGAGACACTGACGGAGGTGCTTGCCGGGATGCGGAGTCCGGATCCGGCGGTCCGCGCTGCGGTGCGCGGCGCAGGTGCAGAGTATGGAAAAGGATTGTAAGAGCTGGGACGCAAACTGCCCAGACAAGGATGCTGAGGGAGCGAGGACGGTTTGAAGACAATACTGATTCTGGGCAATTCTTCTGCAGGCCTGGTGAATTTCCGGCTGCAGCTCGTGAAAGCGCTGCGACGTTCCTGCCGGGTGGTGATTTCCCTGCCGGACGAGGTGCGGCGGGAGGAGCTGGACGCGCTGGGCTGTGTTCTCGTCAGGACGTCGATTGACCGGCGCGGCACGAACCCCGGGAAAGACCTGCGGCTGCTGCATGCATACCGGGAGCTGCTGCGGAATATTCAGCCGGATCTCGTGCTCACATACACCATCAAGCCAAATATTTATGGCGGCATGGCATGTGCGATGGCGGGCATTCCCTGTATCGCGACGGTGACGGGACTCGGAAGCGCCTTTGAAAAAAGCGGACCGGTGAGGACACTGGTGACGACGTTGTACCGGCAGGGACTGCGCCACGCCTCCTGTGTCTTCTTTCAGAATACACAGAATAAGAAGATCTTCGAGAATCTGGGCCTGCTGCATGGCCCGGCCCGGCTGGTGCCGGGGTCGGGTGTGGACCTCTCAGAGCACCGGGAGCTGCCGTATCCGGAGGACGGACAGGTCCGTTTCCTGTACATTGGCCGTATTATGCGGGAGAAGGGCGTCTTCGAATATCTGGAGGCGGCGCGCAGGCTCCACAGCCCGGAAGTCGTCTTCTACATGCTCGGGTATTTTGACGAAGATGTACGGCCAGCCTTTGAGCAGGCGGAGAAGGAAGGCGTCATCCGTCTCCTCGGCTTTCACACGAATGTGGACCAGTTTTACGGGGACTGTTCGGCTGTGGTGCTACCGACCTATCACGAGGGCATGTCCAATGTCCTGATGGAGGCCTCGGCCTGCGGGCGTCCTGTGATCGCAACCCGCATCAGCGGATGCAGGGAGATTTTTGAAGAAGGGAAGACCGGGTTCGGATGCGATCCAGGCAGCGCGGATTCTCTGACGGAGGCACTGTCGCGCTTCCTTGCGATGCCGGTTCCGGAGAGGGCGGCCATGGGCCATGCGGCCCGCCTCAGGATGGAGCGGGAGTTTGACAGGCGCGGCGTGACAGCGGCCTACCTGGAGGAAGTGGAGAAGGCAGCCGGTGGGATGTAAACACGCGGGTATAGCGGTTCATCAGCTGCTTATAGCGCGGCACGGCGTTCCGTCAGCTTCGACGGAGTTCTGGAATTCCCAACGGAGATATGGCATCTGCGATGAGGGGATTCAGGCAGCTGCTTTTGCAAGAGTGCATAATCAGCGTTATAATCAATTGTCATGCGTGGGCCGGACAGGGTCCGCGGCAGGGAGGATGCATATGGCACTGGATGTTTATGAGAAGCTTCTGCGCGGCGAGGACAAGCTCGCGCTGGTCGGCCTTGGCTATGTCGGGATGCCGATTGCGGTCGCGTTTGCAAAGAAGATAAAGGTCATTGGCTTTGATTTTAACGAGAAGAAGATTGAGAAATACAAGTCCGGCATCGATCCCACCGGAGAGGTGGGAGATGAGGAAGTAAAGAACACCTCAGTGCAGTTCACCGCTGATCCGACGAGTCTCAAAGAGGCGCGGTTCATCATCGTCGCGGTGCCGACGCCCGTCAATCCGGACCACACGCCGGACCTTTCGCCGGTCGAGGGCGCCAGCCATTTTGTCGGACAGAACATTCAGCCCGGCACGGTCGTCGTGTTCGAGTCCACGGTTTATCCGGGCGTCACGGAGGAGACCTGCGTGCCGATCATCGAGAAGGAATCCGGGCTGAAGTGCGGTGTCGACTGGAAGATCGGCTATTCTCCGGAGCGGATCAATCCCGGCGACAAGGTGCACCGGCTCAACACGATCCGGAAGATTGTATCCGGCATGGACGAGGAGACGCTCGATACGGTCGCAAAGGTCTATGAGCTGGTCGTCGATGCGGGCGTCTACCGCGCGGAGTCCATCCAGGTCGCGGAGGCAGCCAAGGTCATCGAGAATTCCCAGCGCGACATCAATATCGCATTTATGAACGAGCTGTCGATCATCTTCCACAAGATGGGCATCGACACCAAGGCGGTGCTCGAGGCTGCCGGGACAAAGTGGAATTTCCTGCCCTTCCAGCCGGGACTGGTCGGCGGCCACTGCATCGGGATCGATCCGTATTATCTCACCTACCGTGCGGAGCAGTTCGGCTATCACAGTCAGATTATTCTGTCGGGGCGCCGCATCAATGACGACATGGGCAAGTATGTCGCGGAATCCCTTGTGAAGGAGCTCATCCGCAATGACATCAACGTCAAGCACGCGCGTGTCGTCATCCTCGGCTTCACCTTCAAGGAAAACTGCCCGGACACCCGCAATTCCAAGGTGTTCGATATCGTGAAGGAGCTTCGCGAGTACGGTATCGAGCCGATGATCGTGGACCCGGTGGGCGATGCGGAGGAAGCGAACCATCTGTACGGCGTGACCTTCTCTTCCATGAGCGATATTCATGACTGCGACGCAGTGCTCATGGCAGTCAAGCATCAGCAGTTTGCCTCGTTCACGCCGGACGAGCTCGCAAAATTCTACAATCCGAAGTATCAGACGAAGGTCTTTGTGGATCTCAAGGGACTCTTCAACAGGAAGGATTTCCAGCAGCCTGAATGGGACTACTGGAGACTGTGAGGCTGTGAGAGATCATTGAATCATATTGATTGCGTGATTTCTCTAATTTATTTGCTCTTATTTGCTCTTACAGAATTTACGACATTCCCCGTGTCAATCACAGGCAGGTTTTGGGCTTGAAAAGAGATGTATCAGGGAGGACTCCTGAAATGTCATGTATGCCCGAAGCTGGCGGTGCGGATGACACGGGGATTTTTTATAGTTTCATTTATGGAACGGAGGATATCGGCTGCGGCTCTGTTATTTGCTAAATGGGAAATCGAAATGCAGGTGAGAAATCTCTTTCAGTACCTAAATTCCATCCGGGATAGCAGAGGAAAGGAAATATTTTGTCAGAAAACATGGGAGCTCATCCGTATTTTCTGTGCAATGTAGATCAAGACTGGGCGGAAGTTAGGGACTATAATAATTCAGATTAGCTATAGGATGATGTAAATGATGCACATAATGAATGGCATTTCGGATTCATCTGTGCATCAGGCCGGGCAGATGTTTTATTGATATAAGTAGCTTGTGTGCTGTGTCACGAGTATGATCCCGGCATCGGGAGGAAATTGACAATGAAAAAGAAATCATTCACCAGAGCATTGGCAGGTATTTCAACAGCAGTGCTTCTGGCTGTGAGCCTGACACCGCAGACGATTCCTGCGATGGCAGCAGAGAATAGTGCACAGGAAGACGGCGCTTCTCAGGAAGACCAGGCTGATGCGCCGCAGCCTGCAGCAGCAAATGAGGTGCAGACTGCGGAGTCTGATCAGGCTGAAGCGGAGAAAACTGATACATCGGCGGAAATAAATCAAGAAGCTGAGAGTTCAAAGGAAGGTTCCGCTTCCGAGGATGCCGCGGCAGAAGCCGGGAAGAGTGCTGACTCCGCGCAGCAGACGGGAGAAAATCAGTCAGCAAGTGATGCCGGAACGGCATCTTCGGATGATTAAACAGATTCCGCTTTGAATGACTCCTCGGCGGCAGAGGAAGCAGCTTCGGGAGAGACTGCCGACGCGAAAGAGGAAGCCGCAGAGGGACAGACGATTGCGGAACCCGCTGAGGAAAATGTGCAGCCGGAAGGAGCTGTTACGGTTACCTATGAGGCTTCCGAGGGCGGACACGTCTCGAAGGAGTCGGAAACTTTTGAGAAATGCGCGGACAATGCCGTTCTGACCGGCGCCGAGGCAGAGGCGGAGGACGGCTACGAATTTGTTGACTGGACGGAAGACGGCATGGAGGTTTCGACGGACGCTGTCTTTATTCCGGACGTCACGGCAATCGATGCGGATACCACCTTCACGGCCAATTTCAAGGCGAAGGAGGCAGAGGAGACCTATCCTGCGGTGGATTTTGAGCCGATGACGATGAGCGACGGCACAGAGATCCTCGTGAGCGCGCCGGAGGGAGCCTTCCCGGTGGGCGTCCAGATGCGGGCATCCGTGGTGGCGCCGGAAAGTCTTGTCGATGCTGTGAGGGAGACAGCTGGCGATGATGTGAATGTCACTGCGGATAAAATAGCGGCATATGACATTTCTTTTTATCTCCCGGGCGATCCGGATACAGAGTTGGAACCGAAAAAGGAAATCTCTGTTCGTTTTGCGAATGTACCGCTTGAAGAGGCTATGTCTGATGGCACCGTGCTGGAGGCCTATCATGTCAATGAAGCCGGAACCGCGGAAAAGGAAGGCGTTGTTGATCAGACTGCGGATGGCAATGTTTCGGCGGAAATTACGACGGATCAGTTTTCAGTCCATATGCTTTTTGCATCCTCTCTGGCAAGTACAGGAACTGGTGTGGGCCAGATAGCTCTTCCATTTGAAGTGCAGAAGGACAAATCAACGAATACAATGCAGGTTCATGCCGAATGGAATGTCGGGGAGATACTGCAGGGGTTATATCAGACTTATCAGCAGGAAAACAAACAATTGGGCGGCCAGCTTGGGGATCGTGCATTGTACACCCAAAACGGCATGTATAGTGAACAGAATCCCATCACGTTCCAGTATACCATCACGTTTCCAGATAATGTGGAGGTGGGAGACCCGGTGCTTTCAAATTCCTCCTCCTTTTTAACGGCGTCTGCGGACAAGCAGGGGAACGCGGTAACATTGGATTTTACGGTGAAAGTGCAGAAAGATGCAAATGGTGCTTATTATTTTCACAATCTGATCTCAGATTATGAGAAAAATTCTGGATCGACTTTGACAATTAACATACCGTTTGCGCAAAAAGCTGGTGTACCCTCTGATACTGCTGATGATTCGACGATCAATGCGACGGGAACCTCGTTTTCACTGTATCCGGGTCATTTGGCATACATATTCAAGAGTGGGATTACTATTTCTGTCGCTAACACTGATACTACTTACGATGCGAACGTGCTTGTGCTCCCGGGAGATGCGCTGGTAGCAATTGAAGATCCGGCCGAGAATAAACCGGAGGGTGATGATGACTATAATACACAGAATGAAGATGTATTCCGTGTAAATCCAGGTGATCATCTTTCTATTCTGGCGACACTTGATGTCAGCATGATCAAGGACATGATGAATACGCTCCGGAGTCAATATGGATATAATGATGATTCTCCGGTAGCGCTTTCCGAAACGGGCAGCGAGTTTGGACTTACATTGATTGAGCCATCTCAGTTGAACTTTGATCAGGCGACTTATGAATTCCAAGGTTCAAGTGCTTTTAAGATGTCGCAATCCGGGAATACTGTGAAAATGACTCTGAAGGATAACATTTCTACCTTTGGAGAACTGTACCGGGCAATTTACGGAGAGACAACAGCGCCTACATTAAAGCTATATATACATAATGTACAAGTTAAAGATGATGCAAAGGGAATGTTTACGCTCGGCGGGAAGCTGACAGGGAGTTTTTCGGCGAAAGCAAGCAGAAATAATCGTGAGATGCCATTTAGTTTCAACTGGAAAGGCGTACAAAACGAGAGCGGCAAAGATTCGACACAAGGAACCGGGAACAACGCAGTTCAAATCACATTTCTTGCGCCGAACCCAGTGATGCTTCCGGGGGATGCTTTGGTGTCAGTGGCAGACAGTAAAAATTACGATAATTTTGACTCAGAGCATACGGCTCTATTTGAAACGGAGCAGGGTGCAAATCTGGATGTGGCGGCAGATCTGGATGTCACGCCGATTCAAGCACAATTAGAGAAAATGTGGAAATCACTTAATGAGGATTCGAATGTCATCCTCCGGGATACAGAAAGCGATTTCCAATTTACGTTTAATACACCCGAAGGAATGATATTTCCTGCGGATGTGGATTCTGATCATTCGACATATGAATTGATTGGTGCGTCGGCGTTCGGCATCAGCGTGCGGAACAATGTTGTAACCATGTCTCTCAAGGATGCCACCAAGTATAATACTTTAGGTGATCTGTATCGTGCAATTTGCTTAGAAACAGAGTCTCATCTGAGACTAATCATACGCGGAGTAAAGATTGCTGATGATGCAAAGGAGCAACTTACAGTAAGTGGAAATGTGACTGGAGACTTTCATGCGATAGCTTCATTGAATGAGGCCAGCATTCCTTTTGAGTTTACATGGGCATCGGAGCAGAAGCCTGAGGGAACAGATTACATTCTGGGCGATGTGAAAAATCCGCCAATTCAGCTTACGGTTCATGTGGCGGAAAAGCCTGCTCCTGTTACACCGGAAACTCCTGAGACTCCTACCCCTGACTCACCTTCTTCTGGGAATGTAACAACACCAGATTCCGAAGTGGCCCCGGCAAACACCGCGAAGGTTCTTGGTGTAAGCCGCCCGGCCAATGAGACAGTGCCTGTAGAAAATAAGACACAGTCGGTAGAACCGCAGAAGGTTCTCGGTGCGAAGCGGGAGAATCATCAGATCGCGACCGGAGATGACAGCCAGATGATGCTTTATGGAGTGCTGGCGCTTGCTGCGGCGGCAGGCACAATGCTCTGTGGGATTCTGCACCACAGGAGAAACAAAATTTAAACAGATGTAGCCCCTGTATGAGTAGTCACGAAAAGTAATGTATAAAACCGGAATTGCCGGATTCCTGGGTATAGTTCTGGTGTTTGCAAAGGAGGTGGTGCTGACGAGAGACTGCGCCGGACAGCTTCATCTGAAAATGAGTATAGAAAACAGAGCTGCAGCCTTGCGGTAACTTCAGGAAATGATGTTTGATAACTGAAAATCAGGAAACGATCGCTGAGCCTGACTTTTGAACCAGCTTGCATCTGGCATCCAGGTGAATACAAATCCCGATGACCATGGCCATTTAGGAATAATGCTTTATGTTTTGAATCCTCATCTGGTGGAGCCTGTAATATTAAGAACCCGGTTATTCACCCGTTCACAGGCGGTGCGGTTGCTATAAATCTACTGATATTTCCACGAAATTTTCCAGCTGTGCCGAAACGGAACAATTCCAAATTAATTGGCGTGCCTTGCTACCGCTTCCGCTGGAATGGTAGCAGAGTGCGCCGCACGGGCTGAGATGCTTGTCAGGCACTTTTTATAATTTTCTGCAAAGAAAAGGCTTCCGGATTGTATAATGCGGGGTGAAAAGCCGAAAATCAATAGTTAATGAGAGCGGAATTCCGGAATTTTCGTGTTTCCGAGATCGCTCTTTGTATATCAGGAGGGGTGACCAGAAAATGAAGATTTTCGGTCACCATTCTATTGCGTGTTAGAAACTCATTTCTATTCAGTATGAGTATGGAGCCACCAAAATACAAAACTCATTGGAGATCCCCGAGAGTCAGCATTGAAATTACTATTGATATGCTGAAGTATCATACATCCGAAAGGTACAAGGCAGAACCGGGGAAATTTCGCGTGTTTATTTCTTCTGATTCAAGCGGTTCAGAGTAAAAAGAATTCGAACTGCTATAAACTTTCCGTAAACTGATGATGATTCAGCGAAGAATCGAATGAAAACGGCAACAGTAATTTGTGACTTGTGACCATACAGTATATATTATCTGATTATGGCTATGGCAGGTGCGTCGGAGAGATCAGGGCAAGATGGACACCTGCCCTTTTATGTCGCAGCTTCGGAGAATTTTTACATTTCCATGCGCATAATGGGCGATGACTTCATCGGTCACGCCATTATCAGTGATGATGCAATCCACTGCACCGGCATCGCAGACCTTTAACAGAGTTGCTTTTGCAAATCTGCTATGACTGCATACAAGGATGATCTTGTCCGAAACTTCCATCATACCGCGTTTCACCTGAAGCTCAGCTTCTCCGATATCGGTGATACCGGTTTCAAGAGTCACTCCGCAGCAGCTCATCAAATAGAGATCGACGTGATAGTTTTTCAGTTGATCCAACGTACTCTGTCCGATGGTACATCGCTCAGTCTTGTCAAAATTCCCCCCCAGAAGAACCAACTGGTTTCCGTCGTTTTCTCTGAATTCTTTTGAAATAGGGATGGAATTTGTAATGATATGGAGGGAATGAAACTGTCTATTCAATGCTCTGCAGATTACCAGATTTGTTGTACTTGAATCCATGGCGATTGCCATTTCTTCTCTGATGACTTTGCAGACAGCATCGGCAATTTCCTGCTTATCCTCAAGATTATCCTGAACCCTCATTTCGTATGGGGCAAGAATATTCTGACGCTCTCCACCAAGCGTCGCGCCGCCATAGACTTTGCGGAGAAAGCCCTGTTCTTCCAGATCATGCAGGTCACGTCTTATTGTTTCTCTGGAAGTACTGAACGTCTGAATGAGGTCTTTTGTATAAACAATGCCATCCCTCTTTAATATTTCCATGATTTTCTGCTGTCGTTCTCCTGCCAGCATAGTGTTCACCTCTTTATCATACTTTTGCTTTAATAAACGATTCCCACTTCCGTTTCATCAGGATGCAAATCAACATTCCGGATACTGCGGCAATGATCCAGAACAATATGGTGAAATTCCATCCGAATGAATCTGCGATTCCAGCAACCAGGTACATGGAGACGGCACAGCCAATATAACCCAGGGCGTCATGCATACCGGATATAGAAGCCAACTTTCCGTATTGGCTGAACCGCAGTGGAATGATACTGACAAATACCACATTGACTGCCTGCATAGACATAATTGTAAAGGAAAGACAGATGATTGAGAGAATAAAATTTACATATCCATACAAAAGTAAAATACCAAGACTGCAGCTCGCAATCAAGAATAAGAGCTGTGCACATATCATTTCGTCCTGAGTTTTTCTGAAAATCCAGTATGCAAACGCTGCCGCTAGAAGATTTACGACCTGAGGCACAATTGCCAGAAATGAGGCCATGCTGGCTGTGATTTCAAAGCATTCACTCATGTAGGAGGGAGCCCAGGCTGTAATGCCGTCCTTGAGCATTCCGTGTATCATGATGGCTGCGGCTGATGCTGCAAGACCGGAGACCATCAAGAGCTGTGACATGCTCAGCGCAGGGGTAGATGTGGACGGACCGTTGTCGGATGTGTTCACCCCGAAGTGAGAAGCGGAGACGGTGTTTACTAGACTGTTTTTGGCAACATGTCTCGTCAATAGGATAAATAGAATACAAGCACAAAGCATAATCCCGCCTGCAGTATAGAACAAATTCTTCCAGGAGTGACTTTTCAATATTCCTCCGTAAAGAAGATAAGCAGTGATGGAGCCGAACGCGGGAGCGGTATTCAGAATGAGGACATAGCGATTGACATCCTTTCTTTGAAGAGAGGACACAAGCAAAGAATAACAGGGTGTCCAAAGCATGGATTGAAAAAAACCATTTGATATCCAGAGCAAGGGCATCAGGATGAAGCTGCCGGAAAATGGCATAAGGAGATTTGCGCAGGCAGCACCGATGCAGCCGGAGATAATCCTATATTCCGGCTGGGAACGATCCGTAAGTCTCCCGTTCACGAGCTGTCCGATGCCATAAGAGAAGAAGTATCCGCCGGAAACCAGCGCTGCCTGAGCTTTCGTCAGAAGATTATCCTTGAGCATATACGGGAGAGCTGCAGAAAAATTCAACCTTCCGATATAGGAGGAGCCGTATATCATGGCACATGTGATAGACAATAGTACGGCATATCGTTTCTTTGTGATGACATATCCTTGAAATCTCATGGCATTTACTCTGACATTTTCTCTTTGAAGTTCCATAGCGCTATCCTTTGTTCGGTAATTTCTGCAAAAGGACTGCAAGGGCAAGAACAAACAACGATTACACATGACATTCTGAATAATACACAAAAAACACTACATTGATACATATAATAACACATAAAACTATAAAATAACTATGGTATCTAGTCAAGTGAATGTGCAATTGATCGTGGAGAAGTTCATAAGGTACAAAAAATAGAGGAAAACATCTGACGATGATGAGAAGCCTACAAATGAAATGAAAGACTGAAAATATAATAATTATTAACGACATAGAAGCGATATAAGGCAGAAAAATATGGGAAAATGCATATCATTACAAAAAAATATTAAATAAATCGCAGCAACTTGCTTGACAATGACGCAGGAAACACATAGAATTTGTTGCAGTAAGATTCCATGAAATAGCAAACCGTAAATGCGATCTAGGTGAAAATATGAGAAAAACACACGAAAAAGCAACATCAAAGCATAGAAATGCAGAATATAGACGAACCACTACACTAATGGCTATACCGGGAACTTTTTTATATAGTTTCTTCTTTATCGTTCCGGTGTGTTTGGGGGTTTATTATAGCTTTACGGATTGGAATGGTGTGAAGAGAACAAACAATTTTGTGGGATTCGCAAATTATGTGAAAGCACTGACCAGTAAGAGATTCCTCAACTCTATTGTATTTAATTTGAAATATACGTTCTTCTATGTAATATTGCTGGTGATCCTGGCTACCATTATTGCAATGCTTCTGAACAATAAAATCAAGGGAATTACGACATTCCGAGCGTTTTATTTTCTTCCGGCAGTGTTCAGCGGAGTGACGATCAGCCTTATTTTTAATCAAGTATATTTCAGAGTTATTCCGTCTTTCGCAAAAACACTTGGAATTACAAGCCTGGAACAGAGTCTTTTATCCAGCAAATCAACTGCCATGTGGGCTATTATGTTCGTCAATTTATGGTGCGCGCTTCCTATGCAATCCATTCTTATCCTGGCGGGCTTGCAGACCGTGCCGGAAGATCTCCTGGAAGCGGCAAGAATCGACGGCGCGAACAGGGTACAAATATTTCATTATGTAACTTTTCCGCATCTTATCCCGACTTTGAGTGTCGTACTTGTGCTTGCAGTAAAAGCCGGCCTAATGATATTTGATTTGATCAAAGTTCTGACTGACGGAGGACCTAATAATGCGACGCGCAGTGTGTCGATGCTGATATATGCAGATGCATTTGAGAATAAGCGGTATGCGATTGCCATGGCAGAGGCCATCATGATAGGTATAGTGATTGCAGCCATTTCTTATATTCAGCTCAGAATCAGCAATAAGAGCAAAACAGATTGATCTGAGAGAGGTGAAATATGAAAAAGAAGACACTATCCAGATTGCTTGTATATCTTTGTCTGATACTGGGGCTACTGCTGATTCTTTTGCCACTGTATATTACGGTTTGCACAGCTTTTAAAAGAACTTCCGACAGCCTTAGGAATTATCTATCGCTTCCTACGGATTTATACATTGACAATTTTAAGTATATCGTTACGAAGCCCGATTATTGGCAGGCATTTGGGAACACGGTTCTTATCACTGCTGTGGTTTGCTTGGGAGATGCGCTCCTGATGCCAATGCTGGGTTATGCTGTTGGCAGAAGAATGGAGGAAAGCAAGGGGTGGTTCAGATTTTATTTTTATCTTCTCTTGGGAATTTTTATACCTTTTCAGGTAAAAATGGTGCCGATTGTTCAAATGATGTCTGCACTCAGAATGCTGAATCCCTTTGGCCTTTCAGTTCTATGTATTGGTTCCACAACTTGTGAGGCTACTTTCTTATATACCGGTTACCTGAAGGGGATACCGAGAGAATTGGAGAACGCTGCATCGATAGATGGCGCATCTACGTGGACAGCATACAAATCGATCATTTATCCGCTGATGCGTCCAATCATTGCTACTTCTGTTATTAAGGACGGACTTTGGACTTGGAATGATTTTACATTGCCGTTGATCACATTAAATCGTTCCCCTAAATATTGGACGCTGGTTTTATACCAGTATAATTTTCAGACGGAAGCGGGTGTTGATTATGGCCTTGTGTTTGCCTGCTTGTGCCTGTCAATGATTCCAATTCTTGTATTTTATTTGTGTCTACAGAAACAGATTATTTCTGGACTGACAGCTGGTGCAGTTAAAGGCTGAAATTAACCGGAGGGAGTCATGAAGATTCAGTATCTTGGAACAGGAGCGGCAGAAGGAATTCCGGCTGTATGGTGTGACTGCATGGTCTGCAGAAAAGTGAGAAAAACCATGGGCAGGGATTTCAGGACGAGATCTCAGGCACTCATTGATGACCGCCTGATGGTTGATTTTCCTCCGGATGCCTATTGGCACATGATAAAATATGGCCTGTCATATCATGACCTGAAGAATGTGATTTTTACGCATTCACATCAGGACCATTTTTATCCTGAAGAATTCAACATGAGAAGCACCATATATGCGCACGGTATTACGGAGCCTGTTCACGTGTGGGGAAATGAGGAGATTTTGAAAAGACTGGAGAACGTTCCGGAGATCATGATCCCTCAGAGAGTCGACCTCCATAAACTGACGGAATATGAGTCGGTGACAATGGATGGATTCTGTGTGACGCCGCTTCGTGCACACCATGATCCGAAGGAAAACTGCTTGATTTTTATCATCGAAAAGAGTGGCAGGAGAATGCTGTATGGAAATGATACCGGGGTGTGGCCTGATGAAACATGGGATTTTATAGAACGCAACAGAACTCATTTTGATCTCGTGAGTATGGACTGTACAATGGGGAGCCAGTCCGAGTCATACTGCGGGCATATGGGAGTTAAAGACGTTAAAAACACGGTGGCAAGATTATGGGAAGATGGCCTTGTCGATCACAATACAAAATTTGTTGTCACTCATTTCTCTCATAATCAATACATCTTCTATGATGAGCTCACCAGGATGCTTGAGGAAGACCATATTCTTGTCGCATATGATGGTTTTTGCTTGGAATTTTGAATGACATGGGACAAAGCGCTTTGATGAGCAATGCTATAGTGGCGTCAAAATATTATATAAGGAGGGTTACAAAGATTATGAAAAAGAGAAGGGCAATGGCTGTTGTAATGGTGTCAGTAATGGGACTTCAGCTTGCGGCGTGCGGAACCAATTCGGGTGGACAGTCTTCTGATACTGGCTCTTCCAAGGCGGCCGACGCATCAAGTGAAGCATCTACAGATGCCACTGAAGAGAGCGCGGAGGCGGTGACGGAAGAGAAATCAAAAGACAGTGCAGTAAATGTTGTAAATAGTGATACCTCCGGCACCACAGTGGAAGGCAGTTATACTCCGGAGGAGGGTGCGACTATCGAGTTGTTCACTCTCAAGCAGGAAGTAGTCGGGGTAATGGATAATATTATCTCTGAATTTGAAAAGAAATATCCCGGAGTTACGATTACCCAGACTGCGGTATCCGATGCAGAAACTGTACTTGCAACCAGACTGGCAGCCGGAGATATTCCAGATGTCATGCAGGTGATGCCGGCTGGGAAGGATTATCAGGCGTATTACGATGCTGGGTATCTGATGGATCTCACAAAAGAGTCCTTTGAACAAAACGTGGACCCTAGTCTTCTTGCCATGACAGAGTATAATGGGATTCAGTTTTGTCTGCCTGAAACGGTAAGTACTTACGGCATTTTCTACAGAAAGGACATTTTTGAAAAGTGCGGCATCACAGAAGCTCCCAAAACCTATAATGAATTGATGGATGATCTGAAGGTTCTTCAAAATGCAGGTTATGAGAGGCCGGTCGCGTTTGACTTTAAGGAAAGTGCAAAGCAGATTACAGAGCGTGTGCTGGGCGCATTTGACCCTGATTGCAATGAAAGCTTTGCAAAAGTGGCGAGCGGAGATATGGATATTCAGGACTGCAAGGTTCTCACAGCATATGCCCAGTTCCTTTCAGACATTGCTCCTTATAGGACGGAGGATGCACTTGGGATGGACCGTGACAGTGCTCTTTCTGATATCGTAAATGGAAATGCGGTTCTCATGTTTAACGGCAGCTGGCTGCTTTCCCAGTTTCTTGCCGCAGATCCGGATATCGAACTCGGTTACTGCCCTATCCCCTCTCCACTTTATGAAGGACTTAAGGTTCCCGTCAACGTGGATACAGCATATGCTATTGGGGCTGATACAAAGTATCCTGAGGCGTGCAAGGCTTTTGTCGATTTCTTATCGCAGACAAATATTGCCACCGAATACTATCAGGTGGATGGCAATATTAATATGATTAAAGGGGTTACCTATGATAAAGAGCAGCTGATGGACTGCTATGATGTTGTTATGTCGGGAAACGGATTTGTAACAGTGGGAAATACATGGCCAACATGGGACCTCAGAACTGATCTGGCGGCTGCAGCGCAGGGCTATGTGGGAGACGAAGATCTCGATGCATTCCTTGAAGCTTGCAAAGAAGCAATTGATCTCTACTATAATGAATGATATTCGAAACCATTCAATCCGAGCATAGGCATGAGTTTAGCAGTTTGACACTATGCAAAGAGTATAATTTTTTTCGATGAGGAGCTGCCGGCTGTAGGTTTGCTGGCAGCTTTTTTTGACCATGAATCAGGGAAAAGCGGGAAATCTTAATTAGGGCGCAGAATATGAAAAAATATTGGTGGCAGAAGTCGGTAGTCTATCAGATTTATCCTAAAAGTTTTAAAGACAGCAATGGGGATGGAATAGGAGATATTAATGGAATAACCGAAAAACTCGAATATCTGAAAAAATTAGGAATCGATGTCATCTGGCTATCTCCAATCTATGAATCGCCAGACGTTGATAACGGGTATGACATCAGCGACTACCGGAAAATCAGAGCAGATTATGGAACGATGTCGGATTTTCTTGTTATGCTTTCTCGTGCGCATGAATTAGGCATAAAAGTGATTATGGATCTTGTGGTGAATCATACCTCGGATCAACATCCTTGGTTTCTTGAATCAGAAAAAGGGAGAGACAGCGCGAAAAGAGATTATTACATCTGGAAGGATCCGGTTAATGGAAAAGAACCCAATAACTGGGGATCTTGTTTTGCTGGACCTGCATGGCAGTATGATGAGAATTCGGGACAATACTACCTCCATCTCTTTGCCAGAGAACAGCCTGATCTCAACTGGGATAACGCAAATGTGCGCAAAGATATATATTCAATGATGCGATGGTGGCTGGATAAGGGAATAGATGGCTTCCGGATGGATGTCATAAGCCTGATTTCGAAAGAACCGGGCCTTCCGGATGGTAAAGCGGGATTTAACGGATATGCACCATTTACTTCTTGTGCGCATGGTCCCCACGTTCATGAATTTCTTCGAGAGATGAATGATGAGGTACTTTCAAAATATAACAAACTTATGACGGTCGGGGAATGCTGTGCAGCCACCTTGGAGGAAGCGCCGAAGTATGCGAACTCTGATGGGAGTGAACTCAGCATGATTTTTCAATTCCAGCATATGTCTCTTGACAATGATCCGGAAACTGGAAGTAAATGGACTATCAGAAAAATTAATATCGTGGAATTGAAACGCGTACTTTCCTCCTGGCAGGAGAAACTGTATGGGAAGGCGTGGAATAGCTTATTTTGGAATAATCATGATCAGCCGAGAATTGTGTCAAGACTTGGAAATGACGGAAAGTATCGGGAGAAAAGTGCAAAAATGCTGGGGACATGCCTTCATATGATGCAGGGTACGCCTTATATCTATCAGGGAGAGGAACTCGGCATGACAAATATGAGGTTTGATTCACCGGAGGACTTCAGAGATATTGATTCAATAAATGGCTATCGAGAAATTCTGGACAAAAAGCTGATGGAACCGGGAGAGGCATTTCGTGCTGTATGCTATAAAAGCCGTGACAACGCAAGAACTCCAATGCAATGGGACAATTCCGAAAATTCCGGGTTTACTACCGCTGCCCCATGGATCGGAGTGAATCCGAACTATCTTGAGATCAATGCAGAGGAAGAACTTAAAAGGAAGGACTCTGTATTTTATTACTATCAAAAGCTTATTGCTCTTCGAAAACAGTATGAAGTAATTGTGTATGGAAAATATCAATTGCTTGATCCGGAAAATCCAGACACTTATATGTATACAAGAACGCTGGGGGATGAAAAAATTATATGTATATGTAATTTTACGGAGAAAAGCTGCAATGTCTCTATTCCTGATGAGTATGTACGACCTTCAAAAATACTGATATCCAATACGGATCAGATTCAAATTGAAAAAGACCTTGTACATCTTGGACCATATGATGCATTTGTGTTATACCGTTCAGAATAGTGCTTCGTATAATGATCTGCCCTTTACCAGAATTAACAGGGTGCTTGCCGGAGCTTGGACAGCTGCATTTCTTGTGGTTGACATGGCTCCTATAGGCAATCCGGCTATGGCAACAGAGGAGGACAGTGCGCCGGTAGAGAACGGACACGGAGGCATTCCTGCAAGAGACGGCTTCAGCGGGAGATAAGGAAACCCTAAATTCTAGCAGCCTGGTGGAGAAAATTCCACAGAAGCGGTGACGGCCCCTACATCCTCAAACTTCGTTCTATCTTCCCTTGGCTCCAGATATAAAGATCGAACCGCAGAAGGCAGTGTAGGTGAGCTATGAGAGCCTTCCGCCACAGGACGAGATTACGGAAATGGATGGTTGGAATATCGACAACAAACAGGCGGCAAATGCCGGTGATATTGAAAAACAGAGCGCGGACGGAAATATATCTTTTTCAATCAAGGTGACAGCTTTTTCTACTTATACCATCCGTGCGAAGTCACAGAAAGTGGTATCCAGTGATTATGACTTCAACTGTGTGGTGGATCTTTCTGACAATGCAAAGATCACAACAGAGATGACAGTGATGCAGAATCTTTCCGTGAAGAGTTCTATTGAAATTCATGAGTAGGCGTCTCCTCCTGATTATTTCCGGCGACAAGGAAAACGTATATCTTCCGGCTGCGGTGACAGATGGAAACAAGTTGACCGTTTATCTGAATTTTGCGTATTCACCTAAAGACTCAAGTGTTTGTTTTTTAATCGGAAGTGCTTGATAAGAGTGCGGAAGACGGAACATTGACAATTGCCCTGTGATACAAGGGAAAGATAGCCGAAGGGCAGATGATAAAACATCCGGGTGAATGTGTCAGGAGGCACGGGTGTCCTGTTCGGAAGCCACCTGGTTGTCAATGTTGCTTTTGCGGACGTGTCGGAATCAATCCCGATTGCAAAAGCAAATCTTGCAGAGGAACGCTGGGCGCGGACATTCTGATGAAGAATGGAAATGAATCAGAATATCACACAGAAAAATAGAACCGTCTATCAAACCGTGCAGGGGGAAAACGTTCAGTTTAACCGAGGATGTCGCTGGTTCCTCATAAGTGGCAGAAGGAAAAGATAGAAGAGGCGTATCAAAAATCTAACGAGGATGAAATTACACTTCCGGATGCCAAGAGTGAATTCACGGCGTCTATTATTGTTCCGGAGGGATTGACGTTCCCGGCAGAACTTGCTAATTTATGGCAGAAGGGCGATGTATGATGAGCACGGCAGTTCGATATTATTCCAGATCCGGCAATACAAAACTTGTGGCGGAGGCGATTGCGAAGGCGCTGGGAGTCAGTGCGGTTTCCGTGGACAGGCCGGAGGCGGCCCTGAATGAAAAGGCCGATGTGCTGTTTATCGGCGGAGCGCTGTATGCGTATGGGCTGGACCGGCATCTGAAGGAATATCTGGGCAGTCTTGACAAGGTTAAGGTCGGCAAGGCGGTGGTTTTCTCCACCTCCTGGATCTCCAGGCACAGTATTGATCTCATCCGCAAGGCACTGGAAGAAAAGGAAATTCCTGTTGCCGGGGAAACGTTCTATGTAAAGAACAGGCCGAATCCAGAGCAGATGCAGGAAGCTGCTGATTTTGCGCTGAAGATGTCGCAGAGACATGATTGAAAAGAACCCGGGCAGTTCAGAAGCTGAAGATTAAACCGGCTTGACGGGAATGGAAAATGTCAGAGGGGAAACAGGACGGCGAGGTTCTGTTTCTTCTTTTATTGTCTATTCTTATCTATTTTTCAGAAGAGATGAGGAGGCTGACATGTCATTTGAAAAAGCGGAGAGATATTTGAAGGAGAAGGGGCTGGCATCGCACATTATTGTGCCGGAGGCCTCCACGGCGACGGTGGAGCTGGCGGCGGAGGCACTGGGGACAGAACTCGCGGCGATTGCCAAGACGCTGTCGTTTCTGGTGGATGAAAAGCCTGTACTTATTCTGACAGAGGGGACCGCGCGGGTGGATAATCATAAGTTCAAGGAAACGTTCCACACCAAGGCGCATATGATTCCGCGTGAGCAGGTGGAGGAGCTGGTGGGACACGCGCCGGGCGGTGTCTGCCCGTTTGGAATAAGGGACGGGGTCAGGGTGTATTTTGATGAGAGCCTTAAGAAGCATGCGGTGGTTTATCCGGCTGCCGGGGATGATCACAGCGGCGTGAAGCTGACGATTTCGGAGTTAGAGGAAGCAGTTCCCGGCGCCAGATGGGTGGATGTGTGCAAGGACTGACGGATGTCGGCGCCGCAAAGAAATGGGACACGGGAGTGTGAAGTTTGAAAGTTCTGCTGATGCAGAACTTTCAAACAGCAGCAACGGTGCTGACGCACCGGCTGCCGCATTCGGCAAAACCGCATGCGCGGATTTTGCC
>ONQW01000028.1 GCA_900320025.1 uncultured Lachnospiraceae bacterium
CTGCCGGAATTTAAAATCAGCCTCGGCAATGCGGATTACTTCCGCGGACTCTGCGAGGCTTTGAGGATGGACAGCGAAATGGAGTCTGCGCTTCGGGAATATATTTCCGGGAAGAATGTCTTTGCTGCCGAGCAGCTTCTGACCGAGGCGGGAGTATCCGCCGGGGACAGAAGGCATCTGCTGGCTGTGACGGAACTGATCGGTCCAGGCAGCACGCTGGATGACGCAGCGGAGGAGGCGGATAATGAGCGCTCGCTCCGTGCGGTGAGCCGCCTCCGCATTGTGTACGATATTCTGAAGCTCTATGGAGTGGAAGATTATGTGAGCTTTGATCTTTCCATGCTCAGCAAATACAACTACTATACGGGAATCATTTTCCGCGGTTTTACCTATGGCGTGGGCGATGTGGTGGCTCCGGTGGACACGCTCATGGAGGCACTCAGACGTCAGCACAGAGAGGTGAAAATACCGCAGGAAGCAGTTACTGTCACCTATGACGGGGAGAATTTCGAGGAAAAGCTGGAGCTCGTGGAGAAGCTCCGCCGGAGCGGAACGGCAGTCAGACTGATCCCTGAGAAGCCGATGCAGGAACAATGATGTTGCAGAAGACGGGAAACCTTCTGGAAGTGGATCAGTCAGCAGCACGCAGAAGCGGATGCAGGAACAGCAATGCAGCAAAACCATGCGGCATGGAGAGATGGCATGAACGACAAGGTACGATACCTGACCGTTGCCCTGACGAAGGGGCGGTTAGCAAACCGGACGCTGGAATTGTTCGAACGAATCGGCGTCACCATGGATGAAATGCGGGATAAGGACACAAGAAAGCTCATCTTCGTCAATGAAGAGCAGAAGCTTCGATTCTTTCTTGCCAAGGGCCCGGATGTTCCCACCTATGTGGAGTACGGCGCCGCGGACATCGGCGTCGTCGGATCAGACATCATCATGGAGGAAAAGCGGCACGTCTATGATGTGCTGGATCTCGGATTCGGCAGATGTCGGATGTGTGTTGCCGGACCGGAAAGAGCAGCAGATCTGCTGCAGCATCACGAAATGATCCGGGTTGCCACCAAATATCCCAATATTGCCCGGGACTATTTCTACAATGGAAAGCAGCAGACCGTTGATATCATCAAGCTGAACGGGTCGGTGGAGCTTGGACCGATCGTGGGACTTTCCGATGTTATCGTGGACATCGTGGAGACGGGGAGCACGCTTCGTGAAAATGGCCTGAAGGTGCTGGAGGAGGTTTGTCCTCTCTCCGCACACATGATTGTCAATCAGGTGAGCATGCAGATGGAGACGGAAAGGATTCGGAGCATGATTCAGAAGATCCGCGCGGAGCTGGCCGGCTGAGGCCGCAGGAGGAGATAGCATGAGAATTGTCGAGTTGAACAGAGAAAACCAGGCCCGGGCTATGGAGTCACTGCTGAAACGCAGCCCGGTCAATTACGGAGAGTACGAGCAGACAGTCCGTGATATCATCGCGGATGTCCGCGCCAGGGGTGACAGCGCAGTTTTTGATCTGGAGAAGAAGTTTGACCACTGTATGCTGACTGCTGACACGATTCGTGTCACCCGGGAGGAAATTGAGGAGGCTTATCAGTCGCTGGATCCGGAGTTCGTGGCGGTGATGCGCCGCGCGGCACAGAATATTCGCGCCTATCACGAGAAGCAGAAACAAAACAGCTGGATTACCACATCTCCTGACGGCATTATTCTGGGACAGAAGGTGACACCGATCGCGATCTCCGGATGCTACGTACCCGGAGGACGGGCAGTTTATCCCTCCAGCGTGCTGATGAATGTCATTCCGGCAAAGGTCGCCGGGGTGGAACGGATTGTGCTCTGCACTCCGCCGGATGCAGAGGGAAAGATTCCGGCCGGAACGGCTGTTGCGGCTGATATTGCCGGTGCGACAGAAATATATAAAGCAGGAGGGGCACAGGCGATCGCGGCGATGGCATTTGGCACGGAGAGCATTCCCAGGGTAGACAAAATCACCGGACCTGGAAACATTTTTGTTGCACTGGCCAAGAAGCAGTGCTTCGGCTATACTGGCATTGATTCTGTCGCCGGCCCGTCGGAAATTCTTGTGATCGCGGACGAAACGGCCAATCCCAGATTTGTCGCGGCGGATCTCCTGTCTCAGGCGGAGCATGATCCGATGGCCAGTGCGATTCTGCTCACGACGAGCAGAAAGCTGGCGGAACAGGTGTCGGAAGAGGTGGACAAGTTTCTTCAGACCTTATCCCGCGCGGAGATCATTCGCCAGTCTCTGGAGCACTACGGCTATCTGTTTGTCGGGGAGAACATGGATCAGTTGGTGGATGCAGCCAACGCCATCGCCTCGGAGCATATGGAGATCATCACACGCAATCCGTTTGAGGTGATGACCAAAATCCGGAACGCCGGCGCCATCTTCCTCGGCAGCTACAGCTCCGAACCCCTCGGGGATTATTTTGCCGGACCGAATCACATTCTTCCGACCAATGGTACGGCCCGCTTCTTTTCTCCGCTCGGTGTGGATCAGTTCGTCAAGAAAAGCAGTATTATTTCGTATTCCAGGGAAGCGCTGGAAAAGGTGCATCATGACATCGAACGGTTTGCAGAAGGAGAGGGGCTGACAGCGCACGCCAACTCTATCGCTGTCCGCTTCGAACAGGACGGAACTAAAAACGGGGTGTAAGGATGGAACGCAGGGCAGAAATACACAGGACGACCGGGGAAACGGATATCCGCATGACGCTTGCACTCGACGGGAGCGGCAAGGCGCAGATTGATACAGGGATTGGTTTTTTCGATCATATGATGGATGCTTTTGCGAGGCATGGCCTCTTTGACCTCACGCTGAAGGTCAGAGGAGATCTGCGGGTGGACGGGCATCACAGTGTAGAGGATACCGGGATTGTTCTGGGACGTGCCATTGCCGAGGCAGTCGGGGACAAGAAGGGGCTGAAGCGGTATGGATATTTCATCCTGCCAATGGATGAAGCACTGGTGATGGTTGCTGTGGATCTGTGCGGAAGGCCGTATTTTGTCATGGAAGGGGTGGATTTCCCGACACCGTGTGTGGGAGATTTTGACACACAGCTTGTGCGGGAATTTTTCTATGCAGTCTCATATGCTGCGGCCATGAACCTCCACATACGGATTATATCCGGGACAAACAGTCATCACATGATCGAGGCAGTTTTCAAGGGCTTTTCAAAGGCCCTGGCTATGGCAGTGCAGACGGATCCCAGAATCAGGGACGTTCTGAGTACAAAAGGGACGCTGGCCTGAATGAAAAGTCGCAAAAGCGCCACCAATGACCTGATCCGGGAGGAAACCGCTTCAGGCATTGATCCCGCGGATGCTGTAAAATATGCGGCATCAAAATACGCGGCAAGGGGTATGAATATGACAGAAAGAAAGAAATTTATCCCATGCATTTACCTGCGGAGAGGACACGCGCAGAAGGGACTCAGGGATGAAACGGTGATTTCCGATGATCCTACTGTTCTTGCCCGGCAGTATGCCTCCGGCAATGCAGACGGGCTGCTTGTGTTTGATCTGTCTGACACTGATACAGAACACGATGCTGCCATAGAGACGATCCGGGCAATCTGCGCCGCTGTGCGGGTTCCGGTCATCGGCTGCGGCCATGTGCGTCGGATGGAGGATGTAAAGAAGCTGATCTATGCGGGCTGCTCTATGGCGGCGTTAAACTATTCCAGGCAGGGAAATATTGACCTCACCCGGGAGGTGTCGGAAAAATTCGGAAAGAACCGGATTGCAGCCTGCTGTCTGGCGACCGATGCGATCGAGGAGAACCGGACACTGATCCAGACATACGTGCAGGAGATGATTCTGCTCGGGGAGAGTTCTGTGCGGGATGCCCTCCAGATCGAAGGCGTTCCGATGATTATTCATATTCATGATGTTTCCCTCGACAAAATTCTGGAACTGCTGTCGACGGATGCTATTGATGGGATCACGGGAGATGCGATCAATTCCAATGTGCAGGAACTTCTGGAGATCAAGAAGCTCTGTGCAGAAAAGGAAATTCCGGTGGACCTGCATCTGCCTGCCTTCTCCTGGAGTGACTTTAAAAAGGGTCCGGATGGACTGCTCCCCGTAGTCGTTCAGGAGGATAGGACCGGAGAGGTGCTGATGATGGCATATATGAACGAGGAAGCCTATCAGCGGACGGTGCAGACCGGCATGATGACGTACTGGTCTAGAAGCCGGCAGGAGCTCTGGCTGAAGGGAGAGACAAGCGGACACTACCAGTATGTGCGTTCCCTGAAGGCGGATTGTGATTTTGACACGCTGCTTGCCCGCGTCGACCAGACGGGCGCAGCCTGCCATACCGGACATCATTCCTGCTTCTTCCGGGAAGATCTGACCTTTGGAACGCAGCAGAACAACCCGGAGACTGTGCTGGAGACGGTTTACCAGGTTATTCTTGACCGCAGGGAGCATCCGCGGACCGGGTCGTATACCAATTATCTCTTCGACAAGGGAATCGACAAAATATTGAAGAAGGTAGGCGAGGAGGCATCCGAAATCATCATTGCATCCAAGAATCCGGATAAAACAGATGTTGTCTATGAGATGTCTGATTTTCTGTATCACATGATGGTGCTGATGGCGCAGCGAGGCGTCACCTGGAGAGATATCACGGAGGAGCTTGCCCGCCGCGAACAGAAGGGCGGAGAGGAAACGAAGTGAAGGTACTGATCACCCGGGCAGATGGACGGGACCTTGGCCTGGTGTTTGAGCAGCGCAGGGTGGTGGAAGTGTTCCCTATGGAGACGGATATATTACCCTTCCATCCGGGGGATATCATTCTCGGTCAGGTTCAGGATGTCGCAAAATCGTTGAAGGCAGCATTTATCCGATTGCTGCCATCCGGGAAAGAACAGACGGAGTGCGGCGGACCGGCTTATCTGGCGCTGCAGGATGTCCTGCATCCGGAGACACGTCTTGTGCAGGGAAACCTTCTGCCGGTCCAGATTATAGCAGAGCCGTCTGGTGTCAAGCCATACCGGGTCACTGGCAGACTCTCCCTGGCGGGAAGGTACAGTGCGGTGGGATACCCGATTCATGGTCTTCAGACTTCCCGCAAACTTTCCGGGGAACAGGCTGACCGCTTCCGGCAGCTCGTCCTGGATACAGGGACTGTCGGTGATGTGGATAAATGCGGGATCATGATCCGGACACAGGCCGGAATGCTGAAAGAAACAGAGCCGCTGCTGACAGAAATCAATACTCTTCAGCACAAGCTGCGCAGTATTCTTGAGACTGCGCAGACGAGGACTCCCGGGACAATACTTTATCGTGAACTGTCTCCCCTTTCTTTGAAACTGCGGGATTTGTCTATAGAGGAAGTGATTCTTGATCCCGCGTCCGGCCTCTCTGTGGATACCACAGGCATGGCAGAGCAGGCAGCTGATGAGGCAGGAATTCCGCATCGTACTTATACTGACCCGAACGGAGCGGTTTATCTCACGGTAAGCGGTTTGCATAAAGGCCTGGAGAACCTGATACAGCGCCGGGTTTATCTGAAATCCGGCGCTTACCTCGTGATCGACAGAACGGAGGCGCTCTGTGCGGTTGATGTCAATTCCGGAAAAAGCGGAGCACATGCGGGGCGCGGCCGGGAAACAGAGGACCTTCGCTTTGCAGTAAATCAGGAAGCGGCGGAGGAAGTGTTTCACCAGATCCGTGCGCGGAATCTGTCCGGGATGATTCTGATTGATTTTATCAACATGAATCCGGAACACACGGAATTACTTGGAAGACAGCTCAGACAGCTGTGTGAGCAGGATCCTCTCCCGATGAGCTTTGTGGATTTTACAGGCCTTGGTCTGGCCGAGCTGACCCGGAAAAAGACAGGAAAACCGCTGGAAGAATGGTGGAAACCGCTTGACAGCAAACTCACAGAATGATAGTTTATTAATCGTATGTGCCGCATGACTAGGCATGGGATCCGACAGGAACTGTCCGGTACTGCAGTTTCCCGGAAGTGCTTCTTCGGTTATTAAATGGGGGAGCCGCCGCAGTCAGCGAGTATTCATAAAAAAGGAGGTACCAGAATGTACGCGATTATTGCAACCGGCGGAAAGCAGTACAAGGTTTCCGAGGGCGACATCATCAAGGTGGAGAAGCTGGATGTGGAGGCTGGAAAGGCAGTCACATTTGATCAGGTTCTTGCTGTTAACGATGGAACTCTCAAGGTGGCGGCGGATGTCGCAGGAGCAGCAGTTCAGGGCACTGTGCTCGGCCAGGGAAAAGAGAAGAAGGTAGTCGTTTACAAGTATAAGCCCAAGACCGGCAGTCATAAGAAGAACGGGCACAGACAGGCTTATACGGCTGTCAAGATCGACAAGATCAGCTTATGATCCATATTGAAATCCAGCGGGACAGCCGCGGGATATATCGTTCCTTCCGCTGCACCGGCCATGCCGATTATGCAGAGGCGGGATCGGATATTATCTGTGCGGGAGTCTCCGCACTCGTGATCAACACCGTGAACTGCATTCAGGACTTAAATCATGAGAATCCTGTTGTTCATGCGGATGAGACTAACGGAGGGTATCTTGAGATGATCTTCCGCGGGGAGCCTTCCGGTCAGTCGGGGTATCTGATTGATTGTATGATTCACGGGCTTGACTGGATCATCAGACAGTACGGAACAACCTATCTGGATTATGTAATCAAGGAGGCAGAGAAATGTTAAATTTAGACCTTCAGTTCTTCGCCCATAAGAAGGGACTCGGCTCCACCAAGAACGGCCGTGATTCCAATGCGAAGAGACTTGGTGCGAAGAGAGCAGACGGTCAGTTTGTCAAGGCCGGCAACATCCTTTATAAGCAGCGCGGAACCAAGATTCACCCCGGTGTGAATGTCGGAATCGGCGGTGATGATACTCTGTTTGCCAAAGTGGACGGCGTTCTGAAATATGAGCGGGTCGGCAAGGACAGAACAAGAGCATCTGTGTATCCGAAGGACGCACAGTAATCTGGGATGATGTTTTTGTGCCTCGGGCAGTTTTCTGCCCGGGGTTTTCTTTTATGCGAGGTGATACGGTCATGGCATTTACAGATAAAGCCCGGATTACTGTGGCCAGCGGAAAGGGCGGAGATGGTCACGTGTCGTTCCGCAGAGAAAAATTTGTCCCGGCCGGCGGACCGGACGGCGGCGACGGCGGCGATGGCGGCAGCGTTATTTTTGAAGTGGACACCGGCCTCAATACGCTGGAGGATTATCGCCATCAGCGGAAATATCATGCACAGAACGGAGAAGAGGGCGGCGGCAGGAAATGCACGGGCCGCAGCGGAGAAGATCTGATTCTTAAGGTTCCGGAGGGTACCGTGATCCGTGACGCAGACTCCGGAAAAATAATTCAGGATATGTCTGGCAGCTGCCGCCAATATGTGCTGTTGACAGGCGGGAGGGGAGGAAAAGGAAACTGGCACTACGCTACCAGTACGATGCAGGCGCCAAAATATGCCCAGCCCGGTCAGCCGTCCAGGGAGATTGATCTTCTTCTTGAGCTGAAATGCATCGCGGATGTCGGACTGGTTGGCTTTCCTAATGTCGGGAAATCAACGCTGCTGTCCATGGTAAGCAATGCGCAGCCTAAAATCGCGAACTATCATTTCACCACACTGCAGCCGATCCTTGGCGTGGTTGATCTGCCGGATGGAGGCGGCTTCGTGATGGCGGATATCCCCGGACTGATCGAAGGCGCTGCGGATGGGGTCGGTCTCGGGGATGAATTTCTGGCGCATATTGAGCGCTGCAGACTCCTCGTTCATGTGGTGGATGCTTCCGGCTCGGAGGGCCGTGATCCGCTTCAGGATATTGCTGCAATCGACCGGGAACTTGCCAGGTATCGCGTCGATTTGTCGGCCAAAAAACAGATTATTGCGGCCAATAAGGTTGATCTGATCGATCCTGACATCTCTCCGGAAGAGAATCCTGTGGAACGAATACGAAGGGCATATGAGCCGAAGGGAATTCCAGTGTATCCGATTTCGGCAGCGACGAGACAGGGAGTCAGGGAACTGCTCTATGCTGTCAGTGCCGCACTCAGAGAACTGCCCCGTCAGATGGATCAGTTCAAGCAGGAGTATAATCCGGAGACAGAACTGGTTCTGCAGGAAGGAGATTTCCATGTCCGCTATGACAGAGAAGAGAAGGAATATGTGGTAGAAGGGGACAAGATTGAACGGATGCTCGGGTATACCAACCTGAATTCCGAAAAAGGCTTCCTCTTTTTCCAGAAATTCATGAAGGACAATGGAATTATCGATCAACTGAAGCAGCTTGGCATTCAGGACGGGGATACCGTCCGTGTCTATGGACATATTTTCGAGTATTATGATTCCTGAGGAGGAGTGGAAATGACATTAACCAGCAGGCAGAGAGCCTATTTGATGAGTCTGGCAAGCACGCTTGACCCCGTCATTCAGATTGGAAAGGACGGCGTCACACCGGAAGCTGTTATTTCCGCCAGCGATGTTTTCCATACGCATGAGCTGGTAAAGGGAACGGTGCTGAAAACGGTCAGCGATGATCCTGCGCACGCAGCACAGATGCTGGCAGAGCGCACGAGATCTACGCTGGTCAAGGTAATTGGAAGAAAATTTATTTTGTATAAACCGTTCCGGGACAATCCCAGAATCGAGCTGCCGGAATGAAAACGGCAGAGAGGACGGTACCGCATAAAATGGATGAAATATCATGCTGCAGTCCGGATATTCTGACTACAGAAAAAGAGGGTGTCCGGCGGGTTGGCATTATGGGCGGAACATTTGATCCGATCCACCTCGGGCATCTGATTCTTGCGGAGAACGCACTCGATACTTTTCATCTGGATGAGGTGCGCTTTATTCCGAGCGGTCATTCATACTTCAAGGACAACCGTCCGGAACGGGTATCTTCCCGTGAGGATCGTCTGGCCATGACCCGGCTGGCGGTACAGAGCAATCCGCATTTCTCTGTCTCTGATATGGAAATCCGCCGCGCCGGTTACACCTATACCTGCGAGACGATGGAACAGCTTGCAAGGCAGGAACCCGGTACAGCTTTTTATTTCCTGTGCGGGGCAGACAGTCTGGCACAGATGCATACCTGGTACCACCCGGAACGTATTTTCCGTGTGTGCACCATACTGGCAGCCATGCGTGGCGAGGATGTTTCCTCGCAGGGTTTCACTGCAGCTGCCAGGCAGATAGAAAGCGAATACGGTGCAAGGGTAGCTTTTCTCCCTGTGCGGGAAATTCAGATTTCCTCGACAGAAATTCGGAAACGAATCAGGCTGGGGCAGTCGGTGCGATATCTGATTCCGCCGGAAGTTGCACAATACATCCGGATTCGCGGGCTTTATCAAGGAGAAATGACGGCAGAGCATGGAAAGCAAGGACAGAATCAAAATTATTCGGGACCTGGAAAAAAATCTGAATTATAAGCGGTTCATTCATACGCTTGGTGTTGCTTACACCGCAACGTCGCTTGCCATGCGGTATGGCGCAGATGTGGAAAAGGCGGAGACAGCAGGGCTGCTGCACGACTGTGCAAAGTGCATCAGCACCGACAAGATGATGAAGATCTGCAGGAATGGCAATCTTGTTCTCCGTGAAACAGAAAAAGATAATCCGGCGCTGCTTCACAGTAAGGCGGGACGAATTCTGGCTGAACAGGAATACGGGGTCTCCGACCCGGATGTTCTGTCTGCAATTGAGTGGCATACTACCGGCCACCCGGGGATGATGCTACTTGAGAAAATTGTATTTACGGCAGATTATATTGAACCGGGCAGAAGCTCGGCAAAGAGACTTCCGCAGATTCGAACCATGGCTTTTCAGGATCTGGACAGAGCTATCGAGATGATCCTGCACGACACGCTGGAGTATCTGACTGCGGCCGGAACGCCGATTGACGAAGCGACCCGGGATACGTACAATGATTTTGTAAGACAAATTCATGAAAAGGAGCGGAGAGGATAACATGGCGGAGCAGACCAGAACAGAATCTGAAAAGCTTGCAGGAATCGCGATTCAGGCCCTTGAGGATCATAAGGCAGTTGATGTGCGGGCCATTGATATCAGCAAAGTCAGCGTCATTGCTGACTATTTTATCATCGCAAATGGTACCAGCCAGCATCAGAACCAGGCACTCTGTGATGCGGTGGAAGAAGCGATGGGACGGGCCGGTCATCCTGCCAAGCAGATCGAGGGGTACGGTACCGCCAAATGGATTCTTCTTGATTTTGGCGAAATCATTGTACATGTGTTCGATGCCGAGGACCGGATGCTGTATGATCTTGAGAAAATCTGGCGGGATGGCAAATCCGTGGATCCGGAAACACTGCGGGGATGACCGGCGCGGAAGCTGTGAATCTTTCCTGTACAGCATAGCGGGATGTGGTCTGGAAAATTTCAGAATGATTAAGTTAGTGGGTAGTTATGACCCATTGAAAATGCCGATGAACATATGTTCTTTTACTGGATTATTTTAAAAGGACATGTGTTCATCGGCATTTGGATTTTGAGCATTTGCGTTGTGAATGATACTGATACCAATTTTGAATGATACTTATATCAATATTGGCGCAAATACCGGAATACGCCAAATACTTTGCCGAGGATCACACAGGAATCGACTAGAATCGGGTCCATTGTGTCATTCTCCGGCTGCAGTCGTATATGATCCTTTTCGCGGTAGAAGCGTTTGACCGTCGCGGAATCATCGATGAGGGCCACTACAATATCCCCGTTTTCTGCGGTCTGGCAGCTCCTGACAAAGATCAGGTCACCATCCAGGATGCCGGCGTTGATCATGGACTCTCCGTGGACATGGAGCGCAAAACACTCGGCGCCCCTTGGCAGAAACTCTACCGGAACCGGATAGTATTCCTCAATATTCTGCTCTGCCAGAATTGGCTGTCCGGCAGCGACGTTGCCGACGATCGGGATGGAAGCGGTTTCTGTGCGCACGGACTGGAACTGACTGTCACAAATTTCAATGGCGCGGGGTTTGGTGGGATCCCGGCGGATATATCCGTTCTTTTCCAAAGTTTCCAGGTGAGAATGAACCGAAGAGGTTGATTTCAGTCCGACCGCATCACAGATTTCGCGCACAGTTGGCGGATATCCTGTGTCAAGAATGCTTTTCTTCATATAATCCAGAATCTGCTGCTGCTTTTCTGTAATTCGTCCATTTGCCATTTCAGTACTCCGCACCGTGTTTTTCGCGGCACCAGTGATTCACTGTAATCCGTTTATTTTATCCCTTTATTTACTGTGAGAAAGAAGATTTTTATCATTTCCGGTCTCTTTTCTCAGATTGTTCTCCTCAGTATACCCCACAGACGCGGATGAAAGCAAACATATATTCCGAAAATATGTTCGATCACAAATTGACATCGGAAGCGCCTGCCGGTATAATTCAGGGAGAAGAGAACATATGTTCGGAACTTATGTTCTCCCGGAGGAGGAGTTATGAAAAACGGTGTCAGCAGAGTCTCCTATGAAACTGCGATTGGAATATGCCAGGCCCAAGAACAGAAAACTTCTGCGGGGATTGACCGCAGGGCCGGAAACAGGCAGAGTTCTTCTCAGATAAAATACGCGAGAAGGGCATCATATCTCAGAAGGAAAAGGGAAGTCAGGATACAGGTTTTTATCCTGGCATTTGGGCTTGCGCTCGGTATCCTCTTTATAACATTTCTACTGGTCGGAATGAAGACACAGGCATCCCCGGAGACGGAAAAGACAGAGTATAAGTATTACACATCCGTCACTGTGGCGTGGGGGGATAGTTTTGACTCCATCGTAAGCCGATATTATGACAGGAACCACTATAGGAACAGAGCTGCGTATGAGCAGGAGCTGTGTGAGATGAACCGGTTCCTGTCCTATCCTTATGAGAAACCTGAATTGCATCCGGGGGAGAATATCATTGTTTCATATTATTCCGATAAATTCAGGCCATAAATTTCCCTGCCTCCCTTCTGCATACAAATCATGCTATAATTTCCTGGTTGGGTTAAGCTGCGCTGCATCTGTCCTATATCCGGCAGGAAAGGAAATGATAGCATGAGAATGAAGCCGAATCGAAATCAGTTCACCTGGGGTATTACAATATTTCTGACGGCGGCTGCGATTCTGGTTCTGTTTTTTTTCCTGTTTCGAGGCAGTGCTGTCAGTTCGGGAATACATACTCTGAATCGTTCCCTGGCCGGGATTCTGATCGGGATCATTCTGACTATGATCCTTGCCCCCATAGGAGATTGGATCGAGAATCGCTGGTTTCGGCCATACTACGTGAATAAAGGAATTGACCTGTCAAAGCCGGAATATACACGGTATTTTCGACGCACGCGGAAATGGTCTGTATTTTTAACAGAGCTGATTTTGATTCTGGTGCTGATTCTTCTTGCATTGCTAATCATTCCGTCAACGATTCACAGCGTCATACAGATTATCAATAATATCACCGGATATATCCGCAATCTCACCCGAACCATCAATCAATATCTGGAACATATCGGTGCAGTCAGGAATGCAGATGGGAAGGTTCTCTTTGAGAGCGATAATCTCCAGAATCTTCTTGAAAATATCAGCGGCCAGATTACAACCTACGTCAACAAAACGATCATTCCCAATATGGATAAAATTGTCAAACAGGTCTCTGACAGTGTTGTTCAGATCGTAAAATCAGCAGTAGATCTTCTTGTCGGCATCATCGTATCTGTTTATCTGCTGTATTCCAGAGAACATATGTCCGGTCAGTTTAAGAAATTCGCATATGGTGTATTCCGTGAGGATGTCGCCAACGTCATGGTAAGTGAGTGTCGCTTTATCTGGAAGACATTTGCGGGATTTTTCAGTGGGAAGATTGTGGATTCAATCATAATTGGAATACTATGCCTGATCGGCCTGTCCGTCCTGCGCACTCCTTACGCGGGACTGCTGAGCACGGTAGTCGGGGTAACCAATATTATTCCCTTTTTTGGCCCCTATATTGGAGGAATATTTGGTTTTCTGCTTCTTATTCTGATTGATCCATGGCAGGCACTGTATTTTGCTGTTTTTGTGATCTGTCTGCAGCAGTTCGACGGCAATATTCTCGGGCCGAAGATTCTGGGCAATTCTACAGGTCTTACCAGCTTTTGGGTTATTTTTGCCATTATGCTGTTTGGAGCCATGTTCGGAATGGTTGGCTGGGTAATAGGAGTGCCGATATTTGCAGTTCTGTATTCCTGGATCCGCAGAGCAGTCAATTATCGGCTCTCCAGAAAAAATATGCCAACGCAGGCTGAGGTGTATTCCGGTATTGGAGCAGTCCGCAATGGTGTGATGGTCTCAGCAGCTGATGTACCGGTCGGGGGAGATAATCATTTTGCTGGTTTATTTCACAATAGAAACGGTGTGCATTCTGACAGGAAGGATACCATGGACACGGAGCATCCTGATCCGAACGATACAGTGGACGAGGTGCATCAAAACCGTGAGAAGGAGAGGGCAGCGCATTGAAATTCGTGATTCAGAGAGTTTCTGAGGCACATGTGAATATTGACGGCATCACAGTCGGGCGGATCGGACGGGGGTTTCTTGTTCTTATTGGAATTTCTGATTCAGATACAGAAAAGACAGCAGACCAAATGATCTCAAAAATGGTACGACTCAGAATATTTGAAGACGAGCAGGGGAAAACAAATCTGGATTTAAATAGTGTGGGCGGTCAGCTTCTTCTGGTATCTCAGTTTACTCTTTATGCAGATTGCAGACATGGGAACCGCCCGTCTTTTATCAAGGCGGGTGCACCGGACCATGCTTCCCACCTTTACAGCTATATTCTGCAAAAATGCGCAGAATATGTTCCGAATATTCAGCATGGAGAATTTGGTGCGGATATGAAAGTGGAATTAATCAATGATGGACCGTTTACCGTTGTTCTCGATTCGGAGGAACTGGGGTTCTCTCATAAGGTGTGATACCAGCGGCTTTTTTCTTGTGCTCAGTGCTCATATCAATATAATGTTTGGCTGTTGTGTCAACGGAATTGTGTCCAAGTACGTCTGCAACCAGACGGATGTCGGACGTTTCATCATATAGAGCAGTCCCGTAGGTTTTCCGGAGAACATGCGGCGTGACTTTGACGTGCTGCGGAATTGCTGTTTCAGCGTATTTTTTCAGCATTTCCTGAATACTTCTGACTCCCATCCGCTGTCTGCGATTCGATAGAAAAAGGGCCTGTTCTTCCTTTTCGGTTCCCAGATAGGATGGCCGCTCGAGATCGATATAATCCTTCAGCGCACCGGCCACTGTATCATTAAAATATACAGTATCCGGTTTTCCTCCTTTTCGAATGACAATCATAGACTGAGAATCGAAGTCGATATCATTCAGATCAAGACCCACACATTCCGAGATACGAATCCCGGTATATAACAGAAGCGTCAGGATAGCTGTATCACGAAGCTGTGTCCGCTGACTTAATTTTATTTCCCGATTTGTTTTCAGGCGGCTATGTTCTGTCACATCCATCAGCTGACAAACTTCGTCGTTATTGAGCCGGTTGATCATTTTATCTTTTTTCAGCCGGATTCGTTCCGCACCTGCGGTTGGGTCATTTTTTAGATATCCGTGCGTGGATTCGTAACGGAAGAAAGAACGCAGGCTGGACATACGGCGCGCCTTGGCGCTCTGGCTGTTGGTGAATGCATGGCCATCCGCGCGGATCCCGTGATCCAGGTAGGCCTGATATTCATTGATGTCTTCGAAGGTGAGGCTGCCAAGCAGATCCAGCGGCACTTCGTTTGTTTTCTTTCCCTTCAGTATTGGATTCTTTTCACAAAGAAAGGTAAAGAAAATAACCAGGTCGCCGGCATAGGCTAACCGCGTGGATGCGCGGCAATTGGATGCCTTGGCATTAAGATAAGAACAGACATAAGAAGGAAGCGCCTGATACAGATGATCCATTTTCTGATTGTTTCTCAGCGCTGTCTGGTAATGATAATCCGTAGAAGAGTGCATACACACCTCCAAATATAATAGCGCTAAATAATGATTTTGCGCTAAAATGTATGTCAGTAGATTATCACGAAACAATCAGGATGTCAAAACTGTAGAGATCGTGCATATCCAAAAAAAGATGCAGAGATCATGCTTCTCCAAAAGATCCCGAGATCATGATTGACAACAAAATGCAGAGATCATGCCGAACGTTGACGCACTGATTGTAAAATCATAGGTGTCAGCCCGTCCCCACTTTTTACTGGTGTAATAATTATAATAACTTTGACGCTGTTTATCCTTTTTATTCATGAAGTCGATTGCCTTCTGACGGGTGTCAATATCCTGGAATCGTTTCATGATGTAATGCACCTTGAAGTCCTCATTCGCGTGAATGAACAGATTGAGAACATCCCTTCTGTCGCTCAGGGCGTAATCGGCACAGCGTCCGACGATAACACAGGGGCCTTCCTCCGCCAGCTTCTTGATGGTGTCAAACTGTGCAAGAAATACCTTCTGGCTCATCGGCATATCTACAAAGGAGGACGCATTATAGCCGAACGAATAGGTATCCATCACCAGATTATACAGGAAAGAATTCGTTGGCCGTTCATCCTGCTGCTGAATCATTTCCTTGCAAAAGCCGCTCTGTTCAGCCACCTTGGCAAGCAGATCCTTGTCATAACATTTGATACCGTAGTGATCTGCAACAAGCTGACCGATCTCATGACCACCGGAGCCAAATTGCCTGCCAACTGTGATGATAGTATGCATAGAGATCCTCCTTCCAGTATTGACAGAATACTGAGGATAGTATTCACATATAGGACTACATTTCTTGAAATAATTATAATACTTTTTCTTCCCTGATTTCATTCAATTTTTGAAAATATAAGACAGGCAGGGAAGAAAATCTGTTGTAAGCTATGACTGTGAACGAAGTTTATCAAGCAGCGCGGTAAAGTAGTCAGGAAGAGGTGCCGTTGTCTCTATGTATTCTCCAGTGGAGGGTTGGATGAATCCAAGCGTTCCCGCATGCAGACACTGGCCCTGAAGACCGGAGAACGGGCATTTTCTTCCTCCAGCGTATGTCACATCTCCGAGAAGCGGATGGCCAATATGTGCCATATGGACCCGGATTTGGTGTGTACGGCCGGTTTCCAGACGACATTCCACATAGGAATAGCCATGGAAACGCTCCAGTATTTTCACGTGGGTGACAGCGGGCTTTCCGGCAGGCGGTTGGACTACAGCCATTCTTTTGCGATCTCCCGGATCCCGCCCGATATTTCCCTGAATTGTCAGAGAATCTTCTGGAATAACACCGTAACAAATAGCCTGATATCGGCGTACGATAGTATGTTCACGAAGCTGTTCGGAAATAGAACGGTGTGCAGCATCATTTTTGCATACGATGACGGAGCCGGTTGTATCCTGATCGATTCTGTGTACGATACCGGGACGGAGAACTCCGTTGATTCCGCTCAGCGTGCCATGGCAGTGATAGAGAACTGCGTTGACCAGAGTGCCGTCAGGATGCCCGGGAGCCGGGTGAACTACCATATGCTTTGGTTTATTCACAACAAGAACATCTTTGTCTTCATACAGGATGTCCAGAGGAATATTCTGAGGGACTGCAATGGGAAGAACCTGATCCGGAACAGTCAGATGAATGTGGTCATTTTCATGAACACGGTAACTGGGTTTTGGAGGAGACGGCTCCTGATTGACGGTAACAGCCCCTTCTTTCAGCAGCTTTTGAAGATAGCTACGGGACTGATCCGGACAAAGCTCAGCCAAAAGGCGGTCGAGTCTTATCCCCTCTTCCTCTTCTGTCACGAGAAAGTCGTATGAATCCATAATTTTACCGGTTTTGCTTCAAAAATTCAAAATCGTGATCCCCCCGATAAACAAAAAGGATCAAAACAATCAATAGCACGGTTGCGATCGTGACATAGCAGTCGGCAACATTAAAAATGGGAAAATCAATCAGAGAAAAATAAATGAAATCCCGTACATATCCCAGCGTACAACGATCAATCAGGTTGCCGGCAGCGCCGGACAGAATCATCACCAGGCAGATCCGAAATCCCAGATAGTGATGACGGATCGGGCAGCGAAGCAGCACCCAGGTCAGAAATAAGATGGCCAGGATTGCGATCAGAATGAACACCCACTGATGATTCGTCAGAATGCTGAACGCCGCACCACGGTTTTCCAGATATTTTAGCTCCAGGATTCCAGGGAGAATTACAATCGGATCCTGATTTTTGAGATATACTACCGCCAGTGATTTGGTCAGCAGGTCCGCAAGAATCAAAGCACAGCAGATCAGAGCCATGAGAAGGTGAAAACGAAATGCATATTTATTTTGGATTTTCATAATGATGTCACCTCACTGCTCTTCCTTCCAGAGAATGTCACCTCACTGCTCTTCCTCCCAGAGAATCTCGTGGAGAGCAGCGCCGCAGTCCTCATCCATGACTTCATCAGATACAAAAGCGCGCCCGATACCTTTCAGCAGAACAAACGGGACATGATCATTGACAGCCTTTTTATCAGAGTGCATCAGGGAGATCACGGTATCCGGGTCGATATTTTCCACGGTGATCGGAAGGCCGAAGGGAACGAACATATCACGGATCTCGTAATACTCATCAGACGAAAGGTATCCTTTTTTCCATGACAGGAAGGCAGCGCAGACGCAGCCGAGCGCAACACATTCTCCGTGGGTAAGCGTAAAATTCAGATATTTTTCGATGGCATGTCCGAGTGTATGTCCAAGATTGAGAAGACGCCGATCTCCTTTCTCGTATGGATCTTTTTCAACCACCATCTTCTTGATCAGATCTGCATTGTAGATCATAGTCTGCAGTGTGACAGGATCCCGCTCAAGAATTTCATACATATTGCTGATCAGCCAGGAATAAAACACCTCGTCGCGAATCAGGCCGGCTTTCATCACTTCCGCAAAACCGCTGGCATATTGGCGTCCATCGAGTGATTTCAGTGTAGAGACATTCTCAAAAACCAGCTTTGGCATCTTGAATGCACCTACCATATTTTTATATCCGTCAAAGTCAACGCCGGTCTTTCCGCCGATACTGCTGTCCGCCTGAGCCAGCAGTGTGGTGGGAATTTGGATATAATCAATGCCACGCAGATATGTGGCCGCGGCAAACCCTGTCATATCACCTACAACGCCGCCGCCAAGAGCGATCAGAACCGAGTGGCGGTCAAGATGACGGTCGATCATAAAGGCATATAGTCTGCGAATTTCGTCCAGATTTTTGTGTTCTTCCCCTGCGGGGATGACATAACTGAAGACAGGTATGTCGTGATGTTCAAGGGGGCCGATCACATCTGAAAGGTAAAGAGGAGCAACGTTGCTGTCAGTGATGATCAGAACCTTATCATACGGAAACGGTGCATTCTGATCTGTCTCGCCGTGAGGAGTTCCAGATGACAAAAAATCCGGTACGATGCGGCACAGCTCTTCGAAGAGATGATCGAAGTTGTCAGCAAACACAATATCATAGCAAAATTTTCGGCCCTGGTTGACAGGAAGCCGGCTTTCAAACTGCTGCATAATTGATAAACCTCTGTAGGGTATAGGAATGAATCACAGGAATCAGCGTGAGATGAAAATCTGACGGATGCCTGCTTATCAGAATATATCTGGCACCAGGCAATATCCATCATATAATAAATCGCACCAAACGTCTGTCTGGTGCGATGATGGCAATGTAATCCATTAATTTTGCTGGCCAAACTGGAAATTCAGACCGGCATTTCCGGCTGGCTGCTGCGTGGGAGCATCCCGCTGCACATCGGCGGCCTCCGCATTTTCAGAAATATCACCCGCAATGTCCACATCACGCGGTGTGAACAGGAATATAAAGTTGGAAATTCTTGTGAAGTGGCCATGAATGGCATAGTTGGAACCACCAACAAAATCAATGATTCGCTGTGCCATCATCAAATCAAGGCCTTCGAGATTCAGAACAGCAGATTGTCTGTTGAGCAGAGTATCTGTCACCTTCCTGGCCTCATCGAGATTCGTTGGTTTGAAAACCCGTACCTCCTGACCAGCATCCACCAGGGGACGGCCCGGTTGAAGACGCTGCTGGGGTGCCGCAGATCTGCGTCCTTGCTCTGACTGCCCCCGCTCCTTGCTGCGGAACAAACTGCCATGCTCCTCGTCCTCGTCGTCATCATCATCATAACGGGAATTTCGTTTATTTCTTCTGGAACGGCGATCCTCTTCTTCATCCACATCATTTACGTATCCGTCGTCGTCATCCTCGTCATCGTTTCCAGAATCCAGTCTCATAAAATCCAGGAATCTATTCATCGGCATAGCTTGCATCAACCTTTCGCGCATCCGGTAATCTGCTGTCAGATATTGTAATGTCTTTCTCCGAAGACAGCTGTTCCCACACGGACAATCGTAGCACCTTCTTCGATCGCCACCTCGTAGTCTCCGCTCATTCCCATCGAAAGCACATTCATTTGTATATTATCAATATTTTGACAGTCTATGTCAACTGCCAATTCCCGAAGACCGCGAAAGTAAGGGCGGTTTGTTTCCGGATCATCCGTTTTGGGTGCAATCGTCATCAGTCCGCGGAGCTGAATGCCAGGCAGAGGAGCAACCGCTCTGGCCAGATTCACGGCTTCATCCGGATGAATGCCAAATTTTGACACCTCACCGGCCATATTGACCTCAAGCAGAATGGGCATACGCTGGCCGGCAGCCAGTGCCCTGCGGCTGATCTCTTCTGCGAGTTCGAGGCTGTCCACGCTGTGAATCATGCAGGCCATTCCACAGACATATTTAACCTTATTCTTTTGAAGATGTCCGATGAGATGCCAGTGAATATCACCGGGCAGCAGCGGAACTTTCTCGCGCATTTCCTGCACCTTGTTTTCGCCAAATTCCCGGTATCCCAGATCATAGGCTTCTCGCAGCACTTCAGCGGGGTGCGTTTTCGTCACACATAGCAGCGTGATGTCAGAACGACGCCGCCCACTGCGTTCTGCTGCGCGCTGTATCCTGGCTTCAATTTCCTCCAGATTCTCTTTGATCAAAGTACATTCACACTCCCTTCATCAGTTTTGATACGCGAATTTATTATTGATAAATTATCGTATCCGGTGTCACGGCAGAGGCATTCAGCACGATATGATCATATTCACGAAGCCCATAAGGGGAATTGGGCTGTACGATCGCATATTCATCATTCTGATATAGAATGCTGATCTCCCGGAAATCGGCATAGCCGCGATTGATATTATATACACCCGTCAGCTGAGCATGATCGCTGATCGTAAAAGTATCCGTCGAATCCGGCTTGTCTATCACATCGCCGGCCTTGAGGACAGATTCATCCAGATAATAGCTGTCATCTTTTTCACTATATGGTGCCGCTTCTGTAAAGACAACACTTTTTGTGCCGTCTTCGTCGTATGTTTCCAGGAGAACCCCCTGATTGCCGGAAGGACCAGTGGTGACAAAATCCTTCGGGACAAGGAAAAAGTCCGACTGCACGATGGAGGAATTAGGTACTTTCAGACCTCTTTTCTGTTCAGTGAGGAGTTCCAGCCTGACATAACGATCGTTGCAGAAATCGATCATGGAGTTAGAGAAAGACAAATCCACGAATGTATTTCCTGCATCATCCGTTCGGGAGGAGACAGAGGCCCAGAGAGTTTCCTGATTTTTCAGGAACCGGACCTGAATATAGGCGTCGTCGGCCAGTGCCTTTGCAGTATCGGCATCGGTTTCGATTGCTACCGACCAGTTTTCGTTTGTGCAAAGCCGGTAAACCGGATCGCCCTTCACGACAAGCTGGTTGTTTTCAAACTCTGTCCTTTTCAGAGCACTCTGTGAAGCCGGGGTGAAATCATCCGAAGTCAGATCATCAAATGTTTTTCCGGTCATGGAATCGGTATTGAAGGTGATGATGCCGGTATCCTTTGCCGTACATTCGTGGATGCCGGAGGATAAGCCGGAGCTCGAGAGCTGATCGATATCATCCAGAATATAACTGCTGGCCATTTTCTGCACGGTGCTCTTGAGTTCATCACGGAACTCATAGACAGAGGAAAAATCGGAGGATTCGAACCCGTCGAGAAAAGTGACAATGTCTGTCTGAATTTGCTGATAATCAGAATCGCTCAGAAAGGAATCATCGGAAGAAGCCGAATTCAGATAGTCCATAATCTGCCCCGATTCATCGACGGTGTATGCGAGCTGCCCAACGCCGATGCGATCCTCGCTCTTATGAAAGTAATTCACATAACCGTCGTATTCGCTGCCTATTACTTCCTCCTGTCGGAGTACGATGCCAGTGTATATTTGGTTGCTGGACAGAGAACCAGTGCGTACTTCATAACCGGCCACTGCGGAGGAACGGGTGTAGGAAACCAGATTAATAATGAGATAGAGGAGAATGACCAGAAAAAGGAATATACTGATATGAGGAGAGCGGCGCCTTTTATTCCGCCTTCTCTGCGCGGCGGTATGTCTGTTCTGCCTCTGGAGTTCTGATATACGGAGATCCTCTCCTGCTCTGCTGTTCCTTCGGCCGTCATATGAAATTCTTTCTTCCGGTCTGCGGTTTGACAAAGCTGCCCCTCCGTAGTGTGAAAGAGCCCCGGGGCAGCCCGGGGCTCAGGGAATAC
>ONQW01000027.1 GCA_900320025.1 uncultured Lachnospiraceae bacterium
ACATCCGGAGTTTCGTGTCTGTCCGATCGATCTCACTGAGTCCTGGGCGGCAGATTTTGCACCCGCACATCCGGAGTGGAATGAGCAGGCGAGCCGCTTCCCGGCAATACGCGGTGCCGTCCGGCTGTGGCCGCACCGGCTGCGCGGAGAGGGACACTTTGCCTGTGTGCTGCGGAAGGAAGGAAGCCGGGGCGCCAAAATCTGTTCGGACAGGGTCATTCCGGCGGATCGGAGCGCGATGAAGCTGCTGGAGGATTTTGCAGCAGCTTCTCTCACGGAGGAGGCGGCGGAGAAGCTGCGTGCCCAACGGGATCTGGTGGTCCGGTTCGGCGAGGAACTCTATCTGCTTCCGGACAGGCTGAGCCTTAAGGGACTGAAGGTGCTGCGTCCCGGGCTTGACCTGGGGACGATCCGGAAGGATCGATTCGAACCTGCCCATGCGCTGGCGCTTGCACTCCGGAAGAGCGATTTCCGGTCGGTTTACTGCCTCGCAATGGCAGCGGAGTCGGATGCTGCCAGCGCGGTGAAGTATCTGAAGGGGGAGACCATTATCCCGGAGGAGGACCATTTCAAGCAGGGAAAATCAGGCAGGGGATGGACCGCGCTGACAGTGGATGGCTTTCCGCTTGGCTGGTGCAAGGCTGCCGGCGGCACACTGAAGAATCACTATCCGCGCGGGCTTCGCTGGATGAATGGATGAGACGGATGCCGCAGATATACGGCGGTTCGGGCAGGAGAAAGCGTATTCTGGTATTTCTCCTGCGGACGGTGCAGAGAATTCGGCAGGGGATTGGCATAACTGGAACAGCCGCTGCTGAGGGCGCGGCCTGGGGAATAGAATGAATCAGGAAATTTATCTGGACTATGCGGCGACGCAGCCAATGGCGGCAGAGGCCATGGCAGCGATGGAACAGGCGATGGAGGATGTATATGGCAATGCCAGCGCCGTCTACCGCACGGCGGCGAGGGCGAAGCAGCTTCTGGAGCAGTCGAGAGAGATCATTGCTGAGACGATCGGCGCCTCTCCGGAGGAGATTTTTTTCACGTCCGGAGGGACGGAGAGTGATAACTGGGCGCTGAACGCGGCGGCGGACCGCGCAGCGGGACAGGATGGATCAGATGAGATCCGGTTCCGGACGGGTGCGCAGATTAGGCCGCAGATTATCACCACACCGATTGAGCATCACGCGATTCTGCATACGCTTTCCTATCTGCAGAGCAGCGGGCGGGCGGAGGCCATGTTCGCGGATGTGGATGAGGCTGGCCGCGTCAATCAAGAAGCGGTCTGTAGCAGGATCACGCCACAGACCGCGCTTGTCTCGGTGATGATGGCAAACAACGAGATCGGCACGATCGAACCGATCCGTGAGATTGCGCGGCGCGTCCATGATGCGGAAGAGAGACAGATTTTGTTTCACACGGATGCCGTTCAGGCCTATGGAAAAATCCCGATCGATGTGCGGCGGGACGGGATTGATCTGATGAGTGCGAGCGCCCACAAAATCGGCGGACCCAAGGGCATCGGCTTTCTGTATATCCGTCGGGGAATCCGGTTCGGCGCATTTCTGCACGGCGGCATGCAGGAGCGGGGAAGGCGGGCAGGGACGGAGAATGTCCCGGCAGCGGCGGGCTTTGCGGCGGCCGCGAAGGCGGCAGTCCGGCACATGGAGGAGGAAGAGCGGCGGGAGCGCGCGCTGCAGCAGATCTTCCTGGAGGAGCTTCGACGCGGCATGCCGGATCTGATTTTGAATGGTCCGCCCATCGGATCTGAGCGGCTCGCGAACAATATCAATGTATCCATTCCCGGGATCAACGCGGATTCCGCCCCTCTCACGTGCTCACAGCGATCGGCGCGGACAGGGCGCGGGCAAAATCCGCGCTGCGCTTCACGGTCGGGCCGGCGACGACGGAAGAGAAATTGTACCACACGGCGCAGGTTTTGAAAGCGTACTGGGAGCGGATAAGAAGTCTCGGGGATGAGGCGGAATAGTCCGGCGATGCTGCGCCAGGGAGTCTCGCGTATCATCCGGACCGCGGCGATGGCCGTCGCGATGGCGGAATCGTCCGTGAATGAGCTGGCAGGGAGGCACACAGGTTCTGGGCGTGGCGATGGCCGGCGCGATGGCGGAATAGTCGGTGAATGAGTTGTCAGGAGCTACACAGGTTCTGGGCACGGCAATGGCCGGTGCGGCAGCAGAATCGTTCAGCGTGTTATCAGGAGGTATCAGGATGGGAGAAGTAAATCACAGCGCCAGGATCCCGGCGGAGGATGAGGGCCGGAGGGTCCGCATTCTCAGATATGCCGCGGTGCTGAGTTATTTTGTCGGATACTTTTATATGAGATATTGCATCGGCGGGAGGTCAGTGTTTGCGGGCCCGGTGTTTGCTTTCACACTGATTTTCATCGCCGGGGTGGAGGCTCTTTCGGTCCTGTTGGGACACGGTCCGGCTGCGATGCGGGCGCGCGGCTGCTCCCTCTTCGACGCCTGGTTCTGCGCTGCCTGCGCTGTGGCTCAGGCAGCGGCGATTCTGGTCTGGGGACTTCATGCGGAGCCATTGATCGGCGCGCAGATATTTTTCTGGCATTTCACGCTCATTTATTACGTCTATGCAAGGACCGGAATGCTGGCGGCGGGGCGCACGGGCGTACTGTTCCCGCTGGATGCGGCAGTGAGTATGTTCTGGCTGCCATGGGCCAATCTTTTTCTGCGGGTGAAGTCGCTCTTTGTGCGGCGCGGACGGGCGGACCGTACGGAGAAGGGCAGTGCGGAGAATAGCAGTGCAGAGAATAGCAGTGCAGAGAAGGGCATTGAGGAGAATAGCATTGCGAAGAGTAGCATTGCGGAGAAGAGCAGCGAAGGGGAGATGAAAACGCCGGACAATGCGGAAAATGCGACGCGAAACCGGGCGCAGACCGCAGTGATTGCTGGCGTCACGATTACCGCCGCGGTTGTTGTAAGTCTCTTTGCCATTGTACAGCTTGCCGGGGTGACGGAGTCATTCGCGGGCCTTGGAAAGCATATTCTGGATGCATTTTCCGGCTTGTTCCGCGCGGACTTCTGGCACTGGCTCGGCACGGAGTTTCTGCCGTGGTTCCTGCTGTCCATTCCGGTCAGCGCCTGGCTGTTTGGGCTGTGTGCGGGCGGCCTGCTGCGCAGAGAGGCTCCGGTCACATATCGGAAGTTCAGTGATTCGACGCGCGGTGCGCATATTTTCCCGGCCTACTCTGCCTATCTTGTCATCGGCGCACTGCTGGCTGTCTATACGATCTTTTTTCTGGTCTCCGTGCGGGAGCTGGCGGGCCTGCTGCATATTCATCAGGCGGCAGGAGCGATCGCGGCACAGGCCGGAGACGGCGCAGCCGGGCAGCAGGCGGCGGGAGGCGCAGCCATCTCCGCGGCAGAAGCAAGTAATCTTGCGGTGAACGGATTCTGGCAGCTTGTTCGCATCGTCGTGCTGAATTTTGCCGTGCTCGGCGGATTTGCCCTGCTGTCAGATGTTCCGCTGTGGGAGCGGAGAAGTACGCGGATTCTCACGACGGTGCTGTTTCTCTATGCCACGGTGTTTGCGATGATTGCGGGCTGGAAGCTCTACATGATTTACATCGGGATTTTCGGTGCGACACCGCGGCGGATTCTCTCCGGATGGGTGTTGGCGGTGCTGCTTCTGTGGTGCGTCCTCGTTCTCATCCGCCTCTACCGGCGGATTCCGGCGGTGCGCATCGGGATTCTTTCCGCTGCGGCGAGCTTTTCTGTGCTGATGCTGTGCAATATCGAGAAAATCACCGGGATTCCGGGAGGATGGTAATTCGTTTCATTCCGACTCCGGCTGGTAGACGGGAAGCGTCTGGTCCATGGTGTAGTCCGCGGTGTTTACTACCTGCTCGGCGAGAATCTGGTAATAGTGGCCGCGCACCGGGGAGGCAGACGGTGTGACGGAGACCTGAAGCGTCTGATGATTATTCATTTCAAAATTTTTCCGGATTGGTTCCGCGCTGCCCTGTTTCTCAAAGGAGTCTGAAAAAGAGCCATCCTGCGCCGCCTTCTCGATCTGGGCGTCCAGGTCCGCGAGCCAGAGCTGTTCCTGGTTTCTCGCATTGTAGTATTCCGTGACAGAATCCACATATCGGGAGGAGAGCGTATCATCGTTCTTCGCACTGGACAGGGCGAGAGCGGCAAAACTGACCAGAATGAGAACCACAAACAACAGCGGGAGGAAGGAGAGACCTGCCCTCGGCTGGAGGATGGGAAGCATCTCGGAATCGCCGTTGTTTGATTTTGGGCCGCGGCCTGTGGGGCAGTCCGTGCCGCCTGCTGCGTGGTCGGCTGCGTCTGCGTCACCTATTGCGAGGCCTGCTGCGCCGTCTGCGCAGCCCATCGCGTGGCCGGCTGTGAGGTCGGCTGTGCCGCGGATTGTGCCGTTTGTTGTGTTGCCTGCGGTGTTGTATAGGAAATGTGTCATGGCGATACCTCCGTCCGGGCGGCCTGGTACTGTGTGACGGTCTGCGTCAGGAGCACGCCGCCATCCGCATCAGAAATAGTGACAGCAGCACTGCCAAGCCGCGGGTTCTCCTTGTCTGGCTGAAACCGGATCACAACAAGAAAGGAAGCGCTGTCGGAGGAAACGGTGGTGTTCCAGTCTTTGTCAGAATAAAACGTCAGCGTTTCTCCGGAGATCTCGTCCCCGGCAAAGTCATCATCGGTGCCCTGCGCGGACGAGGGTGTCTGCTGGGCGGTCTGATCACTCACGGAGTCATTATGTGTGGACTGCGCAGATGAAGGTGTCTGCTGGGCGGTCTGGTCACCAGCAGAGTTATCATGGGTGGATTGCGCGGATGAAGGTGTCTCCGGTGCGGTATGGTCAGACTGTGAAGAGCTCCTGGCAGAGGAAGCGGCTTCCGGGCTGTTCCAGACCTCGCCGAGCAGTGAGGCTGTCTGTTCCGGATCGCCGTCCGCCGCAAAATAAGCATTTGCCGCGGTCTGAAGTATAGCAGCTGACTGGGAGCGGTTTCTGGCCCGTGCGCTGAGCTTTTCTGCGGCAGCAAAGATCTGGACGACCGCGATCGCGGATGCCGCAAAGAGAAAGATTGATATCATGAGTTCAATGAGAAGGAGCGGCGCGCGGTTCTGTCTGTGTGTCATGGCGTATCTCCTTCTTCTGAAACGGCATTTTCCGGTTCGGTGCTGCGCAGGTACGACAGGGTAAAGGTTTCGGTGTCGCCATACCGGGTGACAGCCCGGACCAGCAGGATGCCATATTGTCCCGAGCCGGATGCAGAGAGCCGGGAAGAGACACCGCTGCTGCCTGATGCACTGTCCTGTGTGGAGGCGACGCTTGTGTCCGATGCACTGCTCTGCACAGAGGATCTGTCCTGTGTGTCTGCGTCACTTTCTTCCAGAATCGTGAAGGAGAGGGAGATGAGCGGCATGATTTCGGTTCCGGCGCTCAGAGAGACGGCGTCTCCGTCCTCGGGATACAGGAGTTCGCGCAGTTCGCCGTCCATGCAGTAGAGGAGAGTGTCATATTTTGCCCCATTCACCTCCTCAGAGAGGGAGAGCACGGGAACGCCGTCACGGGTCTCGACGGAGAGGCCGCCGACATGGTTTAGCTGACGTATTTTCTGCGTCAGGTAGGCGCAGACGAGGCGGGAATCCTGCGTGCGATCTGTACGGTCCAGAATGCGGCGGTACACACTGCTTCCAAGGACAGCGATCAGCATCGCACTCAGCGCAAAGAGAAGCAGGAGCAGCAGGAGACAGAATAAATCCACGGGATGCCGCCTGATATTTTTCATCACCGGGTTCCTCCCTTCTCCAGAATTGTCACGTCCGGCCGGATGTTTCCGGCCACAGGCTGGTATTCCACGACGAAAGAGCTTTCATCATAGGTAAGGCCATAGTGCTCCTTCAGGTATTCGAGGTCCGGAGGATAGAAGCCTTCCAGCGCATAGCAGGTGCTGATGTCCCGCTCCAGGGCATCATAGAGTGCCTGTTTCCCGCGCCGCAGGTCTGCACGGTCCCCGGAGCGGAAAGCAGCCGCGGAGGCGGGCAGGAGCAGGCAGGCGAGGAGAAGGCTCAGAAGAAGGAGCGGCGGCCGGTGTTGATTTTGCTGAAAAGGTCCGGGTATAAACCGGTTCATACGTTTCATAAATTCACACAATTCCTGCACCGCATGTCAGACGGTGGATCAGCGTGACAGTGACGCACCGGGACAACCGCCCTGGTGCGGGGAACATGGTAGCGTGGCCATCACAGCATGACAGTTTTCTGACCCGCCGCCCTGGCGCGGGGAACATGGTAGCGCGGCGGCTACAACAGAGTGACAAGCAAATATATGTATATGGTTCGCGATAGCCATATCACATAGCGGACAGTACTCCCATCAGCGGAAGAAGCATCGACAGCAGGACGAGGCCGACGACCACGGAGAGGATGATGACAAGCGTCGGTTCCGCCACGGACACCGCTTCTTCCATCCGCGCAGCTGCCGCGGACCGGCTGCGCGCTGCCGTTTGTTCAAGCACGGTGTCGAGTCTGCCGGACTGTTCTCCGGCCTTCATGAGGGCAATGTCAAAATCCGGAAACAGCCCGGATTATCCCAGCGCGTCCGCAAGAGAGGCGCCATGTCTTATTTTGTCCGGGCAGGAGAGCAGAAGACGACGTGTCTCCGGGTCCGGCGCGGTGTCTGCCGAAAGAGAAAGCGCTGTGAAGGTGTCGAGGCCGCAGTGAAGGGTGAGCGCGAGACTGTCCGCGGCGCCCGCGGCACCGTATGCAAGAATCCATCGGCGTGTGGGAGAATGTCGGGTGCAGAACCGGAGAAAACGCTGCCCGGCCCTCCGACTGTAAAAGAGGATGAGGATCAGCACAGCGGCGGCGGCAAACACGGCCGACAGGCACAGCGAAACGCCGATGAGCAGATGACCGCCGCGCATCAGTGTGTCCGCGGCGCCGGAAGTCTGTCCCAGACCCGCGTAGACGCGCTGGAGCACCGGAAGCATCCGGACACTCAGAACAACCACGATGAGAAAGAGCAGCAAAATCATGATGACAGGATACAGCAGTGCATTTCGGAGACTGCGGCGCCGGCTGTCCCGCTGCTGATAGTAAGCGCCGAGCCTTGCCATCAGGGTATCTGTTTCACCGGTGAGTTCGCCGATTTCCAGAATTTTCAGGGCGTAGTCAGGGAAGACGCCTGTTTGGGCAAATGAGACATGAAGCGTCTGCCCACTCATCAGGCTGTCCCTGATGCCGGACAGGAGATCTCGGCTTCGCGTATCTCGTGTCTTCTGAAGCAGCAGGCTGACAGCGGACAGCGGGGAGATGCCTGCCTGCAGGAGCATTGCCATCGGCTGCAGAAGAGATGCGAGCTGCACATCTGAGAGCTTCAGAGGTCTGTGATCTGTTTTTACACTTTCTGGCTTTATTTTTGTTTTCATTTTCATATCCTATGCCGTGGTTTTGCGGCATCTGCGGGAGCAGCCTGCATGAGCTGTCTTCCGGATCGTGACTATGGTGCTGCGTTCTGCAGACTTGCGCGGCTGCCTGCGCCGCAGGCGTGTGACTATTACTCAATAGGTGTATTTTGTCTGATAGTTCGAGCTGTCGCCCAAGAATTTTCTCAGTTTCTTTTCAGCAGAATTGGCGGCGAAGGTGGGATCCATGATGGTCCAGTCCCTGCCGTCAAATCTGATCATGCCGTTGATCCAGCCGATGTTGTCAATGTACACAGACAGCCAGGCGTGGTACACGGTGCCGGCGTAGCCGACCTCGAGCTGTGTCGGGATGCGCTGGGAACGGAGCATGGCGCAGAGGAGAGAGGCATAATCGAGGCAGATTCCGCGCTTTGTCCGGAGCACCTCGTCGGGATCGGGGATATAACCGGATTCCACGTTCTCGGCCTCCTCTGTATCGTAGGTGATGTTGGCCGTCACATAATTATACAGGATCGAGACGGCGTCGAGATCATCATCGGCCTGCTTCACCAGGCGGGATGCAAGAGCCACGCAGGAAGAATTTTGCGTGAACCAGACATACTGGTTGGGGTAGAGGAACGGAAGAAAGGCGTCGTCCATGTTGAATTCAAAATCGGCCGCGCAGCTGGTGGCGTAGACATCGCCCTGAATGCTGGTATACACCGCGGCCTTGTATGCGCCGTTTCCGGCGGTGAGGGGGAAGATATTGCTGTCCCGCCTGCCGCTCGTCAGGACATAGGTATAGACGACGTCATCCGGGCTGGTGATCCGGAGCCTGATTTTTTCTGCCGATCCGGTGTAGTCTGCCCGGATGTACCCGCTGTCTGCTCCCGAGAGGTCGATCGAGGCACCGTTCCCGGAAATGATTTTACCGCCGGAGGCGTCCGGAACAAGACAGACCGGCGTATTATCCCGGGTGCCGGCAGCGGCGTCCGGATCGGCGGTCATGGAATCGTCCCTCCCGCCGCATCCGGGGAGCAGGAACAGAACCGAAGCCAGAAGAAAGGGGAGAAGACGGAGCGCGCGGCGGTGCAGCATTCTGGCATGATTCTTTCCTGACATCGCCTGATTATCTCCTTTCTCCCTGTATTTTCCAGTCTTGTTATTCCGTGAATCATGGCGCGGACAATAAAACCATGCTTGCTGCACAATGCTTACTGCATATTGCTAACTGCGCAGCATGCGGCAGCAATTTCGCGCTGTCTATTAGAATACATCCCCTGCAGCCTGCCGGTCAAAAGAAACGGGCGGAGGGCGGAATTGTCCCTAACGAGTTTAGCTTGTTTGGGACAAAAATTGTCCCAAACAAGCTAAACTCGTTAGGGACAAAAGTAGTGGTTGACAAAGGGAGGGCGGTGCTGTACCATACGATTTGGAAAACGCTTTCCTACAGATTTTACAGCATTGGTATCGGTACCGGAAAAAGTGCGGACCGGAGGGCAGAAGGGAGATGCCGCTTTCCCCAGGGAGGTATTTTCATGACATCGATCCGCGATGTTGCCAGGGAAGCCGGAGTTGCTATTTCGACGGTTTCGAAGGTGCTCAATCATTATCCGAATGTCTCTCCGGAGACGAGGAACCGGGTGGAGGAGGCGGTGCGGAAGCTGCAGTTTGTTCCGAATGCCGCGGCCGCGACGCTGTCCTCGAAGGTGCCGGCGCGCATCTGTCTGGTGATTAATTCCGCGCCGTCGAGCCGGCTGAACGATGAAATCAGCATGCAGTATCTCTCCGGTGCGATCAACTGTGCGAGGAAGCTTGGTCTGGATGTCACGATCGCTTTTTCTTATTCGATGGAGGAGCGGTCGGTGGAGGCGTCGATTCAGTATCTGCGGACGCAGAATGTCGGCGGGCTGGTGGTCTGTACATTGGACAAGACGCAGACGAGGCTGATTGAGCTGATCAATAGCGGGGAGTTCTGTACTGTCGTGATCGACGCGCCGTTCCTTGCCCAGCGGACGTCCAACATCAGTATTGATAATGAATCAGCGCAGTACGAGGTGGCGGGACGGATGCTGGAGGAAAATCACTGCAGCCGGGTGCTGTATCTGGCTGGGGACGACAACGGTTATGTCTCGGCGGCGCGGCTCGACGGGATGAAGCGTCTCGCCCGGGAGAAGAAGCTGACGCTGATGGTGCGGAACGGGCATTTCTCCGAGCGCAGGGCGCAGGAGATCACCCGCAAGTACGGAGCGCAGTATGACGCGGTGGTGTGCGCTTCGGATATGATGGCGCTCGGCGCGATGCGGGAGCTTAACCGGATGGATATTTTCCGCCCGGTCTGCGGCTTCGACGGGCTGAAGATCATGGGCTACGCGGGAAAGCAGATGTACACGGTCCGGCAGAGTTTTGACGCGATCGCCGCGGAGAGTATCCGGGAGGTGCAGCGTCTGATGGCGGGGGAGAGCGGCAAGAAAATTGTCATGCCGTACAAGATCGTCCGGATGACGTACGATGATGTCATAGACTGATTTGCATAAGAACAAGAAAAGGTGTTTGGTCGTTCGTCACGGCAAAAGCTGTGTAAGCATAAATGCATTGCATCAAATGATTCAATCATACATGTGATTCTTTCAAGTATGTAACTGAAAACTGAAGATGGTAACGACACTGAAAACTATAGGTGGAAACGACAATAACAGTCAACAATAGTCAATAACGGTGCAGGTATAAAGGGAAAGTAATTGCAAATGCAAACGGGAGGCAGCGCCTCTCCGGCAAAAGCAGGAGGAAAGATAGATGATGGGACAAAATACAACCAACATGAAGCGGGATGTTCTGGTGCTCAATCTGGAACAGCAGTTCACGGACATTGTCGCGGAGCGCTACGGCAAGTCGATTGCCGAATGCAGCAACGAGGAGATCTACTACTCCCTTCTGATGCTGACAAAGCGGCTGCTCAATGTCACGGAGCGGAATACCGGGGAGAAGAAGGTTTACTACATTTCCGCGGAATTTCTGATTGGAAAACTGCTCTCGAATAATCTGATCAATCTTCGCATCTACGACCGGGTGAAGGAAATCCTGGAGAAGAATGGCAAGAGCCTCGCTGCGGTCGAGGAGGTGGAGCCTGAGCCGAGCCTTGGCAACGGCGGTCTCGGCAGACTGGCTGCGTGCTTCATGGATTCCATCGCGACGCTCGGCCTTCCGGGCGAGGGCATCGGCCTTAACTACCATTACGGTCTGTTCCGGCAGGTGTTCCGCGACAATCTGCAGGTCGCGGAAAAGGATCCCTGGATTCAGAAGGAGTCCTGGGAGGATGCGACCGATGTCTCGTTCGACGTGTATTTTGGCAAGCGCAAGGTGACGAGCCGGCTGTATGACATCGACGTGGTCGGGTACGACAACGGCGTCAACAAGCTGCGTCTGTTCGACGTGGAGACAGTCGACGACTCGCTGGTGAAGGAGGGAATCACCTTTGATCAGGACGAGATCGAGAAGAATCTGACTCTGTTCCTGTACCCGGACGACTCCACGGAGAAGGGCCGTCTGCTCCGTATTTATCAGCAGTATTTCATGGTCAGCAACGCGGCGCAGCTGATTCTGCGCGAGATGAAGGCGCGTCAGTATGACCTGCGCCATCTGTACGATCATGCGGTGATTCAGATCAATGACACCCACCCGACGATGGTGATCCCGGAACTGATCCGCATTCTGGTCGAGGACAAGGCGTTCACGATGGACGAGGCCATCGATGTGGTCAGCAAAACCTGCGCCTACACGAACCACACGATTCTGGCCGAGGCGCTCGAGACCTGGCCTATGGAGTATCTCGAGAAGGCCGTCCCGCAGCTCGTTCCCTACATTAAGGAGCTTGACCGCAGAGTCCGCGCAAAATACGACGATGAGTCGGTCTATATCATCGACAGGGACAACCGCGTGCACATGGCGCACATCGATATCCACTACGGCTTCTCCGTGAACGGTGTCGCGGCGATTCACACGCAGATTCTGGAGCAGACCGAGCTCCACAACTTCTACAAGATCTATCCGGAGAAGTTCAACAACAAGACGAACGGGATCACCTTCCGCCGTTGGCTGCTGTCCTGCAACCATGAGCTCGCGGACTTCCTTTCCGAGAAAATCGGCGATTCCTACAAGAAGGATGCGACGAATCTAGAGAAGCTGCTTGAGTATCGCGAGGACGACGATGTGCTCCATCGGCTTGACGAGATCAAGCAGGTTCACAAGAACAATCTCGCGGCGTATATCGCGGAGCATGAGGGTGTCCAGCTTGCGGAGAACGGCATCTTCGATATCCAGGTCAAGCGCCTGCATGAGTACAAGAGACAGCAGATGAACGCGTTGTATATCATCCACAAGTATCTGGAGATCAAGCGCGGCAAGAAGCCAGTCCGTCCGCTGAACTTCATCTTCGGCGCAAAGGCAGCACCTGCCTATATCATCGCGCAGGATATCATCCACGTGATCAAGTGCCTGCAGGAGATCATCAACCAGGATCCGGATGTGAACCCGTACATGCACGTGGTGATGGTGACGAACTACAATGTCTCCTATGCGGAGAAGCTCATCCCGGCCTGCGATGTCAGCGAGCAGATCTCGCTTGCTTCGAAGGAAGCATCCGGCACATCCAATATGAAGTTCATGCTGAATGGGGCGGTGACGCTCGGCACCTCCGACGGCGCGAATGTCGAAATTCACGAGCTGGTGGGCGATGAGAACATCTACATGTTCGGCATTGATGCGGATACGGTCATCGGTCATTACAAGAATCACGACTATGTGTCGAGGGAGTATTACGACAGGAGTCCTGTCATCAAGGAGGCCGTCGATTTCCTTGTCGGACCGCAGATGATGGCCGTCGGGCACAAGGAAAATCTGGAGCGCCTGTATCATGACATTCTGAACAAGGACTGGTTCATGGCGCTGATCGACCTCGAGGATTACATCCGGGTCAAGGACAAGATGTTCGCGGACTTCGAGGACCGCAGACACTGGGAGCAGATGAGCCTTGTCAATATCGCGAAGGCAGGCTATTTCAGCAGCGACCGCACGATCGAGCAGTACAACAAGGACATCTGGCATCTGGATATCAGCCCGGCACCGGTGGTGAAGGGATGAAAGTGGCTATGACGTGCCGCTTTCAAATGAACCTTGGTGCCGGCGGCACCAAGGTCTCGATCCGGGAGAAGGCGTGTACAGCTGTATTAGCCGGATTTTTGGGATGATAAAATGATTATAAAGACTTCCGGAAGCGCGTGGTGTTTCCGGAAGTTTTTGTGTACTATAAGAGCAGGTTTTTACGAAAATGGAAGGGCTGCAATGGGAGGACTGCGCCATGTGCGGTGATTTTGCCATGACTTGCGCCTGATTGCAGCTGCGTCGCAGAGCCTGGCTGCGGATAGGGGGAAAGGAAGGGTGACATGGATATTGAGAAACTGATTTCTGAGATGACGCTGGAGGAGAAGGCAAGCCTTCTCTCAGGCGAGGATTTCTGGCACACCAAGGCGGTGGAACGCCTGGGCATTCCGGCGGTGATGGTGAGCGACGGCCCTCACGGGCTGCGCAAGCAGGACCAGACGCAGGATAATCTCGGCGTGAACGACAGCATCAAGGCTGTCTGCTTTCCGCCTGCCTGTGCAACCGCCTGCTCCTTTGACAAGGATCTGATGGAGAAGGTGGGCGAGGCAATCGCGGACTCGGCGCAGCACGAGAAGCTGGCTGTCGATCTGGGGCCGGCAGTGAACATCAAGCGCTCTCCGCTGTGCGGACGGAATTTTGAGTATCAGTCCGAGGATCCGTATCTGGCCGGCAAGATGGCCGCTGCAGAGGTGCGCGGTCTGCAGTCAAAGAATGTCGGCGCCTCCGTCAAGCATTTTGCCGCGAATGATCAGGAGACAAGACGGATGACCTGTGATTCACAGGTGGATGAGCGGACGCTGCGCGAGATTTATCTGCGCGCATTCGAGATTATTGTCAAAGAGTCGCAGCCCTATACGGTGATGTGCTCCTACAACAAGCTGAACGGGACGCAGGTTTCGGAAAACCGCTGGCTGCTGAACGATGTGCTCCGCGGTGAATGGGGCTTTCAGGGCCTTGTCGTCAGTGACTGGGGCGCTGTCCGCGACCGCGCGAAGGGCGTGCACGCCGGGCTTGACCTGGAGATGCCGGGCAGCAATGGACAGAACGATGCCGCGATTGTGGAAGCGGTGCGGGACGGCCGTCTCGATGAGAAAGAAGTGGATGAGAGCGTGCGGCGTGTGCTCCGTCTTGTCGATCACTACGAGAGCACAAAGAAGCCGGAGACGCCCTGGGATATGGAGGCACAGCACCGCATGTCCGGCGACGTCGAGGCGGAGAGCGCAGTTCTGCTGAAGAATGAATATATGAAGGACCCGGAGAAGAGCGCGGAGGCGCAGGAGCCGGATCCGCTGTTTGATATCACGGGCGGAAACGTCGGTGGAAGCCCGGCCTTCAACCGGCCGATTCTGCCGCTCCGCAGGGAAACAAAGGTGGCCTTCCTCGGCGAGTTTGCCGAAAAGCCGCGCTATCAGGGAGGCGGAAGCTCGCATATCAACAGCTTCCGCGTGGAGTCCGCGCTTGAGGCGGCAAAGGCGGACGGACTGACCGTGAGCTATGCCCGCGGCTATGACGCGTCAAAGGAAGAGACGGACGAGGAGCTGCTCGGCGAGGCGCTCGCCGCGGCGATGGACTGCGATGTGGCAGTGCTTTTTGTCGGACTTCCGGAATCTTTCGAATCCGAGGGATACGACCGGACTTCGATGCGGATGCCGGAGAACCAGGTTTCTCTGATCAGAACGGTTTCCTCCGTCTGCCAGAACTGTGTCGTGGTGCTTCATCACGGCGCGCCGGTCGAGATGGACTGGGCTGACGATGCGAATGTCCGCGGCATTCTCGATATGTATCTTGGAGGACAGGCAGTCGGACGTGCGACGGTGGATCTGCTGTACGGCGTGAAGAATCCGAGCGGGCATCTCGCGGAATCCATTCCGCTGCGCCTCGAGGACAACCCGTCCTATCTCTGGTTCCCGGGAGATCACGACCGCACCGAGTACCGGGAGGGCGTCTTCGTCGGTTACCGCTATTATGACAAGAAGAATATGCCGGTCCGCTATCCGTTCGGATACGGACTCAGCTATTCAAAATTCAGCTTCGGCGGGATGACGGCGGCAGTGAACGGAGAGGTGATCGCCGATACTACCGCGGCAGAGAAGAATCCGGACGAGGCTGTTCCGCAGGTCAACATCGATCATGGGGTTCTGACGATCTCGGTGAAGGCACAGAATGACGGCGCGAGAAAGGGCAAGCAGGTCGTGCAGCTCTATGTGGGCGAGAAGAATCCGAAGACGATCCGTCCGGTCCGCGAGCTCAAGGGCTTTGCCAAGGTTGAGCTGGACGGCTTCATGACCAGAACCGTCACGTTCACGCTGGACAAGACCTCCTTCGCCTACTGGAATACGGAGATCCACGACTGGTATGTGGAGCCGGGCGATTATGTCATCGGCATCGGCGACAGCTCCCGCAATATCACGAAGGAACTCACGCTCCACGTCACCTCGGACGCAAAGCTTCCGAAGGTGTGGGACGACAATGCGACGTTCGGGGATCTGCTCGCGGATGAGGATGCGAAGAAGGTCATCGAACCGCTGCTCGCGGAGTACCAGAAGAATAATCAGGACACCGGCGCCGGTGCGGAGGAAGGCTCCGCCGCGGCAGATGCGATCAGCGCCCAGATGGTGGAGAGTATGATGAAGGATATGCCGCTCCGCCAGCTCGTCAGTTTTGGCGGAGGTGCCATCACCAGGGAACAGATTGCCGGCCTCATCGCGCAGCTAAACAAAAAGTGATACACTGAATGCCTGGATGCCGGGAGCGGCGGAGTAGTCTGCCCGGCGCCCAGGCCATTTTTTCAGGAGGATAAGTCGATGTCGACAAATGCACAGAAAGCGCTCGAACTGCATGCCCAGTGGAAGGGCAAAATCAGCACAGAACCGAAGTGCCAGCTGAAGTCCCGGGAGGATCTGGCCCTCGCGTACACACCGGGTGTCGCCGAGCCCTGCAAGGAGATCCACGCGGACAAGACAAAGGCGTACACCTATACGCTCAAGCAGAATACGATTGCGGTCGTCTCCGACGGATCGGCAGTGCTCGGTCTCGGCAATATCGGTCCGGAGGCCGCAATGCCGGTGATGGAGGGAAAATGCGCGCTGTTCAAGGCGTTCGGCGGTGTCAATGCATTTCCGATCTGTCTCGCCACCCAGGATGTGGATGAGATTGTCAGGGCCGTCCAGCTGCTCGAGCCCACGTTCGGCGGAATCAATCTGGAGGATATCAGCGCGCCCAGATGCTTTGAGATCGAGAGAAGACTGAAGGAGACGATGCACATTCCGGTCTTCCATGACGACCAGCATGGCACGGCGGTGATTGTTCTGGCCGGAGTGATCAATGCGCTCAAAATTGTCGGCAAGAAGAAGGAGGACTGCCGCGTGGTGGTCAACGGATCCGGTGCGGCCGGCATCGCCATCGCAAAGCTCCTGCTGCGCTACGGATTCCGTCATCTGCTGCTGTGTGACTCCAAGGGGATTGTCTCGAGTCATTCCGAGCGGCTCAACTGGATCAAGAAGGAAATGCTCGAGGTCACCAATGAGGACGATATCTCCGGCACGCTGGCGGATGCCCTGAAGGGCGCCGATATCTTCATCGGCGTCTCCGCTCCCGGCGTGGTGACGCAGGATATGGTGCGCAGCATGAACCGGGACGCGATTCTCTTCGCCATGGCAAACCCTGTTCCGGAGATCATGCCGGATGAGGCAAAATCGGCGGGTGCGCGCATTGTGGGAACTGGCCGCTCCGATTTCCCGAATCAGGTGAACAATGTCCTGATCTTCCCCGGTATTTTCCGCGGCGCCCTGGAGGGACATGCGGCACAGATCACGGAGGAGATGAAGCTGGCGGCGGCGACGGCACTGGCCGGACTGGTCAGCGACGAGGAACTGTGCGAGGATTATATTTTGCCGGATGCCTTTGATCCGAGGGTGGCGGATGTCGTATCCGCGGCGGTGAAGGATCATATCACAGAGACTGTGTTCTGAGATGCACCGGGCAGTAACGATCTGCGTACGGAGAGACATCGTGCGGGATCATATCAGACGGACCGTGTTCTGATGCGCACCGGACGGGATTGATCTGCGTACGGTGAGGCATCGTGCGGGTTATATCAGCGAAACTATGTTCTGACGCCGGCATCATGAAAAGAGCTTATGACATCTCCGATTACCGTTTACAAATTAATAACGCTGTACATGCTCGACCGGACCGGCGATGCGCTGGCAAGGACGACAATCACGGATTTCCTGCTGGACAGGGGACTGACGAATAACTATCTGTCCTCCCAGCAGGCGATCTCGGAGCTGCTGGA
>ONQW01000112.1 GCA_900320025.1 uncultured Lachnospiraceae bacterium
GCAGGCTTCTCCTCCTTCCCGGCGTCCTTATTGATCTCCAGGGCATCCGGGAGCACGACATACTTGCCGTCGAGGTCGCGGAAGAGAATGTAATCTGTCATGCGTTCGCAGAATTTCTCGTCCTTGAGGCAGCCGTACTTGATGAAAGGACTGATGTCATCCCAGTACTTCTCGTAGTTCTCCCGGTCCGTCTTGCACATGCCGGACAGCTTGTCGGCGACCTTCTTCGTGATATAATCGGAGATCTTCTGGGCAAAACCATCGTTCTGCAGCGCGGAACGGGACACGTTCAGCGGCAGATCCGGGCAGTCGATGACGCCCTTGAGCAGCATCAGGTACTCCGGGATAACCTCCTTGATGTTATCTGCCACAAAGACCTGGTTGTTGTAGAGCTTGATCACACCCTCCGCGTTCTCGTACTCCAGATTGATCTTCGGGAAGTACAGGATGCCCTTCAGGTTGAACGGATAGTCCATATTCAGATGAATCCAGAACAGCGGCTCCCTGTAATCATGGAAGGTCTTCCGGTAGAATTCCTTGTACTCCTCGTCGGTGCAGTCCTTCGGCGTCTTCGTCCACAGCGGATGCGTATCGTTCAGAAGCTCCGGGCGTCTGCGGATTTTGTAGCGCTTCTCCGGCGCCGGCTTCTCCGCCCCGGCCTCCTCCCCGTCCGCTTTCTTCTCCGCGTCCATCGCGCTGTCCGCCTTGTTCGGGTCGTCGTTCTCAATCGGCTTGTCCGCAGCCTTCTCTTCCTTCTTCTCTTCCGGCGGCAGCTCCTCGATCACCACATCGTCAGGGCGGCGCTCCGACTCCTTGATCGTCTCGGTATCCGTGGTAGTCTCATCGCGGAGATAAATCTCATACGGCATGAAGGAGCAGTATTTCTGAATCGTCTCCTTCGCCTTGTAGTAATTCGCAAATTCCACGCAGTCGTCGGTCAGATGCAGCGTGATGGTCGTGCCGGGCTGTGTACGGCTGCCGCGGTCCATCGTATAGGAATACCCGCCGTCACACTCCCAGTGCACCGGCTCCGCGCCCTGCTGATAGCTGAGGGTGTCGATCTCCACGTCGCCCGAGACCATGAACACGGAATAGAAACCGAGACCGAAATGTCCGATGATCTGATCGCTCGTCGCCTTGTCCTTGTATTTCTCAAGGAAGTCCTTTGCGCCGGAGAAGGCGATATTGTTGATATATTCCCGGACCTCGTCCGCTGTCATGCCGAGACCGTTATCCGTAAACGTCATCGTCTTCTCATTCGGATTGACGGCAACGTCGATGCGTCCCTCGTAATCGTCCGGCAGCTCACACTCTCCCATCAGCGCAAGCTTCTTCCGTTTCGTGATGGCATCGCATCCGTTGGAGATCACCTCACGGACAAAAATGTCATGGTCGGAATACAGCCACTTCTTGATGATGGGAAACATATTTTCACTGTTAATGGAAAGATTCCCCTGTTCAGACATACCCATACCTCCTGCTGCTTATTCATATCCGTCCCGATTCGGGGCAGTTCTGCTCAACAATGGTAACTTTACCCGCCTGCTGACCCAAAGTCAATAAAAAATTAGCACTCATTAAACATGAGTGCTAACAAATGCCGTGAATCCGCGCATCTGCGGATTTGTGAAAGTTTCATAAACTGTCACTCGTGCCTGTATACAGACCTATATTCCGGTCAGCAGGATGATCAATCAGCCATTTTTTCACCTGTTCCCGAGCTGCCGCGATGTACCTTTCAGAATATTCACCTGTTCCCGGGCTGCCGCGATGTACCTTTCAGAATATTCATCAGGTCAGCGGCGCGATCAGACGGAGCACGCTCTGCCACACCCGAAGCCCGAGTCCCCGGTGCGCGTACCGCTCCGTCACTTCCTGGGACTGGGACCAGATATGCTCGAAGTCCTGTTTCACGTCCGACACAACCTGCCCTCCGTGAAAGAGCACGGCGTCCTCGAAGTGAAGGTAGAGCGAGCGGAAATCCAGATTGATGGAACCCACGACCGCCGTCGCATCGTCCGATACCGTCATCTTGGCATGATTGAAGCCCGGCGTATACTCAAAGATCCGGACGCCGCCCGCCACCAGCGCGCCGTAATAGGAGCGGGTGATCTGGTACACAATTTTCTTGTCCGGAATGCCGGGCGTGAGAATCCGCACATCCACGCCGCGCTTCGCCGCCAGTGTCAGCGCCCGCGACATCTCGTCGCTGAGCACGAGATACGGCGTGCTGATCCAGACATAATCCTGCGCCGTATTCAGAATGTTCATGATGACATTCTCGCCGGTCTGCTCCTCGTCCATCGGCGTGTCCGCATAGGGCTGCACAAAACACTTTCCATCAAGCGCCCTGCCAAGCTGCGCCGAGCGCGTCAGGCCGGTCTGATCGTCCAGTCCGGCTTCCCCGCGATCCGCCAGAACAGCTCCCTGCCCATCGGCCTCTGCGGACAGATAAGCCATCTGCCCGCTCCCGCGCGGCACGTTATGTACATGGTCTGCCGTCTCATTTTCATCCGGCAAAGATACAGCCTTGCGGCGTTCCGCCATGCTGTCAGCCTCCGCGGTCAGCTCACCTGCCTTAACAGCCGGCAGATATTTTGTCAGGTCCGCCGTCCAGTCCTCGCGCCGCATCGCATTCCACATCTCGAGGAACATGGCCGTCATGCTGCGCACCGCGTCTCCCTCGAGCCGGACGCCGGTGTCCTTCCAGTGTCCGTAGGGCCTGTCGAAGCCAAAGTACTCGTTCGCCAGATTGTAGCCGCCCGTGTAACCGATTTTGCCGTCGATGATGGTCATCTTGCGGTGGTCCCGGTTATTCATGAAGATGCTGAAGAACGGGCTGATCGGATTGAAATCCCGGCACCGGATGCCGTGGCTCTCCATCAGCTTCACGAACCGGAAGGACAGCATGGAAGCCGAGCCGATATCGTCATACAGAATGCGGACATCCACGCCCTCCGCCGCCTTCTGGTACAGGATTTCCCTGATCGGCGCAAAACTCTCGCGGTCCTCGATGGCAAAATACTCGAGGAAAATGGAGTGCTCCGCCTTCCTCAGATCCTCGATCTGGGACAGTCTTCCCTGCTCCGCCTCCGGAAAATACCTGGCTGACGTGCCCTGATAGACCGGAAACCTTCCATGCTCCGCCACATAGCGGGATTCCTCAAGCAGTCCGCGGTCCGTCGAAGCAAGCGTGCGCGCAGCGTTCTGATTCTGGGGAAGAATCCCCGGCAGCGCCGCGTCATACTTCAGAAAGTGCTTCTTCTTTCTGACCAGAAGCAGGGACCCGGAGGTCAGGGACCAGAGGAGTATGCCGAGCAGCGGAAAAATCAGAATCAGAATGATCCAGGGCATCTTGTTCGCGGCATTCTTGTGCTGCCCGTAGACGCGCAGCACAATCAGCAAAGCGATCAGCTGAATCGTCTTGTCAAGAATCCCAGACCCATCGTCATAGTGTGTGATGATCGCATACATCAGCCACACCTGGAAGGTCATGAAGACCGCGACGAAGAAAATGCGCCCGATACTGTTCCCGACGTTATATTTCTGTTCGACCCGCATGTGCGATTCCTGTCTTTTCGTCATCCGTTCACCCTTCCGTCTGGGCTGCCTTCCAGGCGTCGTATCTTGCGAAAAAGCCCTGTGCTCCGGCTGTGCCGATATCCGCTTCTCCGGAGTCCTGCGTCGTTCCGATCGCGGAATCCGTCCCGGACGCACCTGACGCTTCCGCCGCCGTGCCGGTGCCGCCTGCCGCCGCACCTGACCCGTCCCCGGACACATCAGATTCCGGCAGTGTAATTTTGTCCCACAGCGCGTCATTCCGGTCCACGTCGAGATTCTGCTCATACGCCTGCATCGCCTTGTCAAAGGTCTCCGCCTGCCGACGCGCCACGATGGCTTTCTTATTCGCATCTGTCTCCGCGCGGTCAAAGGTGGTGATACACTTCACGATCCGGTACCCGAGCGAGGTCTCGATAATGCCGCTCTTCTCGTTTTCCGCAAGCTGATACGCCGCCTCTGCGAGCGGCGTGGTATCCCCGTCGGAGACCTCTCCATTCACGAGATAGGAATTCTCCACCTGCCCGTTCCGGCAGATTTTGAAGGTATTGACATCGGAATCGCTGTATTCGCTGATCAGGGCGTCAAATGTTGTGCCGTCTCCGATCTGGATGCGGTGAAGACATTCCTTCGCCCGCTGTGCCGCCTTCTTCTGATCTGCCTCGGATTTTGGCGTGCCATCGTCGTTCACCGTGCGGAACAGGATGGACTCAGCCGTCAGAATCCGCGCCTCGTCGTCGCTGATCTCGGTATCAACCGGGCTGATGATCTGGTCATACATGCGGTCCGCCAGCATGTACTGACGATAGCACAGGCGCACCTCCTCCGCGGAGAGTCCCGTAATCTGCCCGCCCGAGAGATACGTCTTCTCCTCCTTTGTGAGGGCGGCGATATAATCATCGGCGAGACTGTCCGCTGCCGCCCGCTCCGCATCCGTCAGGGTGACGCCCTGCTCCCCTGCCATCAGGTTCAGCTCCTTCACCCGCACAAGGCGCGCCAGCGCCTCCTCGCGTGCGTGCCCGCGGACCGGCTGATTCGCCGCATCGTTCCAGAACCCGCTGCCGAGTATGTCCTCGTACTCCCCGGCCAGGTCGAGCAGATAAATGCGAAGCTCAGGCGCTGTGCCGTACAGGGTTTCCTGCGAAGCATTGATGGTGAAGACATCATCCTCCGTGAAACCGCTGGTCAGCACGACACGCCGCTTTGCACCAGGGCTGCTGCCGCATCCGGTCAGGGCGGTCCCTGCGGCAAGAAGCAGCGCGAGGGTCAGCGCGGCCGCCCTCTTTATTCCGCTCCTATTCGATTGTCTGCCATCTCCGCTTCCCGCCATATCGTTCCTTCAGTGCTTCACGCCGAGAATGGATCTCGCCACCACCAGCCCGTTGGCGGATGCCTGCTGCAGTCCGCGCGTGATGCCGGCGCCGTCGCCGATCGCGTAAAGGCCGGGCACTGAGGTCTCAAACTCCTTCGAGACGACCAGCTTGTTCGAGTAGAACTTGACCTCCACGCCGTAGAGCAGTGTCTCGTCGGACGCGATGCCCGGCGTCACCTTGTCGAGCGCGTAGATCATCTCCTCGATATCGACCATGATCCGGTGCGGGAACACCAGGGAAAGATCGCCCGGCACCGCGTCCTTCAGAGTCGGAATCAGGTTGTTTCGGCACATGCGCTCCTCCGTCGAGCGGCGGCCGCGCTTGAAATCGCCGAAGTTCTGCACCAGAATCCGTCCGCCGCAGAGCATGTTGGAGAGTTCGGCGATTTTACGGCCGTACTCAATCGGCGTCTTGAACGGCTTGGTGAAATTCTTCGAGACCAGGATGGCAAAATTCGTGTTGTGCGTGGCATATTCCGCACCGGAGTACGCGTGGCCGTTGACCACTGCGAGGCCGCCGTCATAGAGCTCGGTCGCCACCTCGCCGTGCGGATTGGTGCAGAAGGTGCGCACCTTGTCGTCGAAGGTCGGCGTGTGATAGATCAGCTTTGCCTCGTACAGGTTGTCATTGAGATACTGCATCACCTCGTCGCGCACCTCGACGCGCACGCCGATATCCACCGTGCCGGGGACGGAATCGATGCCGAATTTTTCACACTGCCCGTGCAGCCAGTCCGCGCCCTCACGGCCGACCGCCGCCACCACCTTCGGAGCATAGTATGTGTCGCCCTTCTCCGTCTTCACGCCGCAGACATGCTGCGCGCCGGTTCCGTCGGATTCGATCAGAATGTCGGCGACGGACGTGTTAAAAATCATCTCGACGCCCTTCTCCAGCAGGTAATTCTGCATCCGTTCATAGATCTCGTAGCCCTTCTCCGTGCCGAGATGACGGATCGGGCACTCGACTAACTTCAGATTGGCCACGATCGCGCGGGTGCGGATCTCCCGGATGGCCTCCGGCTTGTCAACGCCCCAGACATGGGTATCCGCGCCGAATTTGAGATAAATATCATCGGATTCCCGGATGAGCTTCGATGCCTCGTCGTAGCCCAGAATATCCGGCAGATTGCCGCCGACATCCGGGGAGAGGCTCAGCTTGCCGTCGGAAAACGCGCCGGCGCCCGAGAAGCCGGTCGTGATGGAGCACGGCTTGCAGTGAAGGCACTTTCCGCCGTTCGTTCTCTTCGGGCAGACCCTCTTCTCGATGGAGCGGCCCTTCTCAATGATCAGAACCTTCAGATCCGGCTGCTTCTCCTTCAGCTCGTACGCGCAGAACGCGCCGCCCGGGCCCGCTCCGATGATAATCACGTCATAACAGTTCTTTCTGTCCATATCTTCTGATTTCCTTTTCTATCTGTCACAAATCTACACAAATTCCTCAAGCTGCTTCACGACATGCCGGATGCAGCCGTCCTCGAAGGGATTGTCCAATCCCACCTTCTCCATCAGGCCGAAGAAGAAGTCCGAGGCGGACAGGCGGCACAGCTTCAAATAGCTCGCCCATGCCTCCTGATAATTCTTCGTCATCCAGATCTTATACTGCAGGGCATTCGTCCCGGCGATACAGTAATCAATGTAGTACAGCGGGCAGTCGTAGATGTGGTGCTTCATCTGCCACGCTCTCCCGCTCGAAAGAAACGCGTCGCCCTCATAGTTCATGTGCGGACGGTACTGCCGCTCGAGATCCATCCAGGCCTCGTTGCGTTCCTTCGGCGAAAGGTCCGGGTTCGAGTAGGCAATATCCTGGAATTCGTCTACCATGGTGCCGTACGGAATGAAATTGATGGCATCCTCGAGATGCATCCGGACATAGTCCTTTCCCCGCGCGCCGAAGAAGAGATCCATCCACGGCTCCGTGAAGAATTCCATGGACATCGAATGCGTCTCCGCGGTCTCCATCGTGATATCCGCATGCTCGCGGATCGGGTCGTCCGCCGAGAGCCAGCCCTGGAACGCATGGCCGCACTCGTGCGTGATGACATCCGCATCGCCTGTCGTCCCGTTGAAGTTCGCGAAGATGAACGGCGCCTTGTAATCCGGCAGGTAGGTCATGTATCCGCCGGTCTTCTT
>ONQW01000135.1 GCA_900320025.1 uncultured Lachnospiraceae bacterium
TCGTGCCCCGCGATCGTTCCGGGGATATATCCCTCCGCTCCCTTGCCCACATGCTCGCGATAAATGCAGCGGATATCCGAGCCGCAGATCGTCGCCGCCTTCGTCTTCACGACAACCTCCCCATATCCAGGCTCCGGAATGTCAAATTCATCAAGCTCCACCGTGCTGTTCCCCGGAAGTACCGCACCGATCATTTTTACCGCCATGGTTCACCCTCCTGTCTTTCCTGTCGAAAAGATATTTAAACTATTGTTTTTGCGCTATTCTGAAATTTAATTCGTTTCAGAACTGTTTCCGATATATTCCCATAATAGTTATTTTGATCTTGCAAACAAAGACCAATAGCTGTAAATAATTACTTGACCATGTCGTGTTTTCGCAGTTTTTGTCATGCAGACCAACCGCAGCGCAGCCGGATCTGTCGAAGGTCGGCAGTGGCACAGCCGCAGATCAGCCACAGTCAGGAGATGCACAGTATTTCAAGGCGCTCCACTGTGCGTCGATAGAAGATCACCCGCAGTCAGGAGACGCACAGTATTTCAATGCGCTCCACTGTGCGTCGATAGAAGATCGTCCGCAGCCAGGAGGCAGGAGGTGCTTTATGACAACAGACACAACGCCTATGACGACATCCGCAGCAACCCGCTATAACAACGCCGAGCTGTCATTTCACATGGGACGCTGCCGGTTCATCGCGCAAAATATTGTGTTTGAGCAGTTTCACCGCGTGATTCCCATGCACGCCCACAGTGAGGGCTGCTACGAAATTCACTACATCCCATATGGCTGCGGCACGGTGATTCTGAACGGAACAGAACATCATCTGAATAAAGATTCTCTCTTCGTGACCGGCCCTCACATATCCCATCAGCAGATTCCAGAGAAAGAGAATCCGATGGCCGAATACTGCATTTTCCTTCAGACGCAGGAGGATCGGAGGCTCCGGGACTCTTCCGCCGGTGCGGGCAACTCTATCCTGTCCGCTTTCCTCTCCACCCCGCTGTGGATCGGCCGCGACACGCAGAACATCCACCTTGTCATGCAAAATCTTTTTCTTGAGCTCTCCCGGAAGCAGGCCGGTTACACCGAGATCGTCCAGTCGATGCTTCAACAGATCATTGTGCTCATGGTCCGGAATTACAGCGCCCTTGTCCCGTCCGGCGCCGTCTCCTCTGTGCCGGGAAATCAGCAGTCCCTGATTCTTGACGAGAGCTTTCTCTATGACTATGCAACCCTCACGCTGGACAGCTTGTCAAAACGGCTCGCCCTGTCGCCGCGTCAAACCCAGCGCCTGCTCCGTGAGAAATATAACCAGACATTTCAGCAGAAAAAAACCGCAGCGCGGATGAGCGCTGCGGTGATACTGCTACAGTCAACCGATTTTCCGATCGCGGAAATCGCTGAACAGCTTGGTTTTTCTTCCTCTGAGCATTTCGCAAATGCATTTCGCACCTATGCCGGTATCAGTCCCCGGCAGTATCGGAAGGAACACGCGGCATCTCCCGTTCCTCCTCTTTCACCGTCTCTGCAGGATACGCAGCCTTCTCCGTCGCCACCGGACGCGCGAGATGCGGATCCTCCAGAAACTGGTAGCTGACCAGAATGAGTCCCGCGGCGGGTGCCGTCGGCCCGGCTGCTCTCCGGTCCCTCGCCTGCAAAATCCCTGCGACTTCCTCCGGCTTTCTCGCGCCGCGTCCGACCTCGATCAGGGTGCCGGCGATGATGCGGACCATGTTGTAGAGAAAGCCAGTCCCCTGCACGCGGATCGTGATATCCCGCGGCGTGATGACGTTCTGTCCTGCCGCGCAGGCTGTCAGGGCCGGTTCTGCTGTCACATGCAGGGAAAGGATGGTTCTGACCGTTGTCTCCGCCTGCGTATAAATACTGCAGAAGCTCTTGAAATCGTGCTCCCCGACCAGCGCCTGCCCCGCTCTGTCCATCGCCTCGACATCCAGCGGATACCAGGTATGGAAGCTGTACATCCGGTGCAGCGGATCCTCAAACTCCGCGTTATAAATGTGATACTCATAGGTTTTGACCGTACTGCAGTGCCGCGGATGAAAATCGGCCGCCACCTCGAAGGAATCCTGAATCCGGATGCGGGAAGGGAGCCTTCGGTTCAGCGCATAGGAAAATTTTTCCGGAGGAATCCGGGATTCCGTGTCAAATACGGCGATATTGCACAGTGCGTGCACCCCCGCATCGGTCCGGCTCGCGCCGATGACCCGGATCTGCTCTCCGGTGAGCTCTGAGATGGTCTGATCGAGAATCCCCTCGATCGTCTCCTGCCCGGTCTGTCTCGCAAATCCCGCGTAACGGGTGCCATCATATGCAACTTTCAGAAGGACTCTTCTCATCCGCCAGTGTCTCTCTCACTCTGTGTTTTTTGTTTCCCCATGCCCGGTGCATTCTCTGTCTCCGCGCTGCCTGTGCGCTCGCCATTTTGCGCAGCTCTTCCTGCGCCCTTCACACCAGCATGCGGAGGTTCCGCATCACAATCACCAGGACAAAGTAGCCCGCAAAGAGAAGGTACGCGGAGTAATCCCTTCCCGCGTAGACAAGAGGCTTCATTTTCGTCCTGCCCTCTCCGCCCCGGTAACAGCGCGCCTCCATCGCCATCGCGAGATCGTTGGCGCGGCGGAACGCGGAGATGAACAGCGGCACCAGCAGCGGGACGAGTGCCTTCACCCTGGCGACCAGGCTCCCGGATTCAAAATCCGCGCCTCTCGCCATCTGGGCTTTCTGAATTTTGTCTGTCTCCTCCGCGAGAATCGGGATGAAGCGGAGCGCGATGGACATCATCATGGCGATCTCGTGGACCGGCACATGAATCCTTGTGAGCGGCCTGCCGAGGCTCTCCAGCGCGTCCGTCAGCTGATTCGGCGTCGTCGTCAGCGTCATCAGCGTCGAACAGATGATGAGGAAGATAAGCCGGATCGCCATCTTCGAGGCAAAGACGATGCCCTCCACCGTGATCTGCAGCTTCCAGAACTTCACGACCGGTGTGCCCGGCGTGAGGAACAGATTGAAGATCACGGTGATCAACAGGAGTACCAGAATGCCGCGCATGCCTCTCCAGATGAAGCGGAAGGGAACATGCGACAGCACCACCGCGACAGCGAGCAGAATGCCCGCCACCACATAGCCCGTGAAATTGCGGATGAGGAACAGCGAGATGATGTAGCCGAGCGTCATCACCACCTTGGTCCGCGGGTCAAGCCGGTGGAGCAGGGAATCCGTCTGATAATATTGTCCCAGTGTAATTGATTTAAACATGTTATTCTCCGCAAATATCCACAGATGCCAGGCTGATGCGCTGCACGCGCCGGCCGCTCTTCGTTATCCCCTCAGCGCCGGGTCTGCAGCTTTCTGTCTGTGCAGACGCGCCTCAGATCACTGTCCGTCAGACCCTGCTCTTCGCTTTTCCGACCGCGCGCAGTATCTCCTCCGCCGTCTCTTCCACGGTCAGGCAGTCCGTGCGGACCGACAGTCCCTTCGCACGGATTTTGTCGAGAATGTAGGTCACCTGCGGCGCGGCGAGTCCGATGTCCTCAAGCTCCTTCACGTGCGCGAAGATGTCGTGCGGCGCGCCGTCCATGAGCAGGTTTCCGGCGTTCATAACCATGATGCGCTGCACATAGCGTGCGACATCGTCCATGCTGTGGGAGACGAGGACGATGGTCATCCCGCGCTCGCGGTGCATGCGGGAAATCATGCCGAGGATCTCATCGCGTCCCATCGGATCAAGCCCCGCCGTGGGCTCATCGAGAATCATGATTTTCGGCCGCATGGCGAGCACGCCGGCGATGGCGACGCGGCGCTTCTGTCCGCCGGACAGCTCGAACGGGGAAGCCTTGTAGTACTGCTCTCCGATCTCCACCTGTCTGAGGGCCTCGATGGCGCGCGCGGTCTGCTCCTCCTCAGGCAGGCCGAGATTCTTCGGGCCGAATTTTACATCGGTCAGAACGTCCGCCTCAAACAGCTGATGCTCAGGGTACTGAAAGACAAGGCCAACCTCGGCGCGGAGCTGCCGTCGCGGATAGCCATCCGCCCAGATGTCCTGTCCGTCATACCACACGGAACCGGCGCTCGGCTTAAGCAGGCCGTTGAGCATCTGCACAAAGGTGGATTTGCCGGATCCGGTGTGGCCGATGAGGCCGATGAACTGCCCGTGCGGAATCCGGGTGGACAGGCCGTCGAGGGCCCTTGATTCCATCGCGGAGCCCTCGTTGTAAATATAGCTGACATTGCGGATTTCAATCCCGCCGAGGGCATCCGCTTCTGAAGTGCTGTCCTTCTCTTCGTCCCCAATTATCCGGTCAGGATCTCCGGATGCCATCCTGTCAGCCTGACGCCCTGAACAGGACGCATCCACGGGCACGCAGGCTCTTTCCCCGGGCGCAGCAGACACAGCATCCTGATTATCCGCTTTCTCACAGACCGGCGCAGAACAGCACTGCTCCGTATTCTCCGGCGGTAAAGCACCGGCCTCCGCCGGTTTTGCCTGTTCCGCGTCAAACGCCGCCGGGCATGCCTCCTGCAGGTGCTCAGCCAGCTCGTCCTTCGTCAGAACGCCGTTCGGAAGCGGAATCCCGCCGCGCTGCAGCAGCCACGAGACCATGGTCGCCTCCGGGACGTCCAGCTTCATCGCCTTGAGCTCCTCCACCCGGGAGAAGACCTC
>ONQW01000031.1 GCA_900320025.1 uncultured Lachnospiraceae bacterium
TGGCGAGGTAGCTCAGCTGGCTAGAGCATGCGGTTCATACCCGCAGTGTCGAGGGTTCAAGTCCCCCCCTCGCTACGGTCTATAGACCCGGAAAGTATTAATAATCAGTACTTTCCGGGTTCTTTCTTTTTCTGCCTGATCGTATGCAGGCGTATGCACCTTATCTTACGGCTTCTTCAAACAGTCTTTTTGTGCGTTTTCCGACATTATTCATGCGAATATAGCGCATGGCCGTCTTCGTATTTGACCAGCCGCCGATCGACATCAGATCCTGCACGCTGGTCCCGTTGGAAGCCAGTGAGGAGGCAGCCCAGAAGCGGATCTTGTGACTGCTCCTGTACTGTACGCCGGCTTTTTCACAGGCTGCTCTCAGAGGCGTGTCCCGTGCTGTATATGAAAGCATTCGGCCTCAAATATACCCTGCTATCGAGGAAGTCATTCTGGACGGAAAGCACCTGATCAAGGTTGAATTCAACGGTAATAATACGCCCTACTCTGCGGCTGGGAGATACTATCTTCGAACTGCTGACGAGGATCGGGAGGTCACGCCGGAAGAACTAAAAAGCTTTTTCGTTTCAAATGAATATCGTGAGAAATGGGAGAAAACGCCCTCTGCCGCCTCAGTGAAGCAAGTAGATAAGAACGCTGTCAAAGCATTCTGTCAAAAAGCCGTTTCAGCCGGAAGAATACCGGAGGGAAGATATACTTGTACGGTCATTCTGAAACGGTATGGGCTTGTCAATGGCGAGAGCCTCAATAATGCGGGTGAGTATCTTTTCGGAAACACACATCCTGTCACTTTGAAGGCAGCCATATTTGCAACGGATGAGAAACTCACCTTCCTTGATATGAAGCTGTATGAGGATAACATCTATAATCTTCTTGGGATGGGTGAGGATTACATACTGAAGAACATCCGGTGGAGAAGCGAGATTATCGGCACAGAACGAACCGAGACGCCGGAGATTCCTGTGGCGGTCATCAGAGAGGTGCTGGCCAACAGCTTCGCCCATGCTGTCTACAACGGCCGTACAAACCATGAGATTTGTATTCATCCCGGCATGATCACGATTTACAGCCCAGGCGAATATGCAAGCAATCACAAGCCTGAAGACTACATGAAGGGCAATTATGAGTCTGTAATTCGAAACGCCACGATTGCCAAAATCCTTTATCTCAACAAGTCGATTGAGCAGTTTGGGAGCGGGTTTAAGCGGATTAACAGTCTGTGCAAAGATGCCGGAATACGCTTCTCATATGAGAGCGACGAACTTGGATTCAAATTTATCCTGTATCGTCCGGAGCTTCAAAGTGACATTCCAAGTGTCACTTTGGATGTCACTTTGAACGGGACAGAGATGGCCGTGCTTGCTATTTTGAAACAGAAGCCGGATTCTTCGCGAGGCGAGATTGCGGAAAAGATTTCTAAAACGGTCAGGACTGTACAGAGAGCATTGGACTCGTTTATAATTTTAATATCTGAGGTTAATCGTTAGACAGGAAAATCAGCAGGAAGATATACTAACCAGAAAAGGAATCAGAGTAGTGAAATGATCACGGATTCATTTGATAACAAGACTGAAGAAATATTAAAGCCTTGGAAAAAGGAAGATGCCAAAAAGGTTGATGCCTGTATCCTGACTTTTTCCAATGAGATCCTTCAGTATGTTCTGGAAGCTTACGATTGCACAAAGATCGGAGATATTTATTCTTCGAACGGAGCAAAACCGATATACGGCTTTACTTATAAAGATAAAGAATTTGCCATATACATGTCTTTTGTCGGTGCTCCGGGCTGCATAGGCGATATAGAAGATTCAATGTCTGTTATTAAGACTGACAAGTATATAGAGTTTGGCGGATGCGGCTGTCTGAATAAAGAAATAGCCAGAGGAAAAGTAATGGTCCCTACAGAAGCTTACCGTGATGAGGGAACGTCATATCACTATGCTCCTGCATCTGATTACATTACGGTGAAAAACAGCGAAAAAGTTGCTGAGTTTATGGAATTGGCAGGTCTTCCTTATGTGAAGGGGAAAACATGGACTACAGATGCTGTATACCGTGAGACCAGAGGAAACTTCGATAAAAGAAAGAATGACGGCTGCATTTCGGTAGAAATGGAATGTGCTGCGATTCAGGCCATGTGTGATTTCAGGGGATTGGATGCTTATTTCTTCTTTACCAGCGGCGATCTTCTTGATGCTCCGAAGTGGGATTCACGGATGGAAAAGAACCAGAAGAAAAACACGCAGCATGATCCGGGACATTTCGAAATAGCGCTTGAACTTGCATGTTATGTTACTGACTGATCTTTGGAGAGAATTTTATGGATCCAACCCGGAAAGTATTGAAAATCAATACTTTCCGGGTTTTTTGTTACCCATCTGCCAGCCGGGGCATGTTATACTATTCTGATACAGGAGATTTCCGGATGCTGTATGCAGTAGCAGGGTGTCTGGCAATTCCGGCAGAATCCGTGTTACTGTTAAATATGGAATAACTGGTTTGGATTGGTATGGATAAGAAGATTTTTGAGGAAGAGCAGGGATAAGAAGATTTTTGAGGAAGAGCAGGCGCACCTCTCGGAGGTGTACGACAAGCTGGAAGAGCGGCAGGCGTCGCTCGGGCAGGAGATCGAGGAGCTGAACGCGACGGCGTCGGACGAGAAGAATGACATCCGGGACAATCTGCGTTTTGACACGGCGGACGACGAGGTCAAGACGGAGATGTACGGCGAGATCGAGACCTGGAACCGGTATATCGACAGCTACAACGTGAAGTCGGCGGTGCTGTCGGACAATCTGAAGAAGGTCAGGATGCTGCTCGAAGCGCCATATTTTGCCAGAGTCACGCTGCAGTTCGAGCCGGACGAGGAGCCGGAGAGCTATTACATCGGACGCGCGGCGCTGGCTGCGGACAACGGGATCGACCAGATGATTGTGGACTGGCGCTCGCCGATCGCGGAGACGTATTACAATCAGGACAACGGGCGCACTTTTTACATGGTGAACGACCGGCGGATCGATGTGGATCTGAAGCTGCGGCGACAGTTCGATCTGAACAGGGACAGGCTGAACGCGTATTTTGACACGTCCGTGGCCATTGAGGATCCGATGCTGCTCGAGTCGCTGTCAAAGCAGCGGACGGACAGGATGCAGGCGATCACGGTGACGATTCAGAAGGAGCAGAACGCGGTCATCCGGTATCCGGATGTGCCGGTGCTGCTGGTGAACGGCATTGCTGGCAGCGGCAAAACAAGCGTGCTCCTGCAGCGGATCGCCTATCTGTTTTACCATCACCGCAAGACACTGCGGCCGGGTGATGTCTATCTGCTGACGCTGAATCCGGTGTTTCAGCAGTACATTTCCGGCGTGCTGCCGGATCTCGGCGAGCAGAATCCGAACACGATGACGTGGCAGGAGCTGATGAACGGACTGCATGTTCCGGGCGGCGCGGCGGAGGAGACGACGGCGGAGAATCTGCGGCGGATCGATGCGGCGCTGCCGGAATACAGGCTGACGGCGGAGGACATCAATCCGATCAGCCAGAAGGGCAGATGCGTTCTGCAGCGGAATACGATCCTGGAGATTCTGGCGCAGTATGACGGTAGGATCGAGACGGGCGTGCGGCTCACGCATGTGGCGGAGGAAGAGCTGCTCGAGCGCGCGAGGGTTTCGCTGCGGCGAAGGCGCGGCGGCGCGGACGAGGATGAGGATGCTTCCTTGTCAGACGGACGGGACGATGCCAAAGCGGAAGAGTCCGGGCGGCGCGGAGGCCGGATGGAAGACGACGCTGACCGGGAGGACGGGACAGAACGCGGCGAGATGGACAGAACGCGGCGGAGGACCTGGAATGCTTCGGCAGAGTCTGAGAGAGCGGCCGGGGACGACCGGCTCAGCATTGCGGAGGAGAACGAGATCGTCAACAATTACGGCGGCGCGTTCAAGATGATCCGGGAGTACGGCTGGCTCAATTATGAGCACATCGGGAAACGGATTCTCGGGAAGAAGCACCTCACCGCCATCGAGTGGCTCTATGTCAGAATGGCGCTGACCGGCGAATGCGACCGGATGGCGCAGTATGTCATGATTGACGAGGTGCAGGATTACACCGAGGCTCAGCTCATGACGCTCGCAAAGTATTTTCCGAACGCGAGGTTTATGCTGCTGGGAGACGAGTTTCAGTCGATCCGGGAGGGGACGGTTTCGTTCCGGCGGATTCACGAGATTTTTGCCGGGTGTGGAAAAGAAACGGTGGAGCTGCCGCTGCAGACAAGCTACCGCTCCTCGCCTGAGATCACGGCGCTGTTCGCCGGGCTGCTGCCGGAGGACCAGAAGCTGCAGGCAAGATCGGTGCAGCGGCCGGGTCTTGAGCCGGTGATCCGGGCGTGCAGAAATCACGCGGAATACGCGGCACTGCTCCGGGAGGCTATTGCTCAGGCAGAGAATAAGAGCGGCCTCACCGCGGTGATCTGTCAGAACCGCAGGTCGCTCCGGAGAGTGCGGGAGCTGCTGGGAGAGAGCGCGCCGCCGCTGATCCGCGGGGATGAGAAACTGCCGGCGCAGGGCGCCTTTCTCATCGAGCTCCAGTACGCCAAGGGACTGGAGTTCGATGAGGTGATTCTGCCGGATGCGGATGAGCGGACCTGCCCGGTCTCGGAGGAGAAATGTCTTCTGACCCGGCACAGGCTGTACACGGCGATTTCGCGCGCGACAAAGAAGATCACGATTCTGTCGGACGGAAAGCTGACGCCGCTGCTGTCGGGTACCGCAGGGAGCGCGGCACCCGGGTTAGATAGGAGGGATGCAGGATGAATCCAACCAAAACTGCTGTGATATGTGATTCGGGATGTGATGTGTCCGCCGCGCTGGCGGCGAAGTTTGACATCCGTATTGTGCCGCTGACGATCCACTATCATGACCGCGCCTACACGGACACGGAATTGGAGCAGTCCAATCCGCTGTATGTCTACCGGCATTTTGATGAGGAAGTTCCGAAGACGGCCGCGATCAATGCCGCGGAGGTGCTTGATGTCATCGAAGCCGCGCACGCGGACGGGTATGAGAATTTCATCTGCGTCGCGATTTCCGGCGCGATGAGTTCGACATTTCAGTCGATGCATCTGGCGCTCGGGGAGTACCGGGAGGAGCATCCGCAGTCGAAGGTGTATGCGTTCGACACAAAGAATATCTCCATGGGAAGCGGCATTTTCGCCGTCTATGCGGCGAGAGAACTCGCGGCCGGCAGAGATTTTGACAGCCTGACGAAAGCACTGGAGAGCAAAATCTACGATGTGCGGCTCGGGTACTATATGAACACGCTGGATTATCTGAAGAAGGGCGGGCGCATCACGCCTTCCGTCGCGCTGGTCGGCAAAATTCTGAACATCAAGCCGATTATTTCCTGCACGCGGGAGGGAGTTTATTACACAGTCGCGAAGCTCCGCGGCGCCGCGCGGGGCGTGGAGAAGCTGGTCGATTACGTGCTCCCGGCGGGGACGGATGTGTCGAAATGCTGGATTGTCATTCTGAACGGGGACGGGAAGGCCGGCGCGGAGCAGGCCAAAAAGCTGATTCTTGAGCGGTTTCCGGAGGCAAATATTATCGAGGAGAAGCAGATCGTGTCGTCTCTTGCCATCCACACCGGTCCGGGACTGGTTGGGATCGTGGCCTTCGACCTCGGCGGGGCTGTGCAGTTGGATCCGGTCCAGCAGCATTTCGAGAATCTGGAGCAGAAGGCAGCGAAGGTCGCGGATACGATCTCGTACACAAACGAGAAGATCGGGGAGCGGCTGAACCAGAGGAAATAAATGCGCAGAGCGTGGCACGCGGAGGCAGATATGAAAGGTTCATCGCCGGCAAAGTATGCAGGGTATCTTCGAAACCGGATTCGCAGCAGCAGGAGGGCGTTTATCGTCTATTCCGTATTGCGCATTCTTGTCATTTGCTGTATGGTCCGGCAGTTCTGGATCAGAAACTGGGAAGGCGTGGCAATCTGCGCGCTTTCTCTGATTTTGTTTCTGATTCCGAGCTTCATGGAGGACCATTTCAAGATTGAAATTCCGCCTTTTTTCGAGGCTTCCATTTATCTCTTTATCTTTGCGGCGGAGATTCTCGGGGAAGTCGATAATTTCTACATCAATATCCCCGGCTGGGACACGGTGCTCCACACGATCAACGGATTTCTGTGCGCGGCGGTCGGATTCTCCATGATCGATCTGATGAACCGGCACACGAAGCGGATGAACCTGTCGCCCTTTTATCTGGCCATGGTGGCGTTCTGCTTCTCCATGACGGTGGGCGTGTGCTGGGAATTCATTGAGTTTGCAGGGGATCAGTTCTTCGGGCAGGACATGCAGAAGGATTTCATCGTGCGGTCGTTCCAGTCGGTGACGCTCGACCCGACGCATCAGCAGATTCCGATCGCGGTGCGGAATATCACGAAGACGACGATCGAGACGGCGTCGGGAAAGACGTATGTGATCGACGGAGGATACTTGGACATCGGCATTATCGACACGATGAAGGACCTGCTCGTGAATTTTGTCGGAGCGCTGACATACAGCGTCTTCGGTTATATCTACGTGAAGGAGCGGGAGAAGCACCAGGAGATCACGCGGAGCGCGCAGATCGCGGAGAACTGGATGGTGCGCGTGGCAGACGAGCAGAGCGAGCGGCTGGAGGAGCCGGAGGGCTGAACTTCGGGGCAGATGCACCGGATGAGGAAAATCAAGGAGGGTAAGATGGCTATTCTGTACGACAGCGGGAAACGGATTTTCAAACTGGACACATGCCACACCACGTACATGATCGGCGTGACGGAGGAAGGATATGTCGCGCACATTTATTACGGACGGAAGGTGGCACACACGGGCGGAACGTATCTGCTGCGGCTTCATGAGTATCCGCAGCCGCTCCGTCTTCCGCGGGAGAAGGGGACATTTCTGAACGCGCTGCCGTTTGAGTATCCGACGGCCGGCGTGGGGGACTACCGCGAGGCGGCGCTCGATCTTGCGAATGAGCAGAATCAGCACGGAACCGAGCTTTTCTATGACTCCTATTCGATTGAGAAGGGGAAGCCGCAGCTGACGGGCCTGCCGTCCGCCTTTCCGGGGAAGGACGACGGCGTCCGCAGAGAGGACGGCATGCTGACCGACATGGTGGAGACGCTGTCTCTCTTTCTCGTGGATCCGGTTCTGGGCGTGAAGGTGACGCTGCTTTATTCCGTGTTCCCAAAGGAGGACGTTATCACACGGAGCGCGCTCATCCGCAACGACGGCAGTCAGAAGCTGGTGCTGACGAGGGCGCTGAGCGCCTCGATCGATATGGACGACCGCGGCTTTGAGGCGGTGACGCTCGCCGGAAACTGGGCGCGGGAGCGGCGGATCCAGCAGCGGCCGCTGAATTTCGGCAAAACGCAGATCGGCAGCACGCGTGGCGAGACGAGTCATCAGGCGGCGCCGTTTATGGCGCTGGTGACGCCCGGGACGACCCAGAACAGCGGTGAGGTCTACGCCATGCAGCTCATCTACTCCGGGAATCACACGGAGGTGGCGGAGAAGAGCCAGTTCAGCTCCGTGCGGCTTATCACCGGCATTCACCCCGAGAATTTTGCCTGGAGACTGGGGCCGGGCGAGTGCTTCCAGACGCCGGAGGCTGCCCTCACGTATTCCGCGGAAGGCCTCGGGCGGATGACGCGTTCATATCATGACTTCATCCGCGGCCATATCATCCGCAGCCCGTGGAAGGACAAGCCGCGCCCGGTGCTCATCAACAACTGGGAGGCCACGTATTTTGACTTCGACCAGGACAAAATCTATGAGATCGCGAAGGACGCGCACGCGGCCGGCGTCGAGATGATGGTCATGGACGACGGCTGGTTCGGTGCACGGAACGACGACAACTGTGCGCTGGGGGACTGGTTTGTCAACGAGACGAAGCTGAAGGGAGGCCTTGCGCCGCTCGTGGAGCGGATCCGGGGGCTTGGCATGAAGTTTGGCATCTGGTTTGAGCCGGAGATGATCTCGCCGGATTCGGATCTGTGCCGCGCGCATCCGGACTGGATGCTGCACATCAAGGACAGGAATCCGACGCTCGCGCGGAATCAGTGCGTGCTGGACCTGTCGAGAAAGGAAGTGCGGGAGGAGATCTACAGCCGGGTGTACCGGATTCTGAAGAGCGCACCGATCGACTACGTGAAGTGGGACATGAACCGGACGCTGTCAGATGTCGGCGGGATGAGCCTGCCGCCGGAGGGACAGGGCGAGCTGATGCACCGCTATGTACTGGGCCTCTATGAGATGCAGGAGCGGCTGATCACGGACTTCCCGGATCTGCTGCTGGAGAACTGCTCGGGCGGCGGCGGACGGTTTGACGCGGGGATGATGTATTACAGCCCGCAGATCTGGTGCTCTGACGACACCGACGCGATCGAGCGGCTCCGGATCCAGGAGGGTACTTCTCTCATCTATCCGATGTCCACGATGGGCGCGCATGTCTCGAAGTGCCCGAACGAGCAGGTCGGGCGGGTGACGCCGTTTGATACGAGGGCAAATGTGGCGCTCGCGGGGACGTTTGGCTATGAGCTCAACATCGCCGCGCTGCCGGCGGAGGACCGGGAGAAGATTCCGGAGCAGATTGCCCGCTACCACAGATATCACGGCCTCGTCGCGGATGGAGATTATTATCGGATCCATTCCTGGGACGAAAAGGAGCCGTGGGACTGCTGGATGAATGTGTCGAAGGACAAGAGCGAGGCGCTGGTCACATATGTGCAGGTGCTCGGCAGGCCTTCCACGAATTCGAGGCTGGCATTCCTGCGGGGACTCGATCCGGACGCGGCGTATACGATCACGGAGGAGTGCGGAGCCGCGCATGTCGAGAATGGATATGGATCTTTTGTTCCGCAGACGGAGGGCTGCGGAGATGAGCTGATGCACATGGGCATGCTGATGCCGCCGCTCGGCGATTTCCAGAGCAGGCTGTACCACCTCGTCAGGCAGTGACGTATTTCATCGAGAGGGGGCGGGTGCGCCACGCAGGGAATGCAAAAGGATAAAGAGATCGTAAAGAGATAAAGGCGCAGGAACAGGAAAAGGATCATTCATCGTTTCTATGAGTTTTCAGAAATCACGTTATATCGGCAGCCGCGGCTTCTACAGTCATGTCCTGGCGGTCGCGGTGCCGATTGCAATTCAGAACGGAATCACGAATTTTGTCGGGATGCTGGACAATATCATGGTGGGACAGGTCGGCACGGATCAGATGTCCGGCGTGTCCATCGTGAACCAGCTGCTTTTTGTGTACAATCTGATGATCTTCGGCGGCCTCGCCGGGATCGGTATTTTCACCGCGCAGTTCTCCGGCAAGGGGGACGAGAAGGGCGTGCGGTACACGATGCGGTTAAAGCTCGTGCTGGCTCTGGTCCTGACCGCGGCGAGTGCGGTGCTGTTTGCGCTGCAGGGGGAGAATCTGGTGCGGCTCTGGCTCACCGGCGACAGCGGGAGCGTGGATGCTGGCGCGACGATGGCAGCCGCCAGGCAGTATCTTCTGGTGATGTACGCGGGACTTCTTCCGTTTGCCTTGTCGCAGGTCTACTCCGGCACGCTGCGTGAGTGCGGCGAGACGGTCGTGCCGATGAAGGCCGGCATCGCGGCGGTCTTTGTCAATCTGATCGGGAATTATATTCTGATTTACGGCAAATTCGGCGCGCCGGCATTTGGCGTCGCCGGTGCCGCGGCGGCGACGGTGCTGTCCCGTTTTGTCGAGGCGGCGATCGTGATCGTCTGGACGCACCGCCATGCGAGAGCAGGAGCTCGTTCGGGCGGCCGGCCCGAATATGAGGAGGGCGTGGCCGGAGGCCTGAAGGAAAGCGCGGCCGGCGGAGAGAACCGGGCAAGCGGGGAGACAGGCGGAACGCAGGACGCCTCTGCTGGAAACAGGTTCGCGTATGCGGACGGACTCTACCGCGGATTTCATATTCCGGCGGATCTGGTGCGCAGAATTCTGCCGAAGGCATTCCCGCTGCTGATGAATGAGACGATGTGGTCTCTCGGCATGACCGTGCTCTCCCAGCAGTATTCGACGCTCGGCCTCGACGTGGTCGCGGCGTTCAATATCAGCAACACAATCAGCAATGTCTTCAATATCGCGTTCATCGCGATGGGAGATGCGATCTCGATCATTCTCGGGCAGGAGCTCGGCGCGGGAAAGATGGATACGGTGCAGGATGATGCTGCGCGGATGCGTGTGTTCTCGGTATTTCTCTGCGTGATCTCCGGCGTGCTGCTGTTTGCCGTATCGGGCGTGTTCCCCCGCATCTACAATACGACCGCACAGGTCCGCGCCATCGCGGCAGGCCTGATCCGGATATCTGCCGTGTTCATGCCGGTGTACGCATATGAAAATGCGTCGTATTTCACCCTGCGGTCTGGCGGGAAGACCTTTGTCACCTTCCTGTTTGATTCGTGTTTTGTATGGGCGGCGAGCATTCCGGCGGCCTATCTGTTTACACACTTTACAGGATGGCCGATTCTCACGGTGTTCCTGGCGGTGCAGTGCATCGATTTTATCAAGTGCTTCATCGGGTTCGCGATGGTGCGGCGCGGAAACTGGGTCCACGACCTGACGCAGTACGCGGGCTGACTGCGGGGTAACTAATGAATACAGTGACGAGAATATCAACACGGGAAGGACGCGGCACGCTGCTGACTGCGCGATAACTGCGGGCTGACTGCGCGATAACTGCGGGCTGACTGCGGGGTAACAGCAGTGCAGCCGCTGGATCACTGCGCCGGGCAGATCAGCAGGCTCAGAAAAACACGTTTCGCGCACGGAAAAATTACCTTATAATGGAGTCGTTTGCAGGACGGGAAATTGATCCGCCCGATCATCATGTTTTCCACACTGGAGGCCAACATGCAGGAATTCAAACCGGTAAAAGAAGGCAAAGTACGTGAGATCTATGATATTGGCGATTCTCTCGTAATGGTCGCGACCGACCGCATCAGCGCGTTTGATGTCATCCTGAAGAACAAGGTCACATCAAAGGGCAAGGTCCTGACGCAGATGTCGCGGTTCTGGTTCGACTACACGAAGGATGTCATTGCTAACCATATGATCAGCACCGATGTGAACGACATGCCGGAGTTCTTCCGCACGGATGCGTTCCGCGGGCGGAGCATGCTGTGCAAGAAGCTCCGGATGATTCCGATCGAGTGCATCGTCCGCGGCTATATCACGGGCAGCGGCTGGGCAAGCTATCAGAAGAACGGCACGGTCTGCGGCATCGCGCTGCCGGAGGGCCTCAAGGAGTGCAGCAGGCTGGCGGAGCCGATCTACACGCCGAGCACCAAGGCGGAGATCGGAGACCACGACGAAAACATTGATTTTGAAACCAGCATTGATGTGCTGGAGAAGTTCTTCCCGGGCCGCGGGGAGGAGATCGCGGAGACGATCCGCGATACGACCATCGCGCTGTACCGCAAGTGCGCGGACTACGCGCTGAGCCGCGGCATCATCATCGCGGACACGAAGTTTGAGTTCGGTCTCGACGAGGCGGGCCAGGTCGTGCTCGGAGACGAGATGCTGACGCCTGACAGCAGCCGGTTCTGGCCGCTCGAGGGCTACGAGCCGGGGCACAGCCAGCCGTCCTTTGACAAGCAGTTCGTGCGCGACTGGCTGAAGGCCAATCCGGACAGCGATTACAATCTGCCGTCGGATGTGATTGACAGGACGATTGCAAAATACCGCGAGGCGTATCGCCTGCTCACAGGCAGAGAAGTGGAGGAGTAAATGGCAAACGAGAGAGATCTGGAGAAGCTGCTTCAGGCCAATCCGTATCCGGGCCGCGGCATTGTGCTCGGCCGCTCGGCGGACGGAGGGAGAGTCGTCATCGCCTACTTTATCATGGGCCGAAGCGAGAACAGCAGGAACCGCATCTTCGTCGAGGATGGGGAGGGCATCCGGACGCAGGCGTTTGATCCTTCCAAAATGAAGGATCCGAGTCTGATCATCTATGCGCCGGTGCGCGTCTACGGCAACAAGACAATCGTGACAAACGGCGACCAGACGGACACGATCTACGAGGGTCTCGATAAGCAGCTCACATTCGAGCAGTCGCTCAGGAGCCGGGAGTTCGAGCCGGACGCGCCGAACTACACGCCGCGCATTTCCGGCGTGTGCCATGTGGAAAAGGGAAGCTGTAATTTTGCTCTGTCGATTCTGAAGAGTGACGGCGGCGACCCGGACAGCTGCTGCCGGTTCACGTTTGCGTACAGCAATCCGAAGCCCGGGAAGGGAAGATTCATCCACACCTATATGGGGGATGGGAATCCGCTGCCGAGCTTTGCGGGAGAGCCGGAGGAAATCGATCTGGATGCGGCGTTCACGGCAGATATCGATACCTTCGCGGACCGCATCTGGAACAGTCTCAATCCGGACAACAAGGTGTCGCTCTTTGTGCGGTTCATCGAGACGGCGGACGGGACGTACACCTCGAGAATCATCAATAAGAATCACTGATTTCCAAAGGGAGGAATCATGGCATCTGAACTGGCACTCAAATATGGCTGCAATCCCAATCAGAAACCGTCCCGCGTGTTTATGGAGGACGGAAGCGAGCTTCCTTTCACCGTGCTGAACGGGCGTCCCGGATACATCAATCTGATGGACGCGTTCAACGGCTGGCAGCTGGTGAGCGAGCTGAAAAGGGCGACAGGAAAGCCGGCGGCGGCCAGCTTCAAGCATGTCTCCCCGGCTGGCGCGGCGATCGGGCTTCCGCTCAGCGAGGTGGAGCGCAAGATTTACTGGGTTGACGACTGCGGGGAGCTCTCTCCTCTCGCGTGCGCTTACGCCAGGGCGCGCGGCGCGGACCGCATGAGTTCCTTCGGGGATTTCATCTCTCTCTCGGATGTCTGCGACGAGGACACGGCGCGGCTCATTCACCGCGAGGTATCGGACGGCATCATCGCGCCGGGCTACACGGACGAGGCGCTGAAGCTCCTTTCTTCCAAGAAAAAGGGAAATTACTGTGTGCTTCAGATCAATCCGAACTACGTACCCTCACCGGTGGAGCGCCGTCAGATTTTCGGCGTGACCTTTGAACAGGGGCGCAATGAGCTGAAGATCGACGACGCGCTGTTCTCGGACATTGTGACGAAGAATAAGGATCTGCCCGCCGCGGCGCGGGACGATCTGGCGATTGCGCTGATCACGCTCAAGTACACGCAGTCCAACTCGGTGTGCTATGTCAAGGGCGGTCAGGCGATCGGCATCGGCGCAGGGCAGCAGTCCCGCATTCACTGCACGAGACTTGCCGGGAGCAAGGCTGACAACTGGTTCCTGAGGCAGAGTCCGCAGGTGCTGGAGCTGCCGTTCCGCGATGACATCCGCCGCGCGGACCGCGACAACGCCATTGATCTCTATATGGGAGAGGATTACATGGATGTGCTCGCGGACGGAAAGTGGGAGGCGATCTTCACGCGCAGGCCGGATGTGTTCACGCCGGAGGAGAAGCGGGCATGGCTTAATAAGAATACCGATGTCTCGCTCGGCTCCGACGCGTTCTTCCCGTTCGGCGACAATATTGAGCGCGCGGCGCGGAGCGGCGTGAAATACGTCGCGGAACCGGGCGGCTCGATCCGCGACGACAATGTCATTGCGGCGGCCGATGCGCATGACATGGTGATGTGCTTCACGCACATCCGCCTGTTCCATCATTGAGAGACTGATTTTGGTATGCCGCATCCGGACAGCCCGGCGCTGCCTGCTGTGTCTGAAAACGGCATGAAAAGCAGGACTGTCCGGAGCGCGGGAAGGCGCCTGCCGCAGAGCGTGCGGCAGGGTTTGACGGATGAAAATTGTTATAGAAATTCTGCAAAGTAAGGCGTTTACGCTGGTCAGCACGATTGCGGTCACGGCGTTTGTCGTGTACCTGCTGCGGCGGGTCTTCCGCAGGGTAAAGGCGCACCGCAACAGCGTCTATATCGGATTTCTGGAGAGCCTGCTCGAGGCGATTGTCGTGGCGCTCGGCGTGGCGTCTCTTGCAAGACTTTCGTCCACGGCGGACACGTTCATCAACACGATGGTGATGTCGAGTTCCGTGATCGTCGTGGTGCTCGGCTTTATCTTCCAGGAAGGGACGAAGAATATCATTCACGGATTCTTCATCTCCGTGTACCGGCCCTTCGAGGTGGGCGACCGCATCCGCGTAAGCGCCGACGGCAAGACGATCGACGGCTATGTGGAGGAGCTGACGCTGCGGCACACTGTGGTGCGGGACTGCGTGACGAACGTGCGTGACATCATCCCGAATCAGGTGATGGACACGCTGACAGTGGAAAACTACAGTCACCTCGGAAGCGCACAGAACGACAGCAACGCGGGAGCGGCGCCGGACGGCACGCTGCCCAATCTCGACAAGCTTGTCGTCGAGATCACCTATGAGTCGGACCTTGACCGGGCGAAGGAGATCATGCAGAAGGTCGTCTGTGAGCACCCGGATTTTGTCGATTACAGGGCTGACCGGTCAAAACCCGTGCCGGTCCGGATGGAGGCGCTCGCGGACAGTGGAATTGATCTGTCCGTGCTGGTGTCGGCATCCACCAGGACGAAGCTGTACTGCGCGGTCACGGACGACCGGGAGAGGATCTACCGCGAGTTCTGCAGGGCAGGCATCGAGGTGGCATATCCGCACATGCAGGTGCTCGGCGGCCTGACGGTAGAGCAGAGGGATAAGTAAATTACAGTATGAGAATTGGAACCGGATATGATGTCCACCGGCTGGTGGAGGGAAGAAAACTGATCCTTGGCGGAGTGGAGATTCCGTACGAGAAGGGACTGCTCGGTCATTCCGACGCCGACGTGTTGCTGCACGCCATCATGGACGCGCTGCTCGGCGCGGCAGCGCTCGGGGATATCGGTCTGCTGTTTCCGGACAGCGATCCGCACTATGAGGGAGCGGATTCCGTAAAGCTGACAAGGAAGGTCGCAAGGCTTCTCGCGGAGCACGGATTCCTGATCGAGAACGTGGATGCCACGGTCGTCGCTCAGGCACCGAAGCTGCGTCCCTACATCGATGCAATGCGGAAGAATATCGCGGAGGCGCTCGGCGTAGACCTGAGCCAGGTGTCCGTGAAGGCGACGACGGAGGAGCATCTGGGCTTTACCGGCGCCGGCGAGGGCATCGCCGCGCAGGCGGCAGCGCTGCTCACCACGCCGATGGACGCGGTCTCCGGCATGATGACGGACGACGGCGCGGCTCCGGCGGGCGGACAGCCCTGCAGCGGCTGCGCGGGCTGCCGCAGGTCCTGAGCTTATCATGAACGCGGCACGGATGGGGTATAAGTTTGAAAGTTCTGCTGATGCAGAACTTTCAAACAGCAGCAATGGTGCTGACGCACCGGCTGCCGCATTCGGCAAAACCGCATGCGCGGATTTTGCCTCAGCGGGGTAGAAAAATGGAACCAGAGGAATTGGAGAAGCAGGCCGCCCGGGTGGCGGCAGAGGTCTGCGACAGGGCGCATCTGCGCGCCGGACAGCTGTTTGTCGTCGGCTGTTCCTCGAGCGAGGTGCTGGGCGAGCAGATCGGCACACACACGAGTGTGGAGATTGCGGCGGCGCTTTACGAGGGCATACAGGGCGAGCTTGCGCCGCGCGGAATTTTGCTGGCTGCGCAGTGCTGCGAGCATCTGAACCGGGCGCTTGTCGTGGAGCGGAGCACGATGGAGCAGTACCGGCTGGAGCAGGTCAACGCGATTCCGCAGCCGAATCACGCGGGCGGCGCGTTTGCCACCATCGCCTACGAGAAGATGGCCGATCCGGTTCTCGTGGAGAGCCTTCTAGCGCAGGCGGACGCCGGAATCGACATCGGGCAGACGCTGATCGGCATGCATATCCGTCCGGTCGTCGTGCCGCTCCGCATCTCCCTTGACCACATCGGCAGCGCGGTGCTGACCTGTGCGAGACGCCGGCCCAAATATGTCGGCGGTCAGCGGGCGATTTACGATGAGCGTCTGATGTGAGGCCGTGCAGGTGCATACGAAAGGTGCCGGACAGTCAGCAGATATCAACAGATATATCATTACCCAATATCATTTAAGAAAATGCCGCGTGACAGCGGCGGGAGTCGAATCATGATCGAGATTTACAACACCATGTCAAAGCAGCTGGAGGAATTTCATGCCCTCCATCCGGGAGAGGTCCGCATGTATGTCTGCGGCCCGACCGTCTACAACCTGATCCATATCGGCAACGCGCGCCCGATGCTCGTGTTTGACTGCGTGCGCAGATATTTTGAATATCAGGGATACCGCGTGCTGTTCATCTCGAATTTCACCGATGTGGACGACAAAATCATCAAGAAGTCCGTGGAAGAAGGGGTGCCGGCGGACGTCATTTCCGAGCGCTATATCAAAGAGTGCAAGAAGGATATGCAGACCCTGAACATCCGTCCGGCGACGATTCATCCGCAGGCGACGAAGGAGATTCAGGGCATGATCGATATGATCCAGACCCTGATCGACAAGGGGTACGCCTATGTTGCAAAGGACGGCACGGTGTACTACCGCACCCGCAAGTTCCGGGAATACGGGAAGCTGTCCCACAAGAACATCGACGATCTGCGGAGCGGCGCGAGAACGCTGCTCGTCACCGGCGAGGACCAGAAGGAGGATCCGCTCGATTTTGTCCTCTGGAAACCGAAGAAGGAGGGCGAGCCGTACTGGGAGTCGCCGTGGTGCGAGGGCCGTCCGGGCTGGCATATCGAGTGCTCGGTCATGAGCCGCAAGTACGCCGGGTCAACGCTCGACATTCACGGCGGCGGAGAGGATCTCATCTTCCCGCACCACGAGAATGAGATCGCGCAGTCCGAGGCAGCCAACGGAGAGCCGTTCGCGCATTACTGGATGCACAACGCCTTTCTCAACATCGACAACCACAAGATGAGCAAGTCGCTCGGCAATTTCTTCACGGTCCGCGA
>ONQW01000032.1 GCA_900320025.1 uncultured Lachnospiraceae bacterium
GCGAGTTACGCGAGGCAGCTGCCCGACGAGAACGCCCGCCCGGACGAGCGCATCTCCCGGGAGCTGAATTATCCGGATCAGTCCTGTGTGAAGACGGCGGCAGATTTGAAATCGCTCGGCGTCAAAACCTATTTCTGCTCGAATGTCTGCGCCATGTACGACACCGCGATTTACCGCAGACTCGGCGGTTTTGTGAATCATACCGTCTTCAATGAGGACATGATTTATGCCGGCCATGCGGTGAAGGCGGGATACGGCATCTGTTACAGGGCACAGGCAAAGGTGTATCATTCTCATAACTACACCGCGAGGCAGCAGTTCCGCAGGAATTTTGACCTGGGTGTCTCGCAGGCGGAGCATCCGGAGGTGTTCGCCGGGATCTCCTCGGAAGGGGAGGGACGTAAGTTTGTGAGCCGGGTGATCAGCCTTCTGCGGCAGCGGGGAGAGAGTTCAGCGATTCCGGGATTTGTCATCCGGTGCGGATTCCGCCTGATCGGATACCGCCTGGGCCAAAATTACCGGAGGGTGCCGGCGGCACTCATCCGGAAATGGACCATGTCGCCCGCTTACTGGGCGAGACAGAAGCAGTAGGTGCGGATGACCGGGCGGCAGTGATAAGCCGGTCATCAGGATGATCAGCGTGGATCAGAACCAAACGCAGAAAATGACAGAGGGCCTGCGATCCGGCCCGGGGAGGCAGCGATGTGTGGTATTGTTGGATTTACAGGAAAAGTACAGGCATCTCCGATTATTCTTGAGGGACTTTCCAAACTGGAATACCGCGGCTATGATTCGACAGGCATGGCGGTCAACGACGGCGGCAAACTGAATATCACCAAGGCGGTGGGGCGGCTGAATGTGCTTGAAAATATCACGAAGGGCGGCGCCACCATGCCAGGTTTTGCCGGGATCGGGCATACGCGCTGGGCGACGCACGGTGTGCCGAGCGATGTCAATGCGCATCCGCACTTTAACAAGGATAAGACCATCGCGGTGGTGCAGAACGGCATCATCGAGAACTATATTCCGCTCCGTCAGCGCATGGAGAAGAAGGGATATGTGTTCATCTCCGACACGGACACCGAGGTCATTGCGCACAATCTGGACTGGTACTACGGCAAGTACGGTCGCGATCCGCTGAAGGCCATTGTGCATACGATGCTGCGCCTCGAGGGGTCATATGCGATCGCCGTCGTCTTCGCCGATCACCCGGATGAGGTCTGGGCGGTGCGCAAGGACTGCCCGCTGATCGTCGGCAGGTCCGCGATCGGCAGCTTCGCCGCGAGCGATGCGACCGCGCTGCTGAAATACACGCGGGATGTCTATTACATCGACAATCAGATCATTTCAAAACTGACGCCGGACAAAATCGAATTCTTCACGATCGATGAGGAGCCGACCACGGTGGAGCAGTCTCACATTGACTGGGACGCCTCCGCGGCGGAGAAGGGCGGCTATGATCACTTCATGCTGAAGGAGATGTACGAGCAGCCGAAGACGGTCCGCGACACGATATCGCCCCGCATCAAGGACGGAAAAATTGTCATTGACGAGCTGGGCCTGTCCGATGAGGATATCCGGAAGATTGAGAAGATTTACATTGTCGCCTGCGGCTCGGCCTATCACGCCGGCGTCACGGGAAAATATGTCATCGAGGGTCTTGCCAGAATTCCGGTGGAGACGGATCTCGCCTCGGAATTCCGGTACCGCAATCCGATTTTTGTGAAGAACTCCGTGCTCATCGTGGTCAGTCAGTCCGGCGAGACGGCGGATACGCTGGCCGCCCTGCGCCTGGCTAAGGAGAACGGGATCCGCGTTCTCGGTATTGTCAATGTCGTGGGGAGCACCATTGCCCGTGAGGCGGACCATGTCATGTACACGTGGGCGGGACCGGAGATTGCGGTCGCGACCACCAAGGCATACAGTGCGCAGCTCTGCGCCATGTATCTTCTGGCGATGAAGTTCGCGCGCGTCCGCGGCACGCTGGGGGATGAGGAGTATCAGGGAATGCTGGAGGACCTGCGCCGGCTTCCGGATCAGATCGAGCTGCTGCTCAACAATCATGAGCCGATTCAGCGCTTTGCAAACCGTTATATCGCAGCGAAGGATATCTTCTTTATCGGAAGAGGACTGGACTATGCGATCTCTCTCGAGGGTTCTCTGAAGCTGAAGGAAATCAGCTACATTCATTCCGAGGCGTATGCCGCGGGCGAGCTGAAGCACGGGACCATCTCGCTGATTGAGGACGGCACGCTGGTGGCAGCGGTCTCCACGCAGGAGGATCTCTACGAGAAAATCATCAGCAACATGGAGCAGGTCAAGAGCCGCGGCGCGTTCGTGCTCGCGGTGACCAATGTCGGCAACACGGCGATTGAAAAGGCGGCGGATTATATCATTCATATTCCGAATACGAACCGGTGGTTCACCAATTCCCTGGCGATCATTCCGCTGCAGCAGTTTGCCTACTATATCGCGGTGAGCCGGGGCTGCGATGTGGATAAACCGCGGAATCTCGCGAAGAGCGTGACAGTGGAGTAAACGCTTCGCACCGGGCGGCACAGGGTAACTGCAGAAAAGATTTTGCTGCATGGTATTCACAGGGAGCGACAGGCCGGACGCCGGCATTCAGAAAAGGGTAACTTTGCCGGGCGGTTCAGCAGGAGGCAGCATCTGCTGGCGGAGCGCCAGAGGGTACGGTGTCATATGGAACTGGAAGTGAACGACAATGGGGTCGATTCCTATGAGGAGGTCATGCTCATCTATGAGTCTGCCCTGAAACAGATCACCACGAAGCTGGATATCCTGAACCGGGAGTTCCAGCTGGTGCACAAGTATAATCCGATCGAGCACATCAAGTCGCGGGTCAAGACGCCGCAGAGCATTGTAAAGAAGCTGAAGCGTCACGGGTACGAATCGACGCTTCAGAACATGGTGAAATACTGTAATGACATCGCGGGCGTGCGGATTATCTGCGACTATACCTCCGATATTTACCGGATTGCGGATATGATCAGCAACCAGAGTGATATCCGTGTCGTCGCGATCAAGGATTATATCGAGCATCCGAAGCCGAGCGGATATGAGAGCTATCACATGATCGTCCTGATCCCGGTCTATCTGTCGGACCGGATTGTGGATACGAAGGTGGAGATTCAGATCCGGACGATTGCCATGGATTTCTGGGCAAGCCTGGAGCACAAGATTCAGTACAAGTTTCCCGGAGAGGTTCCGCAGCAGATTCAGGATGAGCTGCTGGAGAACGCGAAGATGGTGTCCGCGCTCGACGCGAGCATGCTGAAGCTCAATGAGGAAATCCGGGAGATCGCCGGCGAGGAGGAAGAACTGTAAGCGGCCATGCAGCTCATGACATGGCCGTGGCGCAGGCGCTTTGCTGCAAGTGCCGGGGCGCGAGGGCAGTGGTGCAGGCAGATATCCCTATAAAATGAGGAGTGCCCGGACACCTTTCGGTGCCCGGGCTATTATGAAAAATTATCTACATTCCGCACTTCTTTCTTGACTGTCTTTATCCTATCGCATATGTGTGAACAAAATATGAACACGATATGAACAACTCGTGAATTTCAACAAAAATACGAGCAATTGGCGGGGAAATTTGGAGATTATAGACAAAAGGATAAAGCGGATGACGAACGATGTGCTGGTCACCCCGGCAAGATACCCTTCAATTCTTCGCCCGGGCAGAGAGAGCGGCATTCGCCGGGTTCCATAACGCCTCATAGGGCAGGCCGGTGACGCGTTCGCAAATCTGCTTCTCTTCGTCTGTCGTCTCCGAAAGTTCTTCCCCGCGCCGTCTGCTGATTTCCTTTTTCACAACATCAAATTCCCTTGCCTTCATCGGGAAATACCAGGCGCAGAGAAAGAGCAGGGCGGAGAGAATCACCGGGAGGAAAACATAGGTCAGTGCGATGCCGTGCTGGGTTGCTAGGCTCTGACGGGCGCCGGCGCCGGCCAGCTTTTCGTCATAGCCGACGGCGGAGAGCATGAAGCCGATGATGGCAGCGGACAGGCCGCTTGAAATTTTGCGGGCAAAGGTCGCCATGCCGGAGACAGCGCCGGGGCGGTGGACGGAGGTGATGAGTTCATCGACATCGGGCATATCCGCCATGATGGCGAAAATGCTGGTGAGCGTCGCGGCGTTGCCGAAGCCGATCCCGGCGGTCAGCGCAAGCACAGGGACGATACTGGCACCCTCATGGGCAAAGCCGAGCAGGCCGAGCGTGGAGACAATGCGGATCGGGGCGCCGATCAGGATGGTCGTCTTCTTGGATGTCCGGACCATGACGGGACCCCAGATGAGCATGCCGAGGAGCTGCGAGATCACGATCATGGCCATGAGGTAGGTGAGGTAGTGATTGCGGTAGCCGTTCAGCACATCGTCCACAAAATAGACGGCCATGCCGGAGACAAAATCCATGCCGCACTGGCCGAAAAGGTAGATGCCGATGAACAGGCGGAAGGATATGCTTCGGAAGACGGTCGGCGTGCTGGCGAGCGTGCCGCGGACACTGGTTTTGACCGGCGTGTGCTTCTTCTCCCAGGTTCCGGCGAAGGTGATGAGCGCACAGCACATGAACAGAAGGCCGAAGAGCAGAGCGCATTTGAAGTAGAGTTCCTCGGAGACGGGATCACTGATGATAAAGGTTGGAACGAGGCCGCAGACCATGGAGCCGAGGGTTGACCAGATCATGCGGATGTTCGAGAATTTTGCGCGCGTGTTGTAGTCGTCCACCATGTCAGGCAGCAGGCCGTTGTACGGAACCATCAGGATGGTGGAGCCGGTCGAGAAGAGGCAGTACATCAGCGCGTAGAAGAGGAGCATGGACGCCGGGGAAGTCGCGTGGAACGGCACCCAGATGAGGGTGAAGGAGACGCCCGTGGCGAACGCGCCGATCAGGATGTAGAAGCGCTTGGCGCCGAACCGCGATGTGGTGCGGTCCGTGATGATGCCCATGAGCGGATCGGTGATGGCATCCCAGATGTTTCCGATCAGCGGGACGATGCCGGCGAGTGCCGTCGGCATGCCGAGCGCCTTCACCAGAAACACAGTGAAAAAGGAATTGATGATGACGAACGCGCCTCCGTTGTAGAATTCGGCGCACCCGTACATGAGACGGGAACCGAGGCTGTGGCTGTGATTCTTCCTGCCCGCATACTCTGCACTCATGAAAATACCCCCTTGATGTGAAATGGATTTCATTTTGTCCGGCTTGATCTGTCTGCCCGGGTGGACATGCCGGACGTCCGGACGGCATGGGCCGTCTGGCTGGTGGGGACCGTCTGGCTGATGTGGTCCCTCTGACTTGTGCTGACCGTCTGACTGGCATGGGCCGTCTGGATGGCGTACAAAGTTATTATACGCTGGATCGGAACCGCGCAGATGTAACATCTGTGTAAAGTATGGCGGAGAGGCGGGCGGAAAGACTCTGCAAACAGCGGAAGCAGTCTGCTATAATGGCAATAGTTCCCGGGACGGACGAGGCATAAGCCCCGGAAAATGCGAGTGAACGGAATCTGTCTGAATCCGGGAAATTGAGCGGGGCATATCGTGCGGAGATGGTATTCTTTCCTGCACGAAATTATAAGGAAAGGCGCGGCGAGGGCCGCGGGGGAGCGCAGCATGAGACTTGGATCACTGGAAGGCGGCGGAACAAAGATGGTTCTCGCCATTGGAGACGAAAACGGGCACATTGAGGAGCAGGTGAGCATTCCCACTGTGACACCGGAGGAAACCATCCCGAAGATGGTGGATTATTTCCGGGACAAGGGGATCGAGGCGCTTGGCATTGTGACGTTCGGGCCGATCGATGTGAAGAAGGACTCGCCGACCTGGGGGTACGTCCTCGATACGCCGAAGCTGGCGTGGGCGCACTGCAATTTTGCAGGACCATTCCGGAAGGCGCTGGGCGTACCGGTCGGCTTCGACACTGATGTCAATGGTTCGTGCCTCGGGGAAGTGACCTACGGCGCGGCAAAGGGTCTTGACTCGGTGCTGTATTTCACGATCGGGACGGGCGTCGGCGGCGGTATCTTTGTCAATGGAAAGCTGCTCCACGGCATGCTGCATCCGGAGGCGGGGCATATTCTGCTGGTGAAGAATCCGAAGGACCTGGGCGGAAGTGTGTGCCCGTTCCATGACAATTGCTTTGAGGGACTGTGCAGCGGGCCGTCCATCGAGAAGCGCTGGGGCGCGAAGGCGAAGGATCTGGCTGGCCGGGACGAGGTATGGGAGCTCGAGGCGGACTATATTGCGCAGGCTCTGGTTGATGAGGCGATGACGCTTTCGCCGCAGCGGATCATTCTGGGCGGCGGTGTCATGCATCAGACACAGCTGTTCCCGCTGATCCGGGCAAAATTTGCGGCGTACATGAACGGCTATATCAAGACGCCGGAGCTGGCGGATCTGGATCATTATATTGTGCCGGCATCGCTCCATGATGATCAGGGTATCATGGGCGGTCTGAGGCTGGCGCAGCTGGCGTATGAGGAGAACGTATCGTGAAACAGAAGCTGAAGCTGGTTCCCTATCCTGCGCTGGTCAGGGAGAGCGGCGGAGTCTGTCCGCCGGCGCGGCAGGGAAATGTCACCGGGCATGTCGGCGAGCTGCCGGGAGGCCCGGAGGCCTATGAACTTGACATCACACCGGATGGCATTCAGATGACCGGCTCGCCGGCGGGAATTCTATATGCAAAAATCACGCTGGAACAGCTGAAGCTCGAATTTCCGACGGATCTGCCCTGCCTTCATATCGAGGATGCACCGCGTTTCCCGTACCGCGGATTCATGCTGGACTGCTGCCGTCATTTCTTTTCAGAGCCGGATGTGATGACGCTGATTGATGCGGCATCCTTTTACAAGATCAATCATTTTCACTGGCATTTAAGCGACGACCAGGGCTGGCGCGTGGAGATTGAGAAGTATCCGCGCCTGACGGAGATCGGTGCGCAGACGGGCGGAGCGTCGTCAAGACCGGAATTTTATACGAAGAGACAGATTCGGCGCATCGTGAAGTTCGCGCAGGAGCGGAATGTGGAGATCATTCCGGAGATCGATATTCCGGGGCATATGACGGCGGCGATTGCGGCATATCCGGAGCTTGGATGCACGGGACAGACGATGCCGGTCGCCACGGATTTTGGCGTATTTCCCAATCTGATCTGCGCGGGGCGGGAGGAGTGTTTCCAGTTCCTGACGGATGTGCTGGATGAGCTGTGCGAGCTGTTTCCGTCGAAGACGATTCATATCGGCGGGGATGAGGCGGCGAAGGAGCATTGGAAGAGCTGTCCGTATTGTCAGGCGAAGATGCGGGAGCTCGGCTTCGGGGACGAGGATACGCTGCAGCGCTGGTACAGCGACCGGATCATCCAATATCTGAACGCGAAGGGGCGTGAGGCGAGGCTCTGGAGCGACGCGTTCACGGGCAATGATTTCCAGGCGGAGCAGTATTCCATTCAGTACTGGATGGGCAACCAGGGCAACGTGAAGTATCAGGCGGCACTGGGGCACAAGATCGTCTGCTCCGACACGGCTGCCTACTACATGGATTATCCTTACGCGGCGGACGACCGCGCGGGGTCGCGGGTATCCGTGGAGGACCGTGCGGGGCGGGAGAAAATCAGCCCTGAGGAGGATCTTCGAAACCGCGAGGAGGCGGCGGAGAAGCTGGCGCAGTACACGCATCCCATCAATCTGGATACGATTCTGGAGCATGATCCCTGGCCGGACTGGCTGGCCGGCGGCAGGACACCCGCGCTGCGGAGCGCTCTTCTCGGCATTGAGGCGCCGCTCTGGACGGAGTATGTGCCGGATCTGAGCACCGCGGTGCAGCGTCTTTTTCCGCGGCTTCCTGCCGTTGCGGAAGTGGCGTGGACGCCGGAGCTTTCCCGGGACAACGCCAGCTTCGACGAGCGGTACGAGAGCACCGCGGCGCAGTTTGCCCGGCGGAGGCTGAAGGGCGCCGCGGGGAAAAGACTGTGGCATGGGTGAGCAGGAATTTCCTGTTACTGTTTGAAAGCAGAAATCCCCTGTTTCTGTTTGAAACTTGACAAAACCGCTCCTCTTTCTTTCCCGCTCTTTTCATCGAAAATCGGACCATGTACTCTATATATGTAACGAATCAACAGTCTGATCTTTGCAGCAGCCGAGTGATCTTTGGTCAGGAAAACGATGGAAGCGACAACGAAACGAACCGCCGCGGCCTTCGCGGCGCTGGATGCGCTTTACTGGGCGGGAAATGCCTCGGGCATGGGGTTCCTTACGGCCTATTTTCTGAAATGCGGGCTTGGCAGCGGTATATTGAGCCTCGTGATTGCCATCTTTCAGGCCCTGTCACTGGCCGGGGGAGTTTTCTGGGGAAACCTCTGCGACCGCCGCGGAACGAACCGGAGGATATTTCTTCCGGTTTTTCCTGCCTGTCAGGGGATCCTTCTGCTGATCTATTATTTTGCTTCCTGGAATATGACGCTGGCCTGCCTTCTTTATTTTGCCGCCGGGTTTCTCATCAGCTCGATGGGAACCAATCTGGATGTCTGGATTATGAGAAGCGTCCGGTATGACCCTGCCAGCTTCGGTGTGATCCGGGGCATCGGATCGATCGGATATGCGGTATCTATGCTGGCGACGGGCTTTCTTGTGGAGTCGTTCGGATATTCTGTCATCGTGACGGCCTCCTATCTTTTTGCCATTCCGACGATGATGCTCGCTGTGCTCCTGAAGGAACCGGTCTTTCTTCGGAATAATACCCGGAAGGTCAGCGCGTCGGCACTTCTCGGGAATCGCCCGTACATTTATCTGGTCATTGTGATTCTTCTGAGCGGCATGGCGGTGAATCCGGTTTCCAGCCTGCAGCCGGTGCTGCTGGAGAGCGTCGGGGGCAGTGTGAGCGTGCTCGGCATCGACATGTTCGCTGCGGTCATGTTTCAGGGACTGTTCATCATGCTGTCCGGTAAGCTCGCGCGTTTCTCGCCGCATATGCGCATGGTGCTCATGACGCTGGCTCTTCTGGCCGAGCTGACCTGCACGGGCCTTGCGAGGACGCCGATGCTCATCATTCTCGGGATGATCTTTTCGAATGTGAGCTATGGAATCATGATGCCGACGATGCGGGAGCTGGTGACAAAATATGTACCGGAGGACCTTCGGAACACGGCACACAGCCTGACGGACATGATCTTCGGCAGCCTGTCAGGGATTTTGTCTCTTTCCTGCTCAAGCCTGCTCATTCACAGATTTGGAATCCGCTCGATCGTTGTGGCAGGACTGGCGCTTCTCGTTGCTCCGCTCGTGATGTCCATTCGGAGAAACAGCTTCCGGTGAGACGGCAGCTCGCACCAGAATATGGTGAGAACGTCTGTGGGACGATATTGGCATGTGGAAGGAATGCATAGTGGCCGCTGCTCAGTCAGAGTTACGACGTCTGATCATTACGATATTGAGAAGGAGATATGCCGGTATATTTTTTAAACAGTTGATTGAAATAACTTGTTGAACCGATGTTCAATTCCGAGCATATTTCCTTAATACTCATGTCCTTCTGTACAAGCATGTTCTTTGCACAATTCACTCTCGCCTTATTGACAAAATCTGTATAGGGCATTCCCATCAGATGATGGAATGTTTTTGAAAAATAGTAGTATGACATGCCGGTAAACGATGCTGCTTCTTTCAGCGACATTTCCTTACCGGGGTGCGTAAGGATATACATAATCAGTTTTTGAAAATCTGAAAACTGTACCGCAGCGTTTTTGAGTACGGGGTCGTTATTAAAACACAGATACCGCTCTTTCAGCATAGTTCCGATCACTTTATATAAATCACCATATATCATCAGAACCTGATCCTGAGAATAATTCTGCAGAGAGATATCGTATTGGTCGAGAGTGGAAACGGGAGAATGCGCTATCAGCTGCTGTAATAATTTTTCCAGCTGCTCTGTGACGGGGAGATATCCCCCTGAAAACGCAGGCACTAAGGCACCGTAGTTTCTAGGAAGTGCAGCCGCAGATAGAAAGTTCTGAGTGGCTTGAACCTGGAGAAGACGCGGAGCTTTGTTTTTGGTAATAGAGTGGACACGAAGGGGCGGAATGAATACCAGAGAATTTGGCGGTATATCATAGTAGCGATCTCCGATGGAGAGCGTATAAGTCCCCTCAATCGAATAGCGAATTTCATAGTATGAATGAACGTGGGAGTCGAAATCCATGATATTCCCATTATGATCATAAAAAACGGAACAGACGCCCAGCACGTTGGTGTCTATTTGATATTGAAAGGTGTCTTCAAAATAAACAAGCTCCTTATTGCTCATGGAAACCAGCCTCTCTTGGTTGATATGGTGACATCCCAATAACAGAGTAATAACTTCAAAGAGTAAGCCACTTCTAACAAATCGCCAGGACTGTTTTCGCAGCACATTTGGATTCTAAGGTCTTCACGACAAAATAACAACAATAATGAGCAAAATACGATATGTAAAAATGCACATGATTAGCATATAATCTATTCTAACAAATGATCTGAATGCACAAATGCATTTCAGAATAATGAGTTATTGGGAGGAATAAGTATGAAAAACAACAAGAAAACAGCCGCTTTGATGTGCATAGTCATGGCTACGGCTGCTGTGGCAGCAGGATGTGGATCGTCTGGCGCATCGGGAAATGCGTCCTCGTCTGCTTCGCAGGCTGCGTCGTCATCTGCAGGGGCTTCTGATTCAGCAAATGCATCTACCGCATCGGCAGGCGAAAGCGGATCTCAGCTTTCCGGGAATTTGAATATTTGGGCATGGGGTGCGGACGACGAGGCAAAATCTCGTGATGCTGCGATTCAGGTGTTCATCAAGGAGCATCCTGAATTAAAGGTGGATTATACGATTATTCCCACAGCAAACAGCACATGGGATCAGAAGGCTTCGGCGGCGCTTTCGTCAGGTTCGGCCGGCGATGTCATGCAGATGAGTCCGGATTATTATGGCATGAATACCGATTACTACATGGATCTGAGACCTTTTATCGAGAAAGAGGGTATCAATCTGGATGATGTTCTGGTTCCCGGCGTTATCGATGGATATTATGACCAGGACGGCAAGCTGGAAGGCTTCCCTCTGCTGGCAAATTGCTTTGTCATGGCATACAACAAGGATATGTTTGATGCAGCAGGAGTCGAATATCCGAAGGAAGGATGGACCATGGAAGACCTTGCAGACTGGGGAACCAAGTTTGCAAATGGAAGCGGTGCAGATCAGACCTATGCGATTGTTAAGCACTGGGTCATGAATAATATCATGCTGTATGCAGAAGGCGGAACGCCGTATTCGGATGATTTGAAGACATCCAATATGGGGTCCGAAAACATTGTGAAGTCACTTGAGCTTTATAATAAGCTGATTTCCTCTGGTGTTATGCCTGATGATACAACACAGAATACTATTCCTGCCGAAACGCTGTTTGTATCCGGAAAAGCGGCTATGTATCCTTGCGGCGGCTTTGAGGCAATTACGGTAACAAAGGACGCCAAGGAGAACGGCATTAATATTGGTTTCGCTCCTATGCCTTGTGACCCGGATGGAAATGAAATCAACATTCAGTATGCAACCGGATGGGCGATCACGAAGACATGTAAGAATCCGGACGCAGCATGGCAGTTCCTGAAGGAAAGTGCTTATGCCAACCCGGACATGCTGAAGCAGACGGCTATCGTTGGAATGCCGGCGGGCAAGGATGTCGCGGATAACTACTATTCCACGCTTACCTATGAAGGGGACGGCCTTGATAACAGTTATTATGTAGAGCACATGGGAAAGACGCATCTGAATCCGTTTGGCGGAACGCTTTCTTCCTCCGGAGATATCTGGTCCACGATGGTGCAGGCAGTCACGATGGATGGTCAGGATCCCAAGGCTGTAGTTGATCAGTATGCCCCGCAGATCGAGAAGGAATTCTCGAGTTACAAGTTCAGCAGCAAGCAGTGATCGATACAGGATAAGCTATAAATTATGGGGACCCGTTTGGATCCCCATAATTTATATATACCTGAAATAGCGTATTTTATTCGCAGTGAGGCCATCAAAGGTGCGCACAGGGCAGTCGTTATTCTAATGATTGCTTTTTCTCATTCCTGGTCCTGACCAGGAAATGCAGGCACTGCAGCAGAGGTAACGATGAATAAGAAGAAAAAAGGTATGTCGGCGATAGAAAAGAGAAACACGAAGAATTTTTATTTTTATATTTTTCCGTGGTTGCTTTTCTTCATTGTTCTGACAGTTTATCCAATGATTAAATCATTAGCCTTGTCCTTCACAGATTCCAGCTTCGATGGGAAGGGCGCTTTCATTGGATTTGAAAATTTCATATATGCGTTTACACAGGACACCAGATTCTTTCAGGCATTTAAGAATACAATCTGTTATGTTTTAGCATATGTCCCGTTAAGTCTCGTCATATCCTTTTTACTTGGGTGGTTACTCAGCCGGCATATTAAGTTCCTCGGACTTTGGAGAACCATTTTTTATCTTCCCTATATCACCTCGGGTGTTGCGGTTACGATTCTCTGGGGATGGATCTTTAACGGTTCCTATGGACTGATCAATTATATTCTTTCATTTTTTGGAATTACTGGTCCTAACTGGCTCGGTGATAAACATTTTGCACTGGCATGCATTGTTGTCATGAATCTGTGGGCTCTGGGCAATCAGATTCTGATCATGCTTGCAGGCATTCAGGATATTCCGGCATCTTATTATGAAAGTGCGCAGATTGATGGTGCATCCACCTGGAAACAATTGATTTCTATTACAATTCCGTTATCGACGCCGACGATTTATTTCAACCTGGTCATCGGTATTATCAACGCCTTCCAGTTATTCAATCAGCCATATATTCTGACGCAGGGCGGACCGGTTAATTCAACAGTCACAGTATCTATGCTGGTTTTCCAGAATGCGTTTGAATATGGGAAAATGGGTTATGCATCTTGCATTGCCTGGTGTCTGTTCGTCGTCATTATGATCATTACCGGAGTGATACAAACAACACAGCACAAGTGGGTGTTTTATGATGACTGACAAGTCTGCATGCAAGGAAGGTGCATTATGAGTACAAAAACAAAATCGAAAACTGCGCATAATCGCGTTATATATACAATCATATACATTATTCTGATTTTCTGCGCTGTGTTGTGCGTATTCCCGTTCTTCTGGATGATAACAACATCTTTTAAATCGACAGCGGAAGCCTATTCTTTTCCGCCGACAATTTTGCCAAAGAGATGGCTGTTCTCGAATTTTGTGAACGGGCTTCAGGCGGCAGACTTTGGAAGATTCACCGTGAATACGGTATTACTTGTAATCGTAAATACCGTGGCAACCGTCCTTTCATCTGCATTTGTGGCCTATGGATTTGCTAAATTCCCTGCGAAGGGGTCAAAGTTCTGGTATACCTGTCTGATGGCCACGATGATGCTGCCTGGGCAGGTTACTCTGATCCCACAGTATCTGCTGTATTATAAGTTCCACATGGTTGATACATACTGGCCATTGATTATACCAAGTATTTTAGGCGGCGGCGCCTACAACATTTTTCTGTACAGGCAGTTCTTCCTGTCGCTTCCGAAGGAACTGAGTGAAGCGGCAATGATTGATGGAGCAAATTCATTCCAGACGTTTACGCATGTCATGCTTCCGTCAGTCAAGCCGGTGTCCATGTGCGTGGGTGTGATGTCGCTGGTCTGGAACTGGAATGATTTCTACAATCCTTTGATTTACATCAATACAACGAGCAAATTTACAGTTTCAATTGGACTGCAGTTTTTGAATTCATCGATGGGAACAACTAAAATCGGGCAAATGATGGCCGTTGCATTGATTATGACAATACCGGTCATGGTTATATTCTTCATTTGTCAAAAATACTTCGTAGAAGGCATCAAGATGTCTGGAATCAAAGGGTGATCTTTTCACTGTCAGAATGACAATGCCACAACCCTTCTGACAAACAGAATGGTTGTGGTGTTTTTGTGAGCTGTACGATTTCGGGAGACAGAAACAGAAGGAGAAGGTGCGAAATGGGAACTTTGACTTTTCTATATGATGTAAAAGATAAGACAGAACATTTTAACCACTATTGGGAAACCTGTGTAGGTTCTTGTCATGGTTATACTGCATTGCGGGAGGACTATCGTGAGCAGTTAAAGGAAGCACATGATCAGTTGGGGTTCAAATATCTTCGCTTTCATGGGATTTTGGATGATGACATGTGTGTCGTTCAGGAAGAAAATGGAAAAATTCTGTACAACTTTGTGAACATTGATAATATTTTCGATTTCCTTCTAGATATTGGGATGAAGCCATTTATGGAAATTGGCTTTATGCCCAGGGCGTTTGCCTCTGGAACCACAACATTGGCCCAGGGCGTTTGCCTCTGGAACCACAACATTGTTCCACTATAACGCAAACAATACTATGCCGAAAGATTTTGATGAATGGGATCGTTTTATTACTGCGATGATGAATCACTTTATCGATCGGTATGGAATAGATGAGGTAAGAACATGGTTCTTTGAAGTATGGAATGAACCCAATTTAAAATTCTTTTTCAACGGTACACAGAAGGACTATTTCAAATTGTATGAGCATACTGCCAGAGCAATAAAGAAGGCAGACGATATGCTCCGGGTTGGTGG
>ONQW01000079.1 GCA_900320025.1 uncultured Lachnospiraceae bacterium
CGGCGGCGGGCGGATCAACATCCGGGAGATCGACGGACTGGAGGCCAATTTCAGCGGCGATCTTCCGACGCTCATTGTGCACAATCTGGATCAGCCCGGGCACGTGGCGGAGGTCACGTCGATGCTGCAGCATAAATCGGTCAACATCGCGACGATGCAGCTTTATCGCTCCGGGCGCGGCGGGCATGCCGTCATGGTCATCGAGTGCGATCAGGAGGTGCCGGAGGAATCGGTGCACTGGCTGGAACATCTCGAGGGCGTGGAGAAGGTCACCTACTATAGCCTGTTGTGATTGTTCTGCGGCGACGCAAAAATACTGCATGGAGTAGGAATATGTTTCATTCTCTGGAAGAAATTTTGGCAGAGTGCGGCAGGACGCATCTGCCGTTCTGGAAGACGGTGCAGCTTGATGACTGCCGGGAGGAGGCGCTGGATGAGGCGGCTTCCTTTGCGAGGATGACGGAGATCTGGGACGCCATGAAGGCGTCGGACCGGGACTATGACCCGGCGCTTCATTCTGCCAGCGGCCTTGTCGGAACAGACGCCGACAAAATCCGTGTGCGCCGGGAGAACGGAGGACTTCTCTGCGGGGAGTTCACATCTCATGTGATGGAGCGCGCCCTGAAGGTGGCGGAGTCCAATGCCTGCATGAAACGGATTGTGGCGGCGCCGACCGCCGGGTCGTGCGGCGTAATGCCGGCGGTTCTACTTTCCATGCAGGAGAAACTGTCATTGCCGGACGAGAGGATGGTCGAGGCGCTGTACGTGGCGGCCGGAATCGGCGGCGTGATCGCGGAGCGGGCGAGCCTGTCCGGCGCGGAGGGCGGCTGTCAGGCGGAGATCGGTTCGGCCTCGGGCATGGCGGCAGGTGCTGCGGTATATCTGCTCGGCGGAAGCGGGGAGGCAATGGCGCATGCGTGTGCGATGGCGCTCTCCGGCCTGCTCGGACTCGTCTGCGATCCGGTGGCAGGCCTCGTGGAGATCCCCTGCGTCAAACGCAATGTCATCGGCGCGATGAACGCGGTGACGAGCGCGGACATGGCGATGGCGGGAATCCGCAGCAAAATTCCGCCGGATGAGGTGATCGACGCGCTGCGCACCGTCGGCCATGCGATGTCGGCCGACCTGCGCGAGACAGGGCACGGCGGGCTGGCGATGACGCCGGCGGGACAGGCCATCCGGAGAAAGATCGAGACGGGCGGCTGAAAGAAAAACGGGACAGGAAAGAAGCCAGGAGGAAGGAGCGGCATGAAGCTATTCATCAGTTCTGATATTGAAGGGACCTGCGGGATCAATCACTGGGATGAGACGGAAATCGGCAAACCCGGCTACGACCGGTTCGCGCGCGAGATGACACGCGAGGTGCGGGCTGCCTGTGACGGAGCATTGTCCTCCGGATATTTCCAGAATGCCGAAACGGATGAGATCCGCATCAAGGATGCGCATGATTCGGCCAGAAATATCATTCCGGAGGAGCTGCCGGAAAGTGAGATGATCCGGCTCATCCGGGGCTGGGTCACGATTCCCGGCAATATGATGGCGGGCGTGAAGGGATGCGACGCCGCGGCGATGACCGGGTATCATTCCGGGGCCTATTCCGCGGGAAACAATCTTTCCCACACCTCCAATCTGCACAATCAGGTGATCGAGGTGAACGGGCGCAGGACGAGTGAGTTTGATCTCAATGCTATGTTCGCGGCCTATTACGGCGTGCCGACCATTTTCCTCGCCGGCGACAAGGCACTGTGCGAGGAGGCCAAGGAGCTGATTCCGGCGTTGACCGTCGTGCCGGTGAACGAGGGGTGGGGCAATGCCACGGTCAGCCTCCAGCCGGCGATCGCACAGCAGCGAATCCGGGAGAAGATGCTGGAGGCGTTGGAACAATTCCGGCGCGACCCGAAGTGCTGCCTCATGACACTGCCGGAGCAGTTCCATGTGGAGATTGATTTCAAGGACCTGGAGAAGGCGGAGCGGGGATTCTGGTATCCGGGCGCAAAGCGCGTTGACGACAAGCGGATTGCGTATGACAGCAGCGATTATTTTGAAGTGACGAGATTCCTGTATTTCACGCTGTAGGAGATTGGCACCAGCGGTCCCGATGCACTGCGCGGGGGAGAGACCGCCTGGACATTTTCCTGGACAGAAAATTGTTGCGAGCGGCCCTGATGCACTTGCCCGGGAGAGACCCCTCGGACATTTCTCCCGCGGAAGCAGGAAAAAGGCGGGGCGCCGCAGGGGACGCAGCCGGGGCAGAAGAGAACTCTGGCATCAGAAATATGTGGAGGCTTTCATGGATATTCGGGAGTATGGATATAAGCCGGGCTACGGCAAAACAGGCGCACACAACCGGATCACGGATGTCCCGGGCGTGAGGGTCGGTCACTGCACGGTGGACGAGGGGGCAGTGCACACCGGCGTGACGGTGATTTTGCCCTGTGAGGGCAGCGCCTATGAAAGAAAACCTGTGGCGGCGGTCCATGTCATCAATGGGTATGGGAAGACGAGCGGCACAATTCAGGTGCAGGAGCTTGGGTGCCTCGAGTCGCCGATCGCGCTCACGAATACGCTGAATGTCGGGCGGGTGCAGGATGCGCTGGTGGGTTATGTCCTGCAGACCGAAGCAGCCCGCGGCAGGGAGGTACGGAGTGTGAACTGCCTGGTCGGGGAGACGAATGACTCGGAGATCAGCGACATCGCGCAGCGGGCAGTCGGCGCGGAGCAGGTCCTCGCGGCCATCCGGGCGGCTGAGACGGGCGGGCCGGATTTTGCAGAGGGAGATGTCGGCGCCGGGCGGGGGACGATCTGCTGCGATCTCAAGGGAGGCATCGGTTCGGCTTCCCGTGTCATCCGCTTCGGCGGGCAGAGCTACACGATCGGCGCGCTGGTGCAGTCGAATTTTGGAAGTCTGAAGAATCTGATGATCTGCGGCGAGCCGGTGGGACGGGAGATCGAGCGGACGCTGCGCAGGAGAGCCGCGGAGGCAAAACGCGGCGCGGCGGGTGAAGCCGCGTTTTCCACGCCGGATGTCGGCTCGATCATGATGGTGATCGGAACGGATCTGCCGCTGTCAGCGCGGCAGCTCGGCCGGGTGATCCGGCGGGCGGAGGTCGGACTTGTGCGCACGGGGTCGTTCCTCGGAACGGGGTCGGGAGACGTTGTGATTGGTTTCTCCAACGGAAATTACCTCGGGGAGGAACCGGATGGCATGGGAAGTGAAAGCGGTCATGAGGGGTCCTTCCGAACGATCCGTCTCTTCCCGGAGGAGCGGATCAACGAGGTGTTCACACCGGCGGCGGAAGCGGTGGAGGAGGCAATCTACAATTCGCTCTGCTACGCGCATCCCGCGGTGAAACGGGACGGAACGGCGGTACACGCACTCCCGGAGTTTCTGGCAGACCGCGGCGGGGTGATGGAGATGATGAAATAGGAAAGGATATATGGATGGGTAACGGGGAAAACAAGGAGAGTAAGGAAAGCCAGGCAAACAAGAAAAGCAAAGAAAATAAGATGGGCGTCATGCCTGTGAAAAAGCTGATCATCAATATGTCGGTGCCGATGATGATATCCATGCTCGTGCAGGCGCTGTATAACGTCGTGGACTCCATCTTCGTCGCAAAACTTTCGGAGGGGGCGCTGACGGCGGTCACGCTGGCGTTTCCGATGCAGAATCTGATCATCTCCGTGGCGGCGGGCACAGGCGTCGGTATCAATTCGCTTCTGTCGCGCTCGCTCGGAGAAAAGCGGTTTGACCGGGCGGACAAGGCGGCTGACAACGGCATTTTCCTTGCGATTTTGAGCGCACTGGTGACACTGGTGCTCGGGTTCACGGTGGTCCGGCCCTTTATCGCGTCGCAGACCAGTGACCCGGAAATTCTGGAGTACGGCTGCCAGTATCTGGGGATTGTGATGACCATCTCGGCGGGGGCGTATTTTCAGGTCACCTTTGAGCGGCTGCTGCAGTCCACTGGACTGACGATGTACAGCATGGTATCGCAGCTGACCGGCGCGGTGGTCAATATCATCATGGGTCCGATCATGATTTTTGGACTGCTCGGATGCCCTGCCATGGGCGTCGCGGGCGCGGCCTACGCTACGGTTCTCGGACAGTGCATTGCGGCAGTCGTGGGACTGGTGCTCAATCTCCGGTATAACCGGGAAATTCATCTCTCCTTCGCCGGCATTTTCCATCCGGAGGCGGAGATCATCGGGCAGATTTATTATGTCGGCATTCCGTCCGTGCTGATGATGTCGATCGGGTCGGTCATGACCTATTTCATGAACCGGATTCTCGGACAGTTTTCATCCACGGCGACCGCGGTATTCGGAGTCTATTTCAAGCTGCAGAGCTTCTTCTTCATGCCGGTCTTCGGGCTGAATAACGGACTGATTCCTGTCGTCGCCTACAACTACGGCGCAAAGAGCAGGCCGCGCATTGATGAGGCAATCCGTTTTGCCGTGAAGCTGGCGGTGGCGATCATGCTGTGCGGAACATTTGTGATGGAAGTGATTCCGGGACCGCTCCTCGATCTGTTCAGCGCATCGGACACCATGAAGAGTATGGGAATTCCGGCGCTCCGCATCATCGCCATTCATTTCCCGATCGCGGCCTTCGGTATCGTCATGGGCTCGCTGTTCCAGGCGCTCGGACAGAGCTTCTATTCGCTGATCATTTCTCTTGCAAGACAGCTGATTGCGCTCATTCCGGCCGCCTATCTTCTGTCACTGACCGGCAATGTCAACCGGGTGTGGTGGTGCTTCCTGATCGCGGAGACAGTTTCGTTTACGCTGACCCAGCTCTTCTTCCGGAGAGTGTACCGGCGGGATGTGGAGCCGCTTGGAGCAGCCTCTTAAATGACGATGCAGCATCAAAATCCATCAATGTCTCTGCAAAGACCAGGGAAAAGGTAAAGGAAAAAGGCACGGGGAAAAGGTACACGGAAAAGGCACAGGGAAAAGGTACACGGAAAAGGCACAGGGGAAAAGATCATGAACAATTATCCTTTTGATCCGGATGATATGCTGAAGCGCTCGAGGCGCATCAGACGGGAACTGCTTGCGGACGGGACGCCGCGCATACACAAGAAGATTGCGGTACTAGGCGGATCGACAACCCACGACATCATCCGTATGATGGAGATATTTCTGCTGCGGCAGGGAATTGAGCCGGAGTTTTATGAGTCGGAGTATGCCCAGTACTATGAGGACGCTATGTTCGGCAATGAGACGCTGGACAGCTTCGCACCGGACGTGATTTATATTCACACCACGTACCGGAACCTGAAGGAGCTGCCTGAGATGTCCATGTCCCGGGAGGATGTGGAGACCCTGCTCGACCGCACGGCGGACCGGTTTACCGGGATGTGGGAAAAACTCACGGAACGGTTCCATTGCCCGATCATTCAGAATAATTTTGAATATCCGGCGTGGCGGCTCGAGGGAAACCGCGATGCTTCGGATTACCGCGGGCGGGTGCGCTTCGTGAACCGGCTCAACGAACGGTTTGCGGCGTATGCGGACACGCACGAAAACTTCTATCTCCACGACATCAATTATCTGGCGGCGTCCTACGGACTGGATGCATGGCTTGATGATGCGTTCTGGAGTCTCTACAAGTACGCGCTCACCATGAAGGCAATTCCGCTTCTGGCGTTCAGTGTCTCCAATATCATCAAGTCGATCTATGGGAAAAACAAGAAGGCGCTGGTGCTCGACCTGGACAACACGCTCTGGGGCGGCGTCATCGGGGACGACGGCGTGGATGGCATTGAGCTCGGCGAGGAGACTGCGCTGGGGGAGACATACCGGGAGTTTCAGTCGTATCTGAAGGAGCAGAAATCAATCGGCGTGCTGCTGACTGTGGATTCCAAAAATGAGGAGGCGAATGCGCTCGCAGGACTCCGGCATCCGGAGAGCGTGCTGCGGCCGGAGGATTTCGTGGACATCCGCGCAAACTGGGAGCCGAAGAGCGTCAATTTTACCGCGATTGCGGGCGATCTCAACATCGGTGCGGACAGCATGGTGTTCGTGGACGACAATCCGGCGGAGAGAGAGATCATCCGGCAGCAGGTGCCTGGCGCGGCCGTGCCGGAGATCACGGAGAACGGCGCCGCGGACGGACCGCGGCCGGAGAATTACATCCGCGTGCTGGACCACGCGGGGTATTTCGAGGTGACGACGTTCTCGGCGGAGGACGCGAAGAAGAGCGAGATGTACCGGGCGAATGCGGAGCGCAAAAAGGCGCAGACGAATTTTGCGGACTACGGGGAATATCTGAAATCGCTGGAGATGCGGGCGGAGATCAGACCGTTCGAGCCGGTGCACTACGCGAGAATTACGCAGCTTACGAATAAAAGCAATCAGTTCAATCTGACGACGAAGCGGTTCACGGAGCCGGAGATTGCCCGGGCGGCGGAGGATCCGGAGACCGTCACGCTGTACGGGAGACTGGAGGACCGGTTCGGGGACAACGGCATCGTGTCGCTGATTGTGGGCAGTGAGGCGATGACGGTCACGGACGACGAGGAGACGCTCCGGAAGAACGGCGGCAGGCCGGCAGAGACGGGCGACAAGGCGCTGCTCATCGATCTGTGGCTCATGAGCTGCCGTGTGCTGAAGCGGGATATGGAGTACGCGATGATGGATTCGCTGGTCGCCGAGTGCAGCCGCCGTCATATCCGCCAGATCTTCGGATACTATTATCCGACCGCCAAGAATGCGATGGTGAAGGATTTTTATGGCCGCATGGGATTTACGAAGCTGGGAGAGGACGGAAAGGGCGCCTCACAGTGGAAGTTCACGATTCCTTCGGTGTACACGAACCAGAACCGGTATATCCGGGTGAACCGCTGATGGAGAACACCGCTGCCGACGGGCTGCTTCTGCCGGCATATCCTTGCGGCAAGCCATGACAGAATCGGTATAACCGGGTGAATCGCTGATGGCGGGTGCCGCAGAGAACGCGGCACAGGATGTAGGTATGGTATGGAATTTTCGTCAATGCTCTTTCTGTGGGCGGCGCTGCCCGCGATCTGTCTGCTGACGGCGCTTGTCCGCCGCACGCGGCTTCAGAATGCACTGCTGCTCCTGATCAGTCTGCTGTTCTATGCGTGGGGAGACCCGGATCATCTGGTGCTCCTGCTGGCCTGTTCGGTCTGGCGCTGGAGAGGACTGGTGCGGCGCGGGCGGTGCTGGTGCTCGCGGTTCTGTGCAATCTCGGCGTGCTCGGTGTGTTCAAGTATGCGGATTTTGTACTCGGCGCGGCAGACCGGATCCTTCCGGGAGGATTCGCCGGCATCGGAGCGGGGCGGCTGGCAGACCGGTTCGCACAGGGTGGAACCGGTATTTTGCAGCCGCTCGGGATTTCTTTCTTTACCTTTCAGGCACTGACGTATATCATCGACCTTTACCGCGGCAGGGTCAGGGCACAGAAGGATCCCGCGAAGCTCGCGCTGTATCTGGCATTCTTTCCGCGCATTATAAGCGGCCCGATCGAGCCCTACATGCACGCAGAGGCGCAGCTGACGGCGCGTGCGGTGACGAGAGTGGAATTTGCGGAGGGATTCCGGCGCTTCCTCTACGGGCTTGGGAAGAAGGCAATTTTATCTGATCTGATTGCGATGAGTGTGGACCGGATCTTTGCCGTGCCGGCGCAGCTGGACGGAGCGGCGGCCTGGCTCGGGTCCTCGCTGTATGCGCTGCAGCTTTATTATGACTTTTCCGGTTATTCGGACATGGCCATCGGTCTCGGGCGGATGCTTGGCTTCACGATACCGGAGAATTTCCGGTATCCCTACCTGTCCGGGTCGGTCACGGAGTTCTGGCGGCGCTGGCATATCACGCTGGGGGCTTTCTTCCGGGATTATCTGTACATTCCACTCGGCGGAAGCAGGCGGGGAAAGCGCAGGACCATCTGCAATCTGATGATTGTCTTCGCCCTGACTGGCCTGTGGCACGGAGCCGGATGGGCGTTTGTCCTCTGGGGCCTGTGGCATGGCATGTTTGTTTCGCTGGAACGGCTCGGTTTTCGCAAATTCCTGGACCGGCACCGTGTGTTCGGTGTGATTTACACGGATCTCGTGTGGATCGTCAGCATGGCTCTGTTCCGCACCGGAAGCATCTCGGAGGGGGCGGGGACGCTGTCATGTATGTTCCTGCCATTCCTCCACAGAGATGCGCAGCCGCTGATGGCGTCCTATTTTACGGTACAGTCGCTCGCAGCCATCGTCCTGGGCGTGCTTGGCTGCGGGGTGCTGCAGGCGCTCGGCGGGGTGGAAGGCGCGCTTCCGGGAGAAACGGGTGCCCGTGTCCGGAGAGCTGACGATATGCCGCAGCCGGTCCCGGATGCAGACATGGAAAGAGACAGGCTGAAGCGGAGCGGAAAGATACCTCAGCAGCAGAGCAGTGCAGTCCAGAAGCAG
>ONQW01000042.1 GCA_900320025.1 uncultured Lachnospiraceae bacterium
AAGGAGCTGTGCGGGGCGAGCAAATCAGGAATCTGGTGTCTAGAGAAGTAAGCAGCGGTGGGAGAATACCGATGATTAAATTTGACGAGGAAATCAAGAATTTTAAGAAGAGTCTGGAGATCGGGGAGTCGGCGGACGCGATCTACAATCAGGACTTCACGGATATGGCGGACGTGGTGCTCGGGATCATGAAGGACGACAAGAAGAGTGCGAAAAGACCGTCTTCATCTCATCACGCGTGAAGAAGAGATGCGGAGACGGCACAGGGCCGGTGTGGTTTAAGCACTGCCAGATGCCGTCTCAGAGGAGAGTGTATCATGCAGGGAGCGGGCTGCTCAGGCAAGGCATTGCTGATACGTCTCAGAGGAGAGCGTATCATGCAGAGAGCGGGCTGCCCGGGTAAGGTCAGCGCTGATATATCTCAGAGGGAAAAAGCATACCATCCATTCAGGGAGAGAGATTGATGTTCTGCTATAACTGCGACAGTGAGCTCACATCGGCGGATGTGTGCCCGAACTGCGGCGCGGATGTCCGCAAATATAAGAAGATCATTTACGCGTCAAATCGGCTCTATAATGAAGGGCTTGATTTCGCGCGGGTCCGGAATCTCGGAAGTGCGGCGGATGCGCTGCGCCAGAGTCTGGCATTCAACAAGTACAATATCGATGCCCGGAATCTGCTCGGGCTCATTTATTTTGAGACGGGAGAGGTGGCGCAGGCACTCGCGGAGTGGGTGATCAGCTCGAATCTGCAGGACAAGCAGAACCGCGCGGTCTCGTACATCAAGGAGGTACAGAGCGATCAGAACCGGCTCAAGGCGTATGACACGGCGATCCGCAAGTACAACAAGTCGCTGGAATACTGTCAGAACGGCAGCCTTGACCTGGCGGTGATCCAGCTCAAGAAGGTGCTGCAGTACAATCCAAAATATCTGCGCGCCAGGCAGCTGCTGGCGCTCCTCTATATAGAAGCGGGGGAGTACGGCAGGGCGGAGAAGGAGCTTGCCTACTGCGCCAGACAGGATGTGGGCAATCCGACGACGCTGCGGTATCAGGCAGAGATCCAGGAGCGTAGGCTTCCGGAGGAGCAGGAACAGAAAAAGCCGGAGCCGGAGCAGAACAGCGGCGTGGTGATGTACCGCGACGGAAACGAGACGATCATTCAGCCGGCGAACGGGCGCAGTCCTTCGCTGGAGCCGGCGGGCGTATCGCTCCCGATGACGCTCCTCAACATCGGCATCGGGCTCTTGGTCGGTGCCGCGGTGGTGGGCTTTTTCGTGCTGCCGGCGCAGGTCCAGAAGGTCCGCGAGGACGCGGCGGCGCAGCTCAAGATTGTCTCCGAGCAGTCGGACAACAAGACGGCGACGATCAGCGAGCAGAAGCAGCAGATCGACGATCTCACGAGCAAGAACGAGGATCTGGAGGACAAGGTCAAAACCTACAAGGAGGCGTCTGATTCGCTGACGGCGAGTGACGAGCTGTTCAAGGCAGCCAACGCGTATCTGACGGATGCAAGCGATCTTGACACCATCGGGCAGTGTTTTGCCGATATCGATTATGACACGGAGCAGAAGACGGCCAGCGAGGAGTACAAGAATCTGTACGAGACGCTGATTGGAATCGTCCGGCCGTCGCTGGTGCAGCATTATTACCGGACGGGATATCAGGCCTACGAAGGGCAGGATTTTGACACGGCGATCACGGATCTCGCGCTTGCAATCCGGTACGGGGACAAGGAGAACGACGAGAGTTATCCGGCGTCGCTCTACTACCTGGCCGACTCATATTATCTGCAGTACCGCGACGCGGACGAGGCGGACAAGAGCAAGTACGCGGACAATCTGACGAAGGCCCAGCAGTACTTCAGCCAGGTGCAGACGGATTTTGCGAGGACGTCGTATGCGTCCAACGCGGAGACGAGGATTCAGGAGATTTCTCTGCTGAAGAATCAGTCGGAGAAGACAGACAGCAACAGCGCGTCCGGCAGTTCCTCCGGAACGGGACGGAGCACAGCCGGCGGCACGACCAGTGCGGGCGGCAACTGACAAGGAAGGAGCACGCGAGAAGAATGGTCGTTTTTTCCGGCCTTGGATTTATATTTCGTTTCCTCCCGGTCTTTCTCGTTCTGTATTATGTCACCCCGGCAGAGTACCGGAATGCGATTCTCTTTCTCGGCAGCATGGTCTTTTATGCCGTGGGAGAACCGCATTTTGTTGTGCTGCTGCTTTTTCTCACGGTGGCGGACTGGCTCATCGGGAGGCTGATCGGGAAGAGAGGGCGCGCGGGCACGGTCTGGCTGTTTCTCGCCATTCTGCTGAATGGCGGCGTCCTGATCGGCTGCAAAATTGCCTCGCTCACGGTAGACGCGACTCTGCTTCCGCTGGGGCTGTCGTTCTACATTTTCAAGATGCTTTCGTATGAGGCGGATCTGTACCGCGGTGTGATTCCGCGTTCCCCGGCGTTCATCGACGCGGCGGCGTATTTTACGATGTTTCCGCAGGTGACGGAGGGGCCGATCATGCGCTACAGCGACGGGTTTACGGACCGGGTCGGCGGGGAGCTGATGCCGGGGCATGCGTCGCACGCGCACCGGCCGCGGCACGCGGTGCCGGCGGATGTCGTCGGGCACAGCGATATTGTCGGGCACGGCCGTCGGGTACACGCGGACGGCATTGAGGACGGGCTGATCTGTTTTATCATCGGACTGTCGATGAAGGTACTGCTGGCGGACCGCATCGAGTATCTCTGGAACGCGCTCTCCACGATCGGGTATGCGAGTATCTCGACGCCGCTCGCGTGGATGGGGGCTTATGCCTACACGTTCCGGCTGTATTTTGACTTCTGGGGATATTCGATGATGGCCGCGGGCGTCGGCATGATGCTGGGGTTCCCGTTTGTGCGGAATTTTGCCCACCCGTACGCGAGTCCGAACATCACATCGTTCTATCGGGACTGGCACGTGACGCTCGGCGCGTGGTTCCGCGACTATCTGTACATTCCGCTCGGCGGGAGCCGCGGCGGGACGGGCCGGACGATCTTCAATCTGTTCCTGGTGTGGCTGGTCACGGGGCTGTGGCACGGCGGCACGCTGAATTATGTGATCTGGGGACTCGTCCTGTTTGTGCTGATCGTGTGGGAGAAGTTTGTGGTCAGGGGGCTGCTGCGGCGCTTCCCGTTCCTTGGGCATCTTCACGTGTTTCTGCTCATTCCGCTGACGTGGGTGATCTTCGCCATCCCGGATATGACGCAGCTGCGGATTTATTTCAGCCGGCTGTTTCCGTTCCTGGTGCACGCCAGCGCGGCGGGCATGGAGAACGGGGATTTCGTGAAGTACGCGAAGCTGACATGGCCGCTCTTTATCGCCTCCGCGGTGCTGTGCATTCCGGCGGTGTCGGAGTGGTTTTGGAAGCACCGGAAGCACCCGGCGATGCTTGTGCTGCTGCTCGCTTTATTCTGGATGTCTGTTTACGTCAGCGCGAACAGCGGGTCGAACGCGTTCATGTATTTCAGCTATTGAGACGGAAAGATCTTTGATGGCAGGAGAACTGCCGGCAGGACTGCTGAGATACCCATCCGGCTGATGTCTGAATCGATACAGAGGTTATATGAAGAATCGTTTTCGCAAATTATTCCGCGGGATGCGGCGCACTCCGCTTGTGCTGCTGGTCGTGATTTCGGCGGCGCTGTTCGTGGCGCTGATGATTCCGGGCATCGGCAAAATTTATGATATCTCGGACTGGAATCCGGTGGAGGAGCCTCTGCTGCTCACCGGGATGGAGCGGATTCACGACGGTGTCTGGCCGTGGCAGGTGTATGCAGAGGAAACGGGGCATGACGGAAGCGGCGAGGCCGGAGAGGCGGATGGGGCTGACGCAGCCGTGGCGGACGTCGACGGCAGCAGCGGATTGGACGGACGAAGCGGCGCGGTAAACGGCTCTTCGGGTGCTGGGGCATCTGGCGCGGCGACGGAAGACGGAAATGGAGTCGACGCGGCTGGTGCCGTAGACGGCATCGGCGAAGATGAACAGGCTGAAGTTTCCGGAAGCGACGGCAGCAGCGGAGCAGGCGGTCAAGGCGATGACGCGGCCGGCTCGTCGGACGGCGGAGCGTCTGGCGCAGCGGGATCTGCGGCGACGGAAGACGGGGATGCAGCCGCGGCGGCACTGCAGAAGGCGAAGGAGAGCAATCCGACCTATATTCATGCCGATCACATGCCGGCAGAGGTGAATGACAAGGTCGTGGAGGCGAAGGATTACGGTCTTGCTGACAAGCATTATCTCTCGCCGGACGACACGGTCTACAACACGGATACGGAGGGAACTTTCGCGCAGAACGGGGATTATTATTTGTTCACGGACGTGGACGACTCGTATCTGGCGGATGCACTGATCATCGGCGACTCGAGAACGGAGGGACTGCACGGATTCACATCCATGCAGAAGAGCACGTATTTTGCCTCGAAGGAGGGGCTCTCGGTCTACAACTTCTGGGACAAAGAAGTGAATTATTATGAGCCGGGGAAGGATGCCGCAAAGAAATCCATGGATGAGGTCCTCGCGGGACGAACATTTGGCAAAATATATATTTCGCTTGGAATCAATGAGCTCGGCATCGGAACGACGAAAAAGTACTACGATAATTACCGGGAGATTCTGGCGAAGATACGGGAGGCGCAGCCGGACGCGGTGATTTTCATCGAGGGGATGATGCATGTGTCGGAGAAGCTGAGCTCGACGAGCAATGTGTTCTCCAACACGATCGTGGTGCAGCGGAACACCGCAGTGGCGACGCTCGCGAACGGGCATGATATTTTCTATATTGATATGAATTCGGTCCTATGTGATGCGGACGGCAATCTGCAGGCGGATATGACCGGGGACGGAATTCATCTGTATGCATCGGAATATGAGAAGTGGCACGCGTTTCTGCTGACGCGGGGAATTCAGACGACGAGCGGCGCGGCAAACAACGGTGCGGCGGACGGCAGTGCGGCCGTTGGTGGAACAGCGGGTGACGGTGTGACGGAAGACAGTGCAGCACAGGGGTAGAGGGTCCGGCATCAGCAGGGCGGAGCGGCATCGGGAACGGGCCGGGCATGCCCGTTTGTGATATGATGAGGCAGGCGATTTGTTCTGTGCGATGAAACAAGTGATTTGTTTTGCGTGAGGAAACAAGTAATTTGTTTTGCAGGGATATCAGATTATGAGAACGATTGAATTCAAGATGGAGCGGGAAGGGCTGCTTCATAAGGGAGACAAGGTTCAGATCACGGAGGGTGTGCTTCCGTCCAATTATTATTACACGATCGCGCCGTCACTCGCGATGAGCGGAAATATTCCGCTGAATCAGCGGCTGAAGTCGCGGGAGGGTGTGGTGACGGACGTGCGTGAGAATGAGCGCGGGTATTATGTCACCGCCGTGTTTGACGAGGAGGAGCCGAGGCGGTAAGGCGCGGCGCCGGGCGATGTGGATGTCATCGACATGGCAGGAGCAGTGCGGGAGAAAGAAGGGCCGGAGCGGTAAAGCATGAGGCTGAGAAATGGATTATATCTGTGTCTGGGGGCGCTGATCTGGGGCACCGCGTTTGTGGCACAGAGTGAAGGAAATCATTATATGGGGCCGGTCACGTTTCAGGCGGCTCGGAGTGTCCTGGCGGTTTTGTTTCTTCTGCCGCTGGTGCTGGTGCGGAAGCACGCGCGGGACAGGCGGATCGCGGAGGGAGACCGGAATGTGCCGGTTTACAGCAGGAGCAAGCTGCTGCTCGGAGGACTCTGCACGGGAGCATTTCTGACGGCGGCATCCACGCTGCAGCAGATCGGCCTTGTGGGCACGGATGTCGGAAAGAGCGGATTTCTCACGGATCTGTACATCGTGCTTGTCCCGGTGCTCGCCTTTTTTCTGACGGGCAAGTCGAGTCTCCGGATCTGGATCAGTGTGCTGATCGCGGCGCTTGGACTGTATTTTCTCTGCTTTGGCGGCTCCGTGGAGATCGGAAGGTATGATCTGATTTTGATTCTGTGTGCGTTCTTCTTCGCCTGCCAGATTACATGCGTGGATTATTTCTGCAGGTTCTGCGATGGCGTGGAGCTGTCGCTGATGCAGTTTGTCACGACGACGGTGATCTCGGTGATCCTGAGTTTTATGTTTGAGAAGCCTGAGATCGGTGGGATTCTTGAGGGATGGTTCCCGCTTTTCTACGCGGGGATTCTCTCGAGCGGCGTGGCGTACACGCTGCAGATTGTCGGGCAGAAGGGACAGGATCCGACGGTGGCGTCGCTGATCATGTCTCTGGAGTCGGTGATCTCGGTGATTTCGGGCTGGCTGATTCTGCACCAGACGCTGTCGGTGCAGGAGGGGCTGGGATGTGCGCTGATGTTTCTGGCAACGATTTTTGCCCAGATTCCGATCGGGAGGAAGAAAGCCGCGGAGGCGCAGGCACGGTGAAGAGCTGCGGCGGATCAGGCTTATGCCGGAGCGGATGAAGCGGCTATGGGGTGAGCAGGATGCCGGTGAGGTGGAGATGGGAGGTGAGCGGATGACTGGAAGAGGCAAACATGGGCTGCGTGCCGCGGCGGTATTGCTTGGAGCGATGATTCTGCTCTCGGGCTGTGCCGGCGCGCGGGAGTCGGATGCGGTGTCGAACGCGATGCTTGCCATCGGGGACCGGGACTTCGAGGGAGCGGTGAAGACGCTCGAGGCGGCGGAGAAGGACGGAGAGCATTCGCGCAGCCTGTTCCGGGCGCTCGGCATCGCCGAGATGGGGATGGGAGATTATCAAAGCGCCGCAGAGTATCTGGAGAAAGCGCTTACTAAGAGCTCCGGTATCCCGGACGACTGTGATTTTGACATCAACTTTTATCTCGCGTCCTGTTATTTCAAGCTCGGGCGCAATGAGGACGCGAGGGATGTTTATAACGCGATCCTGGCGATGCGGCCGGAGAGCGTGGAGGGACACCGGCTCCGGGCGACGGTGGATCTCGCGGAGGGAGATGCGGATGCCGCGGACGCGGATTTCCGGAAAGCCATCGAGCTCGCACCCACGGATTTTGACGGGATGATCGCAGCCTACGAGACGATGAAGTCATACGGGCAGGAGGAGAAGGGACAGGCGTATCTGAAGGAAGCGCTGGACAAGTCGGCCTCGATGTCGGATTATGACAAGGGGCGCATGTACTATTATCTCGGCGATTATGACAGCGCCAAGGCGAGTCTGGAGAAGGCGGGCAAGGCGGAGAACGGGAGCTACCGGACGACGCTGCTGCTCGGGCAGACCTACGAGGCGCTGGGGTCGCACGATTATGCGGCGGACACGTACGAGAAGTATCTGGCAAGTGACCAGACGCACGCGGAGATTTATAATCAGCTGGGGCTGTGCCGGCTGCAGCTGAACAATCCGAAGGCGGCGCTGACGGCGTTCCAGACGGGTGAAAAGATCACCGGGAACACCATCATGCAGAGCCTGCGCTTCAATGAGATCGTCGCCTACGAACGGCTCGGCGATTTTGAGAAGGCGGCGGCGCTGATCGAGTCGTATTTGAAGCAGTATCCCGAGGATACGGAGGCGCAGCGGGAGGCAATTTTCCTGCGGACGCGGTGAGCGGCAGGATGGACAGAGTATCATGAACTGATAAAATCTCATTTTGGAGGCAATATGATTCAGAAGCTGATTGATGGAATCCGCCGGACCGGAGCACCTGTGGTGGTAGGTCTTGACCCGAATCTGAGTTTCATTCCCCAGGAGCTGGTTGAGGAAGCAAGGCAGGCGGTAAAAAACCGCGACGCGGTGTACGAGGACGATCTGGAGATCGCCGCGGAGGCGGTCTGGCATTTCAACAAGGATATCATCGATGCGGTGGCGGATCTGATTCCGGCTGTGAAGCCGCAGATTGCGATGTACGAGCAGTTCGGCATCCCGGGACTGAAGGCATTCTGGCGCACGGTCCGGTATGCGCGCGAGAAGGGGCTGATTGTGATCGGCGACGTGAAGCGCGGCGATATCGGCTCGACTTCGGCGTCGTATGCGATCGCGCATCTGGGGAGGATCGAGGTCGCGGGGAGCAGCAGCCGCGTGTTCGACGAGGATTTTGCCACCGTGAATCCGTACCTCGGAAGTGACGGCGTGAAGCCGTTCATCGAGGTCTGCAATCAGAATGACCGCGGCATTTTCGTGCTGGTGAAGACATCGAATCCGAGCAGCGGCGAGTTCCAGGATCTGAAGACGGAGGACGGCCGGCCGCTGTATGAGGTCGTGGGCGAAAAGGTCGAGGAGTGGGGACGCCTGTCCATGGACGGCGAATTCAGCAATGTCGGCGCGGTAGTCGGCGCGACATACCCGGAGCAAGGCAGGGCACTCCGCAAAATTATGCCGCACGCCTATATTCTGGTGCCCGGTTACGGCGCACAGGGCGGAAAGGGCTCTGACCTGGTTCATTTCTTCCGCGAGGACGGGCTCGGTGCCATTGTGAATTCCTCGCGTGGAATCATTGCTGCCTACAAGAAGGACGCATATAGCAAATTTGGGCCGGAGCGGTTCGCGGAGGCCGCGCGTGCCGCTGCGGAGGATATGATTGAGGATATTCAGGGAGCGCTGCGCGGCGCCGGCATTGAGATCCGGTGAAGCACGGATTTTTACGGAATTGAGTGGAACGGATGCCGCCGGGAGTGCGGCGCGGGGGATGGCGATGGAAAATTACAAGCAGGACTTCATCAGGTTCATGGTGGACAGCGATGTTCTGAGGTTCGGTGAGTTTACGCTGAAGAGCGGGAGAAAGTCGCCGATCTTCATGAATGCGGGGCTGTATCAGAGCGGGTTCCAGCTCACGAGGCTCGGGGAGTTTTATGCGCGGGCGATTCACGACACGTACGGGCTGGAGTTTGACGTGCTGTTCGGGCCGGCATACAAGGGAATTCCGCTGGCGGTCGCGACGGTCATGGCGCTCAGCACGCTGTATGGTGCAGACATCCGGTATTGTGCGAACCGGAAGGAAGTGAAGGATCACGGCGACAAGGGGATTCTGCTCGGCAGCAAACTGCACGACGGGGACCGTGTTGTGATCATCGAGGACGTGACGACATCCGGCGCCTCCATGGCAGAAACGGTTCCGATTCTGCGGGCGCAGGCGGATGTTGACATTCTGGGGCTGATGGTTTCGCTCGACCGTCAGGAGAAGGGCATCGACACGGAGAAGAGCGCGCTCGAGGATATTAAGGACAGGTACGGATTCCCGGCGCACGCGATTGTGACGATGGCTGAGGTGCGGGAGTATCTGTCGAAGAACTCTATTGATGGGGAACTGCTGATCGACGAGAAGATGAACGCGGCGCTGGATGCCTACTACGCGGAGTACGGCGCGAGGGCGTGAGGAGCGTCATATTCGCGGAGGCGGGGATTTTGTCAGGGACAATCCACATAGGAGAGCAGGAACGTGGTTCAGCCAGTCAAGCGGAAGAAACATCTTTTTACAAGCAAAAAAATGTCGATGCGGGCGCTGATGAGCGACTGTCTCGGGGCGATTGCAGCGACGTTCACATGTGTGACGGTGTATCTCACGTTCCGGAACGGCGGGCAGGCAACGCCGCGGTACGCGACGGCCTTTTTCCTGTGTATTGTCATGGCGTTAGTCGGGCTGATTATCGCGATTTTGTCGCGCAAGGAGCGGGATATTTACTATTTCTTCTCGTATCTCGGGATGGCGCTGAACGGCGCGGTGCTGCTGGCCGGCGCGGGAGTGATGTATCTGGGGCTGAGGTGAAGGGACAATTCGGGAGGCATGGATGTTTTACAGGGAAGATGGAATGGATGAGGTGGAGGCGGAGCGTTTCGCTCTCGCCAGTGGGAGAATCCGGGAGGTACCGGAGGAGTGTATGGAGAGGCTGAAGGCTGCGCCGGTGTTTGCGGAGTATTTCCGCAGGACGGCGCAGTTTCTGGTTATGGCGCTGGAGGAGCGGGATTTTCTGGCGCGCGGCGGTCAGGATGCGGCGGAGGAGGGGGAGCTTGCGGCGAGGAACCGGGCGCTGTATGAGGATGTGCTGCCGGAGCATTATGGGGAGAGTTTCGTGAATCCGGGGTATGCGGCACAGGAGCTCGGCGGTGAGTACGGGCCGGTGCTCTGTGCGATTGCGTATGAGATGCGGTCGGTGATTTCTCTGTTGTATCAGGGGGCGGCGGCGCACGCGCTGATCCGGTATGAGCTGTTTCTGGAGGTGTACGGAGCGTTCACGGCAGCGGCGCCGGCGCTGCCATCGGCAAAGGATCTGAGGGGAAGGTTGAGGGATTATCTGTCTGATTACGCGGAGTATGAGAGTGAATATGAGCAGAGGATAAGTCTCCTGGACGATGATTCGCTCGCCTGCCGTATCGTGCGGGGAGCGGATCTGTCGGATACGCGGTATCTCTATGCTTACGGGGAGTATGTCACTGCGGATGAGACGGGCGCTGCGTCTTTTCTGCGCGATCTTCCGGAGGAGAAGCTTGCGCTCTGTGCCGATACGTTTACGGAGGGGTATCGGACGGGCTTCGCTGTGACGGGGAAGGATCTGTCCAAAAAGCAGTTCTGCAGTGTGTACTATCATCTGGGGTTTGAGCGGATGATGCGGCGGGCGTTTGAAAATTTTGACCGGATGGGTCTGCGCACGGCGGCGCCGTTCGAGGTGCCGACGCTGTTCCGGCGTCATCTCTCCGAGCGGGTCGGCTGGGCAGGGGCGGATGCGAATCCGCAGCTGCGTTTCGATCACCGGGAGGACGACGCGCTGGTGCTGGACCGCGCGCTCGCAGGGCGCCGCATCGAGGCGCTCTCCGAGGCATATGAGCATCTCCCGGATGCAAAATTCTACGCGGGGCCGGCAGTGCTGGAGGTGTTCGGCGGGGCGCCGTTCACACCGGCCGACAGTCCCAGCAGGATTTCATACGATGAAACGCAGACGGGGATCTCTGCGTCGTTCAATACGAAGGCTTATATGCTCTACGCGAAGGCTGTAGTGGCGGAGGAGCGGAGTTTCACGATCATCGATTTTCCACTGCCGTCGATCGCGGACACGCCGGCGCATTATGCTGAAATTTTTGACGCGGTGATCCGGATCAACACGCTGGATTATCATCAGTATCAGGAAATGCAGGCGCGTCTCATCGATGCGCTGAATGAGGCGGATCACGTGGAGGTGAAGGGCTGCCATGGAAACCGGACAGACCTTTCGGTGAAGCTGTTTCCGCTGACGGATCCGGCGCATCAGGCCATTTTCGAGAACTGTGTGGCGGATGTGAATATTCCGGTTGGGGAGGTCTTCACCACGCCGGTGCTGGAGGGAACCCATGGACTGCTGCAGGTGAGCAGCGTGTACCTGGAGGGGCTGCGGTTTGATGATCTGTGGCTTCGCTTCGAGGACGGACGCGTGACCGATTACGGCTGTGCGAATTTTGCCGATCCGGCGCAGGGGCGCAGGTACATTGAGGAGAATATTCTGTTCCATCACACGGGGCTGCCGATGGGAGAATGCGCAATCGGCACGAACACGACGGCGTTTGTGCTGGCGCGCAAATTCGGCATGGAGGCAAAGCTGCCGATCCTGATCGCGGAGAAGACCGGACCGCACTTCGCGGTCGGGGATACCTGCTATTCGAATGAGGAGGACAACCGCACGTTTAACCCGGACGGGAAGGAGATTGTGGCGAAGGAGAACTCTGTCTCCTGCCGCAGGAAGGAGGATCCAGAGGGCGCGTATTTTGGTTGTCACACGGATATCACGATTCCCTACGATGAGCTCGGGGAGTACACGGCGGTGCGCGCGGACGGGAGCAGGACTCCGATCATCCGGGACGGGCGGTTCGTCCTGCCGGGGACGGAGGCGCTGAACAGGCCGTTTGAGGAGGAGTAAACCGGGCTGCG
>ONQW01000050.1 GCA_900320025.1 uncultured Lachnospiraceae bacterium
GTCACGCTGCCGCCGTCGATGTAAAGCGATCCGTTTGAATCAAGACCGTCGCCATCCGCATCGACCACGATCGTGCCGCCGCTGATCCGGATGTACGCATAGGGATCCGAGCTCATTCCTCCGCCCATCTCCCGCGCGCCATCCTTTCCCTGAGGCCGGGTGCCATTCTGCGGCCCACCGGCTCCCTGCGGCCCGTCTCCGCCGTTCCCCTCATTCCGGGAACTTGCATTCGACGAGGCGTTAATCCCGTCATCCGAGGCGGCAATCGTGATCGTCCCACTCAGAATATCAACGGAATCCCCCTCGAGACCCTCATAAGATTCTGTCACATCAATATCACCGCCCTGGATGATCAGCGCTGTCGCCGCGTGAATGCCGTCATCTCCCGACGAGAGCTGGAACGTTCCGCCCTGAATGAAAATATAGCCCTTTCCCTCGGTGTCGTCCTTGCTGGTATGGATGGCGTCGTCTTCCGCATCGATGTCAAATGTCCCATCCAGAATACGGATGGAATCGTTCGCCGCAAGTCCCTTGCCTGCTGCCGTGATGTGACTAGTCCCATCCGTGATCACCAGATCATCCTTGCAGACGATGCCATGTCCTGTCTTCGCGGTCACCTCAAGTGTCCCGCTGCCGTTCAGGGTCAGATCACTCAGGGCAAAAATCACACCGTCCACCGTCTGTTCCAGGTCTTCCGGCTGCACATACGCCTCTCCGCTGTCCGTGAGCGTGTTTGTGGTGCCATCCGCGAGCGTCAGGAAGACCTTGTCCGCATTCCTTATCAAAATTGCCGCGTTCTCCCCGGCAGTGATCGAGGCGCCGGCGAGCACAATCTGTACCTTGTCGTCGTCCCCGGCATCGACGACGATCTGCCCGCCATCCAGTTCGCCGGTGACGAGATAGGTTCCCGCCGCCGAGATCGTGATCGTAGAGCCATCCACCGTCACGCCGTCTCCTGACGCGCTGGCGGTGTCGCCCTGCAGCGTGATGCTCGTGGCTGTCGCTTTATCATAAGAAGCGTCCTGATCCCGGTCCGAGAACTGCTCCTCCAGATCGAGGTCCGCCAGCTTCACCAGCAGACCTTCCTCCGTCTGCGCAGTATCAGCGTCTCCGGCGGTACTGTCCGCGGCTGCCTGACTTACCACACTGCCATCCGCGCTGCCGGAGCCCGCACTGGCGCAGCCTGTCATCACAAGCTGTGCCGACATCATCACTGCCAGAAGTTTCATCACAGACTGTATTTTCATAATCCATACCTCATCTTCTATCACAATTCCCCGGTCTGCGTGCGGACTTCCCTGGAGCAGACAATTTCCAGATTGCCGTTTCGTGCCCGCATCTCATCGATCATCTGCTTCTGCGAGACACCGTCCCGCATCACAATCCGGTAACTCAGACGGTACAGCGATCCCATGCCCGTCGTCCGGACATCCATGAGTTCTGCGCTGGCCGTGTATTTTGCAAACAGATCGTCAAATACCCCTTCAAAATCCAGCGTCTCTGGAATGGTGACGCGCAGCGTCCTCTCCCTGTGGTTTCCGGTCCCGAAGCCGCAGCGATACAGCAGCATGGACGCACAGAGCACAAAACCGGTGAGGATCGCCGCGATAGTCAGATATCCCATGCCGGCCGCGAGTCCAACCGCCATGGCAAGAAACACCTGCGTGATTTCCTGCCCGGTCCCCTGTGCGCTGCGGAAGCGGACCAGGGAAAAGGCACCCGCGACCGCAACGCCCGCTCCGAGATTGCCGTTCACCAGCATGATGACAACCTCGACAATCATGGGAAGCAGCGCGAGCGTGATCACAAAGCTCTGCGAATGCTCCTGCATCCGCAGTGAGCAGAGCGCAATGCAGAGTCCGAGCGCGAATGCCACGGCGGTCGAAAGGAAAAAGGATGCCGGTGTGATCGTTCCGGCTGTGATCACGGATGAAAATATCGTATTAAGCATAGATGAGTCCTCCTGTATTCTGTGTCTGATGCTGCCACCTGTTTCCCGGCCGGTCCGTTCTCTGCCATGTCTCTCCCGGACCATCGTGTTCGCAGGCCGGGCACCCGAAGGTATCCCAGGCGTTCCGCCAGGTCTGCTCCGCCAGCCAGGATAAGGTGCGGCGGCTCTGCATCGCCGCCTTGTAGTACCGCGCAAAACCTTCCCCGTACTTGGAAAAGGATGCCGGAAAGACACCTCTTTCGCTCAGCGCCCGGGCCATATCCGGGCGCATCGCGCCCTGGATTTTGACCTCCATCAGAACCTGCTGCGGCTGTAACAGCGGTTCTCCTTCCGCGCCATCCCGAAGGTCCAGATGCATCGACCACTGCAGATTCCGGTCGAACGTGATCCGAAGCGACGGATCGGCGATGCCCGCCATGGCGATCCGGTCGTACCGGATCTTCATCGCGGGAAGAAGCGGGCGGTGCACCCTGAAGAACCAGGCGATCTCCTCCGCGATCTGCCCTTCGGGACCTCTGTCACCCGCCGGACGCTCTGTACCGTCTCTGCTCCGCTCGTGCTTCCTCTCCGCCCCGGCGTGACCATCCTCCTGTATCCGCTGCTCCAGTCGCCGCTGCGCCTTTCCCATTCCCGGCAGACGCTCCAGCTCCCCATGGCAGAGCACCTGCAGCGCCTCTTCGTACGGCATGCCGATTCTCCGCTTGTACACCACGCCGAGGTACTTCTTCTTGATTTCAATAAATGCGGTCGAACCGTCGCCCGGAATCCCATACGTGCGGAGCCGCAGCTTCTCCTTGTACAGCGGCTTCTCCATGGAGCTTCGCACCAGCCTGAAATCCGGAGTGTCAAAATATATGTTCTGAATCGCGGTCTCTCCGTATGAATCCACCCTCGCGATCGGCTGGAGCCACCGGAGCATTTCCTGATACTGCGCTGCATTCAAAATATATTTGATTTCTTTTCTCTGGAATGTGTCCTGAAATCCGCCCATCGTGCACCTCCTGTTCTGCTTTCGCCAGCGGGTCCTCCCCGCCCTGCAGGGAGAGCTAGTCTGGCGCAGCCGTTACCGGCAGGCTGCAGACGTTCTCCCCGCCCTGTAAGGAGAGCATACCGTGTCATCCTAAATGGAACCTAAATCGCGCGACTTCATGTTCCGCCGACAATCCCGTTTTCCCGCCCTTCGGCCTTCTCCTTCCCATTGCCGTCTTCCCATAACCGGCCGCGGGCTGAAATTTTTCTCTGCAGGGCAGGATCTGGACTTTCACCCTATAGAATGTGCGCCCGCCGGGCGCACCGAAAAGGGGCTGTCGCTTCATCTATTGCGACAGCCCCTTTTCGTTTAATAAGAAAAATCCGATCGGAAAGGCTGCCGCAGCGAATTATCTTCGTCCGACAGCCCCTCATATAAATCCCTGCGGAGTCAGCTTTCCCAAAGCTCTGGAAATCTCCTCTTTCTCCGCTCCAACTATTTTGTCGTTCTCTGCACTATGCAGCCTGCGGATCACGCCGCAGTCAGCTTTCCATCCTCCATGCGGTAGATCCGATCCGCCAGATCCAGCACCCGCTCGTCATGAGTCACCATGACAGCCGCCTTGTCCCGCTTGTGAACCTCCATCCGGATCATCTCCACGACATGGCGCCCGCGCTCCGAATCGAGCGAGGCCGTCGGCTCATCCGCCAGAATGAGATCTGCATTGGAGGCAAAAGCCCGCGCGATCGCCACCCGCTGCCGCTCCCCGCCGGAAAGCACCGCCGGGTACTGATTCATCAGCTTCTCAATTCCCAGCTCCGCGAACAGCTTTTCCACCTCCTGCCGGTCCGCATGCATCAGCGCCGTCAGCTGCTCTCCCGCTCTGAGGTACGGAAGAAGCTGATGATTCTGGAATATAAACCCGATCCGCTCTCTGCGGACTGCCGTCCACTGCTTCTTTGGAAGAGCGGATACCTCCTGCCCGCAGAGTTCAATTTTGCCCGCATCCGGAGATAACATCATCCCCGCAATATTCAGAAGCGTGCTCTTCCCGCAGCCGGACGGGCCGACAATGGCCGCAAACTCGCCGGCCTCCACAGTCAGATTGACCTGATCGAGAATCGTTCTCTGACTCTCGCCGTCCCGATAGCTTTTCACAACATCATTCATCTGCAGAACCGTCTTCGTCATTGGAAGTCACCTCCGATTATCTTCGCCGGATCAATTCCTGCGACCCGGATGACCGTGGCAAGACTGCCGAGGATCGAAATCAGAACAAAGGCACAGAGCACCAGCGCTACCTGTCCCGCATCCAGGGAGAATGGCATCGTGGCCGGCAGTGCCGCGCTCATGACCGCCACCAGAGCCGCTGCGATGACCGCTCCGCAGACCGCAATCAGAATCACCTGGCAGAGAATCATCCCCATCAGACTGCCCATCCCGGTTCCGATCGCCTTCAGCACACCGAATTCCTTTTCCTTCTGCAGATTGATGACAAAGAAGAAAATTCCGATGATGAGCGCCGTGATCACAACCAGGAGCCACTCCACCATCGTGATCGTCATCTGTTCCGCCTGATAGCCCGGAATCGCCTGAATAATCTCCGCCCTGGTGTAGCTCTGCGTTCCGGAGATGCCGCTGCCAGTGCTGCCCTGGATCGCGGCCGCATGCACCGATTCCTGGTACATCGGATTCACTTCCTTCATGATCGAAGCATACGTGTCAGTGGAAATATATCCGACCGACACATGCCCGTACATGGCATCCTTCGCAAATCCGACAACCTGCAGAGAAATGCCGGATGCGGAATCCAGGACAGTGTCGCCCACGGCGATCCCCTTGCTTTTGAAATCATCGTCCAGAACGATGCTGTTTTCCTCATCGCCCAATTTCTGTCCCTCGACGACCTCCGGATTCAGAAAGCTCTGCGGATCGATAGCAAAATACGTGACATCCAGCTTGTCGCTGTCCTTATCCTTCTGGAGATACATTCTCTGGATATCAATCGGAGCCGCGCTGCTTCCATATTCCTTCTTCACCGCCTCGTACTCGTCAGATGTCAGATTGGAGACCGTGAGCAGCTTTTCCGCATCATCGCTCAGAATAAAGCTGTCAGCCGACATGTTCTCCACGCCGGAGGAGACCGCGCTGCCGAGTCCTCTCACGAGTCCCGACAGAAAGAGCACCATAAACATCATCAGAACGACGATGATCTCCACCAGAAGATATTTCTTCCAGTTATATTTCAATTCCTTCCATGCCAATTTCATCTTTACACCCTGTGCGCGTCCTCTGCGTCACCCGCGGGAGAAACGCCCGAATGGCCTTCTCCCGCATCGGAACCTTGGCGCCGCATCCTTTATTTGCCTTTCCTATCGCCTGACTGCGGGCTGACGAAAAGGAGCACTGTCACAAGAACTTTCTTGCAAAATCCTCTGCCTCTCTCTGCTGCTTCTCGCCCGGTTTCCCGCGGAAGTAAAGCGCCTCTTCAGCGACCGGAATGCCCTTTTCCTCCAGTCCCGACCGGATGAGTTCGATCGCATGCTTTGAAATCCACGAGGTCGAGAATACAACCGCCTTTCTGACCTTGTCACGGCTCAGTCCGCAGATGAACTCCTTCATGTGGTCGTCGATCCCGTATGCATAGAGAGCGCCTCCCAGAAAGAGGACATCCACCGGCTCCGTGATCGGCGCAGACGGTGCATCCACCGATACGGCGTCTGTTCCCGCCGCTCTCGCGATTGCCTCCGCCGCCAGCTTTGTGTTTCCGGATCTGGAATAATAGCGTACTGCCACTTCTCTGTTTTCCATCATTCTGATCTCCCTTCGATGTTAATCTATTTTGCTAAATTGTATTTTGTAAAACTATATTTTATTGTATGCATCCGCCCGCCCGGTTCAATCAATAAAACAGCCAGAGTCTCTCATGATGAGAGATTCTGGCTGTTTTCTATCACAATGATTTTCTGCCTGTCAGTCCCGAAGGCGCAGGGATGATGGGGCCGCGCCCGTCTTTCCTTCTGTAATCGCTCATCCGCCTGTCAGTCCCGCAGATACGGTGTCAGCATCTCCGGCAGCGCTCCCGTCAGGAGTGCCGTCAGCTGATCCGCAGAATAAGGATGCAAGCCGGTCAGCCACTCACAGATCAGCTGCGCGGTTCCATATCCAAATACCAGAATGCTTACCCTGAGTTCCTCCGGAATGTCATCCTTCCCCAGTTTTCTGGCCACCTCTCTGCACAGCAGGTCCACATTCGCAGTAGACATATACCGAAAAAAAGAATCCTGCCCGCTGGTGTGCGCGAGCAGATTGCAGAGGTATCCCCTCTCCCTCTCGAAATATCGGCACGCTTCCCTCACCGATGTTTCCCACGTATTTCCGTCCCTGCCGATCTGCCCCATGATCGCGCTGCACTGCGTGCTGTAATCCCACGCGATCAGGTCATATTTGTCCCGGAACTGCCGGTAAAAGGTCGCCGGGGAGTACCCGCAGTTCTCAACAATCTCCTGGATCGTAATTTTATCCGCCGGTTTCTCCTTCATCAGCTCATGAAAGGATGCCACCAGAATTTCCCTGCTCGACTGTCTTTTCATTGCTATCCCTTGTATGATTTAATGGAGTATTAATGCCATTCATAATTTCATTGATTCGTTCATCTATCTCTTAACTTCCAGTATTTTTGACACTCAATAGAACATCAGCCAGTAGCGCCCTTGATCCATGCGTTACTGGCTCTCTGCTCTATTTCATCTCTTCTGATTCTTTGATGAACGCCATGATCTCCGCATAAGTATGGTCGCTCTTAATGACAGCATCCATCAGTTCTTCCTTCCGCATCTCGTTCCGAAGTTTGATCAGGTGAGTCAGTTCATCCTTTTCGGCTTCATATTTCGCCTTTGCTTTTTCCAGTGCAGCTTTCTGCTGCTCGATCTTTGCATCCATTGCTTCTGTTGATACTTTTCGCTTTCCGCGTGCCATAGCGATTTTCCTCCTATATCCTGACCTTAAGCGCCTTCGGATTCAGCTGGTCGCTGATTTCTCCTGCTTTTCTTTTTACGTAATTCGCGTCGATTCCAAACACTTTCAGTATTGTTTTCTGCGTAGCAGTGACCGCATGATCTAACCGGTACACACCATCCGCCTGACGGATCATCTCTATCTTTTCAAGCTCTCGTACAGATGCCGGTACATTCAGGTAATTCGGCCGTTCCGCCATTTCTTCTTCCGCATCCTTCAGCTTCGTATACATCCGGTTCCGGATGATCAGCGCAACAAAGGCGATCAGCATCTTCCCTTCTAACGATTCGCCGGTATAGATCCGAAGACTCCGATTCCCGAGAAAACTTTTGTCTGCCTTGAACAGCTTTTCTGAAGCATCCCTGCTCTTATAAAGGTCAAGCGCTTCTTTTGCTGTCATTTCTGCAGAAGTGATAATGCAGAAATAACCGCACATCTTCAGTTCTTCCTCTATAACGGAAGCTTTCTCTATCCCGCAGACAAAGCATTGGTCATCTTTCCCTTCATGATAGTATTCCAGGCTGAAATACTTCTCATAGCTTTTATCGATGACAACAGGCTGTCCTTCCTGCTTCTTCAAATAGGCTGCGATCCGGTCGATCTTTGATTCCAGTTCTTCCCGCTCTGCTGCGGCCTTACTGTAGCTGTAATAAATGTGAAGGTAACGATCCTTCTCATCAGAATAAAAGACCTTTGTTTTTACGGTCGTGCCGTTCAGCTGGTACCGGCGGATCGTATACTTCCTTTTTTCCTCAAAGCAGCCCTGAACTTCCCGGATCTTTTCATTTACGAAGGACTTCATCCCTTTTACCATGATCACGAAATCATAGCCAAGGTGATCCATATACCGGATGTTTTCCCTGGAAAAATATCCCCTGTCAAGGATAAATCCGGCATTCTTATAACCATAAGAAGCCGCTTTATTCAGCATGAGTTGGAGTTGGGATATATCGACAATACTGCCGGGATATGTCTCGTAGAACAATGGTTCCCTGTTATTACAGTCATACGCAACCGAATAATTGAAGATTGGAAGCCCCCTGTCTTCCTTGGCGTGCCCGAATTCGACGATATCGATATCCCCAGCCTGGCAATTCTTGTTTGTAGAATCATAGGAGATATAGATCTTATCCTGCTTTTTCTTAAGGCCATTCCATTCATTCTGAAAAGCAACGCTGTCTTCCACGGAGATCTGACTGATAAATGTCGAAACGGTGGAATCGCTATAAATCTTATATTCCGGTGTGAACAATGGATGGTTATAGGCGTAATCCGGATAGTACTGGCCGGCATTATTCTCCGTAACGAGGCAGTATGCCGCCAGATCGAGGAACAATCCCGTGCCGCGCTGGTCATGATAGATACTGCTAATGATCTTATCCACCATACTTTCCATCATCAGCTTTTCAATCACGAGCCAGGTCCCGATCCGCAGACAGCTGCTGCGGACATCCCGTCCCAGGTCATCCGGCAGCTCCGCATCCGGGAAGTATGTCAAGAAGTTTGGATTCGGATACATCATATCGGGAGCATCCTCGCACTTCTTACCAATCGTAGTCCGTTTGGGGATGTTGTACTTTTTATCCGGCTTATAGACCCGGTCGTATTCGTAGTTGACATAGACCACGCCTTTGATCGTCCGCTCGTATATTTTCCCTTTGACCTCGGGAATTTTGACCTTGAAATCGTAGTACATTTGTCCTTCTTTGGCCTCGTTAATAAGTGTATATACCTACTCAATTATTATAACAAAAACAGCCTGAAAAACCAATAGAAATATCGATTTTTCAGGCTTTAAATACCATTTATTTTGCTTGAGTGTTAAAACTCACTGGAAGTTAAGACTACATAAATCGCTCATTCATAAGGCTGTGCATCACCTATATATGATAGAATAGCCAAGCTCCACGCTCGGCTAGGTCCCAAGTGATATTCGCACCTGGCAACTCTGTTATTGATATAATAGCATATTTATAGGCTTTTTCAAGTTTCCTCCAGAATTCTCAGTCCTTCCTTATAATCCTGTCCCAAAACTTCCTGTGTCTTTTGGAAGTCATACTTCTCATGTAGTCTGTCATGAACCTTTAAGAACTCTTTCTTTCCGTATTTCCTTATATATAATGCCTGAGCCTTTGCTGCATTTGCTCCGTCATTCGATGGAATATAGAATCCTTTATTGCAATTTTCGAGCTCATCACACTCATAACATCCGTCCAAATCTTTTTCCTTACAGCATTTCACATTCGGACATATTCTGTCCTCCGCACAGGTAGCAAAAGAGCAGACATTGTACTTCGTTCTGCAGGATCCGCACCACTCAACACCCTTTCGTGCTATCTTGCAGAGTTTATTCTTGATGCGGCGCATGGCTTCGATATGCATGATCCAGTGACGGCTAAATGGCATCTGAATCAGTCCTTTTATATCCTTACCGCACCAGTAATCAATCAGCCAAAAGGCAGTCTCATTCTCACTGACACATTTACTGCGAATAAGTTTTTCCTTTACATCGCCGCCAAATTTTTGCTTTAAATCCTTGTATGTCAGATCTCCAAGAATCTGATCCGTAGACTCCTTTACAGCTTTTACATACAGATATAGTTCTTTAATATTCAGTTTTTCTGAAAACTCTGCAATCTCGTTTCCCTGAAGTTCATTACCCGTAGTAATAATAGGTGCGCCAATGCGATTATGAAAGTCATGTGTAAAAAAGATTTGACTATCCCCTGCTATCATCTCATGGGCAACTATATCTTCAATCCTGAAAATATGCCAGATAGAATAGGCAAGGGTTTTACTGTGATATCCATCTGCACCCGCAAAAGGCGTTTTGGCAAAGGCCTCATCCGGGTATCCACTCACAATCTGAGTAATCTGCTCAAACATTTCCTCGCGGAAAGCCAAAAGCTTCTGAATAGCATCTATAAAGGTTGCTTCCTTCGTCAGCAATTTCTGTATTTCTTTATTGTTTTCTGACCATGATTTATCCATAATCTATCTTCTCTCATCGGTTAATCCGGCATTATTATTCCATATTGCTTTCTTACATTTTATTAAAGTCATATCAAAATAGGCAAGCCTTATCCTTAATCTTTAAGCCCAAAAGTGGACAACTAACCCCGTCCCCAGGGACCATTTTCTGGTGCACTAAAAAGACCCGGTACATTGTACCGAGTCTTTTGAAATCTGCAATAGTAGATCGATTATCTCTTTGAGAACTGAGGTGCGCGGCGTGCGGCTTTGAGGCCGTACTTCTTTCTTTCCTTCATGCGGGAATCTCTGGTGAGGAATCCCTCTTTCTTCAGGATCGGTCTGTAGGCTTCTCTGTCAGCCTCGTTCAGTGCACGGGCAATGCCGTGACGAACTGCGCCAGCCTGGCCGGTCGTGCCACCGCCCTTGACCGTGACCTTGACATCGAACTGATCCGCTGTGCCGGTCGCTGCAAGAGGTTGAAGAACGATTCTCTTCAGTGTCTCAAGTCCGAAATACTCGTCGAGAGACTTGCCATTGACCGTGATGTTACCCTTGCCGGGGGTCATGAAAACTCTGGCAACAGAAGACTTTCTTCTGCCGGTTCCATAATACGTAACTGCTTTAGCCATTGTCTAATCTCCTTCTCCGATCAAAACTCGAGTTTCTCAGGCTTCTGTGCAACCTGCTTGTACTCAGCGCCCTCGTAAACATACAGCTTCTTGCCCATCTGATCGCCAAGAGAGCCACCCGGCAGCATGCCCTTTACCGCATGCTCAATTACCTTGCAGGGCTTCTTCTCGAGCATTTCACGAAGAGTCGCATATTTTGCATTTCCGATCCATCCGGTGTGCTGGAAATAGATCTTGTCAGTCATCTTCTTGCCGGTGACCTTGATTTTGGAAGCATTGATCACGATCACGTAATCGCCGCAATCCAGGAAAGGAGTATAAATCGGCTTGTTCTTGCCGCGAAGGACGTTTGCCACTTCAGAAGCAAGACGGCCAAGAGTTTTATCAGTCGCATCAACCACATACCATTTGCGTTCGATGGCAGCAGCGCTGGGAATATATGTCTTCATCGTCATTCCTCCAAGAAAAGTTCAGGTTCCGTCTGCCCTTTCAGTATGCGATTCGCAGGGGCATGAGACAGATTCGCTAAAACCGGGGAGTCCGCTAGACTGATGGGCAGGAAAAGATTTCTCTTCCACTGCACCGGTGCGATGCGGAACGATCTGTTCCGATCTCAAAAGTGCAGAATTCAGCCGCTGTCTGTGCCGTCGCACGGAAGTTATTATAAGGCTGCCCTTCCGGGCATGTCAAACACTTTTATGCTCCTAACTTTTCTTGCGCGGCGTCGTTTCCGTGCATTACAATAAGTAAGGTTTCGATTGTTTTGTTTTCCCGCGTGCGGGACAGAACGGGACAGGAGGTTTTCTTGCAGACATATGAGCTCATCGCACCCTGTCATTTCGGCATGGAAAGCGTGGTAAAGAACGAAATCTACGACCTCGGCTATGAGATCACGGACGTCAGCGACGGGCGCGTCACCTTTCTCGGAGACGCGGACGCCATTGCGCGCGCCAACATCGGGCTTCGCACTGCGGAACGGATTTTGCTGAAGGTGGGGCAGTTCGAGGCCAGGACGTGGGAAGAACTGTTTCAGGGCACCTATGCGCTCCCCTGGGAGGAGCTTCTGCCGTGCGACGCCAAATTCTGGGTGACCAAGGCCTCGTCGGTGAAGTCCGCGCTCTTCTCTCCTTCTGACATCCAGTCCGTGATGAAGAAGGCGATGGTGGAGAAGATGAAGACGCGCTACCACCTCGCTGTGTTTCCGGAGGACGGAGACGCCTACCCCGTCCGGGTCTTTCTCATGAAGGATCAGGTCACTGCCGCGATTGATACCAGCGGGGAGTCCCTTCATAAGCGCGGCTACCGCCGGATGGCCGTCAAGGCGCCGATCGCCGAGAATCTCGCCGCCGGCCTTATTCTGCTCACGCCCTGGAGAGGAGACCGCATCCTCGTAGACCCGTTCTGCGGAAGCGGCACCATCCCGATCGAGGCTGCCATGATCGCCGCGAATATTGCTCCCGGCATGCATCGTCATTTCACCGCCGAGCACTGGACCGGACTCATCGACAGGCGATACTGGAAGGACGCCCGGGAAGAGGCGGAGGATATGGTAGACCTCTCCATCGATACCGACATTCAGGGCTACGATATCGACCCGGATGCCGTTGCGGCCGCGAGGGCCAATGCGGCGCAGGCCGGCGTCTCGAGCCTGCTTCACCTCCAGGTCCGCCCCGTCGACCAGCTCAGTCATCCCAAAAAATATGGGTTTATCATCACCAACCCTCCCTACGGAGAGCGCATTGCCTCCTTCACGCCGGGCAGCAACGCCCCGAAGAGCGTCGCGGAAGCCCGCGCGGAACGGGAAGCCGCAGGCCGCTCCATTTCCCATGACGGGCAGAAATCCGACCGGGATACTTCTCCCGCAGCCGCATCGCGCCGCTTCGGCAATGGCTCCCTTCCGGACGGCGCTCCGGGCGTTCCGGACGAGATTGCCTCGCTCTACCGCACGCTCGGTGAGCGTTTCCGCGCCCTCGATTCCTGGTCCCTCTACCTCATCACCTCATATGAGGACTGCGAGCGCCAGCTGGGGATGCACGCTGCGAAAAACCGCAAAATATATAACGGCATGCTGAGAACCTATTTCTACCAGTTCCCGGGTCCAAAACCGCCGAAAAAGAACAGCCGCTAGAAAGCAGAGGAACAGCATCCTATGACAGGATTTCAGATCATTTTTGCGACAGGAAACCAGAATAAAGTAAGAGAAGTCCGCGAAATTCTGGAGGAGACTCCTTCCCTCTCCGGCACGCCCGTGATCTCCGCCGGAGAGGCTGGCCTCATCTCCGACCCGGAGGAGACCGGCTCCACCTTTGAGGAAAACGCCCTCATCAAGGCGCGCGCCCTCGCCGCTCTCCTCCCTCCGGCCGGCCCGGCCCGGGACGCCTTCGTGACGTCCCACGGTCTTCATCCCGCCTGCCCGCTCGTCGTGCTATCTGATGACTCCGGACTCTGCATCGACGCCCTGGGCGGAGCGCCCGGTATCCTCTCTGCCCGCTACCTCGGGCGGGACACCTCCTATCAGTTCAAGATGAATACCATTCTGGACCGGATGAAGCAGGTTCCGGCGGAGCAGCGGAGCGCCCGGTTCGTGGCTGCTGTCGCCGCCGTTCTGCCGGACGGCACAGATTTTGTCGTGCGCGGCACAATGGAGGGCCGTATCGGATATGCCATTGCGGGTACAAATGGCTTCGGTTATGACCCGTTCTTCTACCTGCCCCAGTTCGGGAAAACCAGCGCGGAAATCTCACCGGAACAGAAGAACGCCATCAGCCACCGCGGCCAGGCGCTCCGAAAGGCACTCGCCGCACTCAGGCAGCAATTCCCGGCGCAGGCGAAACCATGAAATCATCAGGGGGAAATACATGCTGGCATTGATCATCAGTGACACCCACGGCGACGATTCCCGCATCCTCACCATCCGCCGCAGTCTTTCTGAAAACCTCGATGTCCTGATCCACGCAGGCGACATCGGCGGCAGTGAACAGTTCTACCGCGACTACCTCCGCTGCCAGTGCCATATCGTGTGCGGCAACACAGACTGGTCCGGCAGACTGCCCGAGACGGATACCTTCTTCCTCGGCCCGCATCGCGTCTTCCTCACCCACGGCCACCGCTATCATGTCGATTTTGCCGGGCCGGAGGCCGTTGCTGACGCTGCCCGCCAGAACGGCTGCGACATCGCCATCTTTGGCCACACCCATGTCCCGCTGCTGGCCCAGTGCGGCGATGTCCTCGTCATGAACCCCGGCAGCCTGTCAAGGCCCCGCCAGCCCGGATACCGCCCCACCTACATCCTGCTCCGGATCGACGACCGCACCGGAAAACTTCACCCGGAAATCAAAAATTGTCCCTAACGAGTTTAGCTTGTTTGGGACAAAACCGCGGTCATGCCCCGAGTTCGCGGATTGCCTGATCCATCCTGGACAGGCTCTCCTCTCTGCCGAACACCTCCATCAGCTCCGTGGCGCCGCCGGGCGTCACGGCCTTGCGCGCAATTGCAATACGGACAGCCCACATGACGGCATTCTTCTTCACGCCGAGGTCCGCCGCAGTCTGCTGTAGGAGTTCGAAGAGGGCATCGTTTTCCCACGCAGGCGCCGCCTCCAGCGCGGGGCGCACCGTCTTCAGAATCTGAAGGCACAGCTCGGGCGTCGTCTTGTTTTTCTTATTCGTGTACAGCGCCTCATCGTACGGGAGCCGGCTCAGGACAAAATCCACGATGTCTGCGCTCTCATTCAGTGTGCTGACGCGCGACTGCACAAGACCCGCAAGTTTCTTCTGATTGACATAGGCCGGCATGTCCGCCGCTGTCCAGATCGGCCTGATCCGGTCATAGAAGTCGTCCGGGTTAAGCTTCTTCAGATACTCTGCGTTAAACCATTTCAGCTTCTCGTAATCGAATACCGCGTTGGACTTGCCAATCCCGTCAATGGTGAAGATACGCACCAGTTCCTCCAGCGAGAAGATCTCCTGCGTCGTGTCCTTCGGCGCCCAGCCGAGAAACGCAAGATAATTGACGATGGCATCAGGTAGAAATCCCTGCTTTACCAGCTCCTCAAACGATACCGCGCCGTGCCGCTTCGACAGCTTCGAAACAGAGCCGTCCGGGTTCTTGCCGCACAGCAGCGGCAGATGCACATAGTGCGGGCGCTCCCAGCCGAACGCATCGTACAGCAGCACATATTTTGGCGTCGAGGTAATATACTCATTGCCCCTCACGACATAATTGACGCCCATCAGATGATCGTCCACGATGTGGGCAAAATTATAGGTGGGGTAGCCGTCGGCCTTCATAAGAATCTGGTCCTGCAGCTCCTTGTTTTCCACCGACTGCTCACCATACACCTCGTCAAAATACGTGGTTGTCCCGGTGAGGGGCATTTTCTGCCGGATGACATAGGGATCCCCGTTTTTCAGGTGTGCCTCGATCTCCTCCTTCGGAAGATTGCGGCAGTGGCGGTCATACCCGCCGATTCCATTCTCATCATGAAGCGACCGGAGTCTCTCCTCGGAGCAGAAGCAGTAATAGGCATAGTCGTGATCGACCAGCCACTTCGCATATTTCTGATAAATCTCCTTGCGCTGGCTCTGAATATATGGTCCGTTCGGCCCGCCGACGTCCGGACCCTCGTCATACTTAAGACCCGTCATCCGCAGCGTGTTCAGAATCACCTCGGTCGCGCCTTCCACGAACCGTTCCTGATCCGTATCCTCGATCCGGAGAATAAATTTACCCCCGCTGTGCTTTGCAATCAGATAGGAATACAGCGCCGTGCGCAGATTTCCGACATGCATGAACCCCGTCGGCGACGGAGCAAAACGTGTGACTACCATAGTATCCGACATATCAAATTTCTCCAAATCCTGATAAAAAAGATATATAAATAGCGGCTGCCGGAACAGACCGACAACCGCTATTATAACGCACGCTTCCTGAAATGCCTAGGTATACGGAATAGCCGCACTCTTCCCCGTGAGGAACTTGTTATAGCGGACGCTTTCTGAAATGCCCAGGCATACCCCTGTCAGAAACGCCGGACACACCGCCTGAAACGGCTTTCCCCGGCGTCCTGCACCGCCCGAATATAAGACGCTTTTACCTCTCTTACATCAGTATATAATAACCGATGCCATTTCCTGCACTGTCCGGGCGCAAAACACTCCCATATTTCTCAGTTGTTCGCAAAGAACTTCTTGTGGTAGTCCTCGCGGATCGCTTCCACCACTTTCGGATCCTTCTCATTTGCGATGAGCTGCTGGATTCTGGTCTTCATGTAGTCAGAGCCCGTTTCAATGCCGGCCTTGGCCGCCGCCGTGCGGATCTCCGGATCCTCACTGTCGAGCAGGTCGGTCAGCTTGTTCTGGCTGTCCTCATCGTTCTTTGCCGTGAGTTCCCCGAGCGCCTTGATCGCCGCAGCGATTACTTCCTTCGGCTCATTCTTCTTATCAATAATTTTGATAATCTTGTCAGACTTGCCCTTCGCGGCGAGCTTTTCAATTTCCTCTACAGAATCTCCTCCAAACAGTCCCATTTTCGTTCTCCTCCTTCTATATCCGCGGAAGCCATGCAGCCCCCGAGCCATTGCGGTGCATGGATTCCGGAAGGTTTGCTTCTTCCTTTCCTGACACCAAGGCTAATTATAGTCCATCATGAACATGATTTGCCCTTCAAAATCTGAACATTCTGTGAAAAATACCGAATTTATCTGCCGTCCTGTCCGCCAATTCAGCAAGGACGATTCTGCTCTCTTCATCACCGCCCTTGCCTCCGATGACAGATTCTCCAGGTCAGCCGTCCTGTCCGGCCGCATTCTGTCCCGATGAAGGAAGTTCCTCTGACCCGCTGCTCGTCCCCTCCTCCGGTGCAGAACCGCCGTGCCGGTACGCCTCCCGGTCGAGCCAGATATCATACCAGTCGAGGAGCGTCCGGGTCCAGTTATCCCGTGCCCGCTCTGCATCCGCATCCTCCGCGCGCTCCAGGGCCACCGCAAACGCCTGCTCCGCCGCCTCACGCCCGGTGCGGTTCACCGCAAAGCGCCAGTCAAACTCCTGCTCGGCATCCGAGATGCGCCGCAGCATCCCCCTCTCGCCCTTCGGAACAGAACGCAGGCCCTCGATCAGCCGCTGTTCCTCCGCTGTCCGCAGCAGATCGGTATCCTCCCCCGCCTGAACGCGGTCCTTCCGTTCCTTATAATGACGATAGTTTCCGGGATAATACAGTACCTTTTCCGTCTCCGGCTCGAACACCAGCAGTGCCTCTGCCACCTGGCTGAGAAAGTAACGGTCATGCGACACAAACAAAATCGTTCCCTGGAAGCTCCGGAAAATCGACTCCAGCGTCTCCTTCGCCGGAATATCCATATTGTTGGTCGGCTCGTCCATCACCAGAAAGTTCGGCCGCCTCTCCAGAATTGCCGCCAGCATCAGCCGCGCCTTTTCTCCGCCGGATAGTCCCGCGACCGGTTTCCCGCAATCCTCTCCCCGGAACAGAAATCCGGCGAGTACACGCCTCGTCTCTCCCATCTCCATCGCCGGAAACTGATCATGGAACCAGTCGATCACCGTCTTGTCCGATGTAAAACGCGCCGTCATCTGGTCAAAATAAGCGAGATCAACATTCTCCCCAATCTTGCATTTTCCCGTCATCGGCGGAAGGAGACCCGCCACTGTCTTGAGAAAGGTTGACTTCCCGGTGCCGTTCTGCCCGATGATTCCGATCTTCTGTCCCCGCCTGATGCGCAGTGACAGCTCCCGGATGGGATGGTCATATCCGATCTTCAGATCCTCGCATTCCACCACCCACCTGCTTCCCGGGCGGGCCGGCAGAATGGCGCCTGTGTGAATGACCGCCTCATCCGCATCCGGCTTTTCCATCCGGTCCATGCGTTCCAGAATTTTGGCGCGGGATCTGGCGAAGGAGGCCTTGCGCGGTTTGCCGCGGAACTTCCGGATCAGGTCGTTCAGACGTGCGATCTCCGCCTGCTGCTCCTCGTAAGCCTTCGTCGCCTTTGCCGCCCGCTTCTGCTTTTCCATCCGGTACGCCGTATATCCTCCGGTATACCGGGTCAGATGACCGCCCGAGACCTCCCACACCACCTCCGCCGTCTGGTCGAGAAAATACCGGTCGTGCGACACGCACACCACTGCCTTCGGGTACGCCCGCAGATACGTCTCAAGCCATTCCACCGCCGCGAGATCAAGATGATTGGTCGGTTCATCCAGCACAAGTACGTCCGGCTCCTCCAGCAGCAGCCGGATCAGGCAGATCTTCGTCTGCTCCCCGCCGGAAAACGTGCCCAGCTTTTTCTTCTTATCCTCCAGCGAAAACCCGAACCCCGTGAAGATGCGGTCATACCGCTGTTCAAAATCATACCGCTCCCGCGAATACAGTCCGGTGCTTTCAGCAGCGTCCCCAACTGTCTCCGCGGGAAGCTCCTTCTCCCTCCAGAGTGCCTTCACGCCCTTCAGGATGCAGTCTTCCACCGTCTCATCCGGATTTTCGCAGGCCTGCTGCCGCAGTACTCCCACCGTAAACGCTCTCGACCGGAAGACCCCTGACGCAGGATTTTTGCGGTTTATTTCGATCTCCTTTTCTCCCGCAATCGCCTCGAGCAGCGTCGACTTGCCCGCGCCGTTCCGTCCGACAATGGCTATTTTCTCTGTCCCGCGGATCCAAAAGTCAAAATGAGAGAGCACCGGCTCTCCCTGCTGGCTCACAGATCCATCCCTTATTTCATAGAGCATCTTCCCACCTGTACCACACGTTTTGCGGCATCAGCGCGGGCAGCGCCCGAACGCACTGATGCCACGAATCGGGCCGCCCGCATGGCTGCCGCCCGTCCGGCCTCACCAGCGGTCCGGCCTCACCAGCGCCGTTTCAATAATCCACCTTCATCAGACAAAGCCCGCAGGCCGGTGCGGTGAACCCGGCCCGCTTCCGGTCGCAGGCCGCCAGAATATCGTCGATCTCATCAGGACGGATTTTGCCATATCCGCATTCCAGGAGCGTCCCGGTCATGATCCGGACCATATTTTGCAGAAATCCGTTTCCATGGAAATAAAGACGGATATAGTGCCCGCTTGTCTCAATCCGGATGGTGTCCACGACGCGCACCGTGGATTTCTTGATATGCGGATTCCCGCAGAAGGACCGATAATCGTGCATCCCGCAAAGCCTTGCAGCCGCCTCCTCCATGCGCGCCAGATCCGGCTTCTCCTCGAGCACATAGACATATTTCCGGTCAAAAACCGGCTTAGTCCCGTCCCCGCTGTACCAGAGTGTATATCGGTATGTCTTGCCGGCCGCCTTGAAACGGCTGTGAAACCGGTCCGCCGCCTGCCGCACCTCGCTCACGCTGATGTCCTCCGGCAGATATCGGTTCATATACTGCTGAATTTCCACCTCCGATTTTGCCGTGTCGAGAAGCGCGTTCGCCGTCATGGCACGCGCACTCACACCCGCATCCGTGCGGCCCGCGCCGATTACGACAATCGGCTTTTCCGGCAGCGTGCCGTGCTCCGCCCTGTGCATCTCCGTGAGCACCCTCTCCAGCTTTCCCTGAATCGTCAGTTCCGTGTTCGGCTGATGCTCCCAGCCAAAATACCGCGTGCCGTCATAGCTGATGATAAACTTGAAATTTCGAGTCTGCATAACCTCTCTCCTGCCCGGGACCCGCCCTATAAAACCATATTATCCTGCATTATTATTTATGGCACCTATAAATTAGTTTATAACGGCGATAAAACCGGCGCATGATAAGGTTCTCTGAAAGTCAGGCTCTTCAAGACAATTCGTGACAACTTTCATGACAACTTTTATTCCAAAATGGCAGAAAATCGTCCGAAATCTGGTACTCCAGTTTCATCCATAAGACGCGAAAAATCCCGTAAACACGCAGTTTTCACGTACTTACGGGATTCTATAAGAACTGAGGCATGCGGGAATCGAACCCGCGACAACTTGATTAAAAGTCAAGTGCTCTACCGACTGAGCTAATGCCCCATGCTGGGCTAGCCGGATTCGAACCGGCGAATGTGAGAATCAAAATCTCATGCCTTAGCCCCTTGGCTATAGCCCATTGCAAATATAAGCACCGGGCTGCAACCGGAGCTCTTTCTCCGGAAAAAGGTTCCGAAAGAACCTTTCGGAACCTTACCGAGACAAGGGTGGGTAGTGGGACTCGAACCCACGATCTCCAGAACCACAATCTGGCGCGCTAACCAACTGCGCCACACCCACCATATGTGTGGGCCTTACGGCTCGTGTGCCTGTGGGGATTCGAACCCCAGACCCACGGCTTAGAAGGCCGTTGCTCTATCCAGCTGAGCTACAGACACAAAAGAGCGGGTGATGGGAATCGTAAATACATGACCGGGCGCTCTCGCTGAGGAACGCTCTTTTGTGAATTTACTGCGCGAAATCGAGGTGACAGGATTCGAACCTGCGACATCCTGGTCCCAAACCAGGCGCTCTACCAGACTGAGCCACACCTCGCTTGGTTCTCATTTCCGCGACGCATTCTGTATTATAGTGGAGCCTGTCCCGGGTGTCAACCACTTTTTTGTTGCCTGCCCACGGGCGATCCGCTATAATGAAGCGGTTGGCAGAAATCTCTGTCGCAGGCGGCTTTGGTGGAATTGGCAGACACGATAGATTTAGGTTCTATTCCGAAAGGGTGCAGGTTCAAGTCCTGTAAGCCGCATAATCTCGATGTTTCCGGCGGGACAGCTGTCATTCCGGCAGGTCTGCTGTCCCGCCGGATTTTGCTTTTCTGACGTTCAGTCATCTTTACCCAACCCCTTTATTCTGTCCCTTGCAGTCAGTTTCCCCGGATGGTAAATTACGTATAAATGGGGTCAGATATAGGCCTAAGAATTCAGGGAAAAGAGGTAAGTAGTCATGGCAAATGCAGTAGCAAATGCAGCACATCTTGCAGAGCGCAAGGCACTGAGCGTCGTTCTGGATGCTGCCATCAAGAACGTCAATAAAGACCGTGCGGCCAATATGATCAAAATCGTTGACCTGGTCCAGAAGTTCAACGGAGATACCTGGAGTCCGACCGCCTACGACAATCTTCGCAACGTCTTCCGCGATCCCAATTCCAAGTACATGCAGTTCACGAACAAAATTCTGGACAACATCGATCCGAAGATTCTGAAGACGCAGCTTCTCAATCTGGGATTTGAAGCCGGCTTCTCCGGATTCAAGCAGGTGCAGAAGAATTCAAAGAAGTACGGTGTCTCCATTCCGTGGGTTATCCTGATCGATCCCACCTCCGCCTGCAACATGCACTGCACCGGATGCTGGGCTGCAGAGTACGGCCATACCAAGAGCCTGACCTATGAGCAGCTCGATTCCGTCATCACGCAGGGCGAGGAGCTCGGCATTCACGCATGGGTCATGACCGGCGGCGAGCCGACCACCCGCAAGGCAGATGTCTTCAAGCTCTGCGAGAAGCACAACACTTCCTATTTTATGATTTTCACCAACGGCACGCTGATCGACGATCAGTTCGCTGAGGATATGCTCCGGGTCGGCAACCTGATTCCCTCCATCTCCGTCGAGGGCTTTGCCGAGACAAACGACAGCCGCCGCGGCGATGGCTGCTTCGACAAGGTCATGCATGCCATGGATATCCTGCGCGAGCATCATCTGCCGATCGCTACCTCTATCTGCTACACCTCGGTCAACTACAAGACCGTCACAAGCGATGAGTTCCTGCAGATGCTGATCGACAAGGGTGTGTACTTCACCTGGTACTTCCACTACATGCCGGTCGGAAACGAGGCCTCCACTGCCCTGCTTCTGAATCCGGAGCAGCGCGAATATATGTATCACAGAGTCCGTGAGATCCGCGGCTATAAGACCGGCCTTCCGATCTTCGCCATTGATTTCCAGAACGACGGCGAAATGGTACACGGCTGTATCGCCGGCGGCAAGTACTACTGCCACATCAACCCGAACGGCGATGTGGAACCCTGCGTCTTCATTCATTACAGCCAGGCCAACATCAAGGAGAAGAGCCTCATCGAGTGCCTGCAGCAGCCGCTGTTCAAGGCTTATCAGGCAGGACAGCCGTTCAATGACAATTATCTCCGTCCGTGCCCGATGCTGGAGAACCCGGACAAGCTGCGCGGCATCATCAAGGAGACCGGTGCGCCGTCCACTGACATGGCTTCTCCGGAGTCCGTCGAGCATCTGACGGCAAAATGCGACGAGTATGCGAAGGACTGGGCTCCCGTGGCTGATAAGCTCTGGGATGCCGGTCACATGGACCTCGACAGCTGGAAGAAGGACAAGAAGTCCGCTTCCGCCTCTGTCTGACCTGCGGGTGCTGAAAGCGGCATGGGGCATATCCCCATGCCGCTTTTTCTGCTATCCGGGTAAACATGCGGATCCTCCTGTTCTGTCTCCCGCTGTTCTCCGCCCGATAGATATTTGACTATGCCAATTTCCCTTTTTGCAAAATTCCATCCGGATTATCATCCGGAAAATGCCGCGCAGACGGAACCGTCCGCACCGGAGGCAAGTATTTTGAAGCAGCCGGACGACAGCCGTCTCTCCTCGCTTGCTGCCGGTCTGATGGCCTATGGGCGGGACCGGATCATGCTCTCTCTCCCCTTCCTCTCCCGCGCCTTCTTTCGGATGCCGCTGGTGGGCGGTGATTTCACCGAATCCTTCGGCGCGAACGGCGATACCTTCTGGTACAACGACCGCTTTCTCATCCGGCGCACCCGCGAAGACCGCAATTATCCGGCCAGGGCTTTTCTGCACTGCATTCTCCACTATCTTTATCAGCATCCGTTTGATGCCGGAGAGGGGAACCGGAACCTGATCTTCTGGGACGTAGCCTCCGATATCGCTGTGGAGAACTCGATTCTGGGCCTGAATCTTCCCGGCACGGCGCTTTCCACAGACAGCGATCTGCATCTGTTCCTCTCTGATTTTCAGCGGGAGGTGCACTCCCTGACCGTATTCCGGATCTACCGCTGGCTCGTCCGCAACCCGCAGCGGTTCGGAGAGATTGCGGCAAAGGCGGAGCTTTTTACCATTGACGATCACCGGCTCTGGTTCCGCGGCAGAGAAAAAGATCCTGCCTCTGCCCTGAACCAGTCCTCCACGCACCGCGGCACAAATATGATCGGCGACCTCGGATGTCACGAGGCCGATCAGGACGAAAATGCCACTGAGGAGGCCGAGGAAGGACTGCTCGGCCGGCGTCGGAATGACTGGAGCGAGATCTCGGATCTCGCGCAGACCGACCTGCGTGCTTATACCTCCGATCCCGACAGTAATTTTGGCGCAGTAAAGGTGAATCTGGCCGCCGCCCTCCGGGACCGCTTCAATTACTCCGAATTCCTGAAAAAGTTCAAGGTCCTCGGAGAAGAGATGCACATCGATCAGGATTCCTTCGATTACATTTACTACACCTACGGCATGGAACACTATGACCGCATGCCTCTCATCGAGCCGCTGGAATATCGCGAGACCGACCGGATTCGGGAATTTGTCATTGCGCTCGACACCTCCGGTTCCTGCCAGGGTGCCGTGGTGGAGCGGTTTCTCCGCAAAACCTACTCCATCCTGAAAAGCTCGAATGACTTCTTTGAGACCGTCAATATTCACATCATCCAGTGTGACGCAAAGGTGCAGGAGGACACCGTCGTCACCTGTGACGCGGATTTTGACCGATACATGAACACCATCGAGCTGTCCGGCTTCGGCGGAACGGACTTCCGGCCGGTCTTCGACTATGTGGACCGCCTGATTGCAGACCGCGTTTTCACCAATCTCAAGGGCATGATCTATTTCACCGACGGCAATGGCACCTATCCTGAGAGGCCTCCGGCTTACCCTGCCGCTTTCATTCTCCTCGACGGCGGCGACAACATCGCAGACAGCAAAATTCCGCCGTGGGCCATCGTCGCACATATGAGTGAGAGTGACCTATAATGCGGGTGCCGCAAAAGCGCGGCAGCGAGGTATAGGTTTGATAGTGGCGTCGATACGCCACTGTCAAACTGCACCATCGGTGCTGACGCACCGGGTGCCGCATTCGGCAGAACCGCATTCGCGGTTCTGCCTCAGCGAGGTATAACATGAATATTCAGGAAGCAAAGGAACAGATTCGTCAGACCATCACCATCTATCTCGAAAAGGATGCCCATGGGCAGTACAAGATTCCCGTACAGCGTCAGCGCCCGATCTTTATGATCGGTTCCCCGGGAATCGGCAAGACAGCAATTATGGAACAGATTGCCTCGGAACTGGGGATCGGCCTGGTCTCCTATTCGATGACGCATCACACCCGGCAGAGCGCACTGGGTCTGCCGCAGATCCGGGACGTGGAATACGACGGCCAGACCTTCCAGGTGACGGAGTACACCATGAGCGAGATTATCGCCGCCGTCTATGAATCCATGGCCCGCAGCGGCAGACGGCAGGGCATCCTGTTCCTCGACGAAATCAACTGCGTGTCGGAGACGCTGGCGCCTGCCATGCTGCAGTTTCTGCAGTACAAAACCTTCGGCACCCACCGGGTGCCGGACGGCTGGATTATCGTCACAGCCGGAAACCCGCCGCAGTTCAACCGCTCTGTGCGGGAATTTGACATTGCCATGATGGACCGTCTCAAGATCATGGAGGTCGATCCCGATTACCGTGTCTGGCGCGCCTACGCCGTGGAGCGCGACATTCATCCTGCCATCCTGACCTACCTCGATATCCGCAGCGACGACTTCTACCGGATTGAGAACACGGTAGACGGCAAAGCCTACTGCACGGCGCGGGGCTGGGAAGACCTGTCTGATGCCATGCGGCTCTACGAGGAGCATGACTTCCCGATTGACGACACCCTTGTTCTGCAGTACATCCGCAGCAAGAAAATCGCGCGTCAGTTCGCTACATACTATGAGCTTTATAAGAAATACCGGGAAGAATATCAGGTGCCGGAAATTCTGGAGGGCCGCGCTTCCCGCGAGCTCTGCCGGCGCGCAAAGGCCGCCGGCTTCGACGAGCGCGTCTCTCTCCTCGGCCTGCTGACCGATGCAGTCCAGGGCGAAATCCGAGCCGTACAGCGCCGCGATGACACGCTGCGCCGGATTCTCCCGATTCTTCGGAGCGCAAAAGAGGAGATGGCAGAAGGGACCCGCACGCCGGATGCTGTTCTACGCGATCACAGAGCAGTGGTCGAGGAAGAATGCAGCCAGAGCCGCATGGCAGGCGCGCTCTCCCCGGAGAAAGAGCGCCAGTCCCAGGCGATCTCCGATCTGCTGGACGAGCTGGCAGGTCTGCTCCGTCAGCAGGGGCTGACCGAGGCCGCAGACGGACCGGCCGCATTTGAAAAGATCCGGGAGGAATACACCAGAGCGGTCAGTCAGATGAAGCAGAACGCTCAGACGGCAGAGCAGCATCTGAATCACCTCTTCTCCTTTGTAGACGAGGTGTTCGGACAGGGCAACGAGATGCTTCTGCTCACGACCAATCTCTCCGTGAATCGGGATACCGTGCGTTTTCTCTCCTCTCACCACTGTGACAGCTATTTCCGATTCGCGAAGAAATACGAAATTTATGACCGCGGCGAGGCGCTCTCCCGCGAACTGGATGCCATTGATCCCTCCCTGCTCGGAGACGCGCCGGCACTGCAATAAGGTATTGCCATGATTTCAGAAGATCATCTGTTTGAATATGAAGTGCGGCCGGACGGTGCGGTGATCACCCGCTTTCTGGGTCTTCCCGCCTCGGCAGATTCTCTGTCTGTTCTGGTACCGGACACCCTCGGCGGCGCTCCCGTCACTGCCATCGCGCCGAGAGCATTCTCTGATAATGGCACGACGCTCATGGAGATCCATCTGCCGGACGCCCTCCGTTCCATCGGGGAGGAGGCCTTTGCCTACTGCTACCTGCTGGAGCGGCTCGATCTCGGCCACGGTGTGGAGACAATCGGCGGCGGTTTCCTCTCCTTCTGCGGCTCCATGGAGGAACTCACGCTGCCCGCCAGCGTGCGGCAGATTGACCGGCCGTACCTGCTGAATGCTCTGCGGGTAAAAACAGATCAGGATCCGAAATATTTTGATGCAAAACACGGCAGCGCCGCCCCGGAAGACCGGCAGAAGCGATCCAGGCAGCGCCAATCGGAGCCTCAGCAAGGACCGCACGAATCGCCCGAACGGTCAGGCCGGGGCAGATTCGTTTCAGACGGATTCGCTCTTTACGAAAGGCTGACGGAGTGCGGCGGTCCAGCCGGTTCTGCCGCACCCCTCCGTCTTATTTCCGTCTCCTCCGCCTCGGAGCGCTCATCCTACGCCGTACTGCCGGGCACCGTAGAAATCGGCGTGCAGGCATTTGAGGGGCAGTCCCATCTGTGCGATCTGATCCTGCCCGATACATTGGAAGCGATCGGGGACCATGCATTCCGGGACTGTCCTGCGCTCTCCTGCTTTGACCTTCCCACCTCAGTCCGCAGGATCGGCGAGGCCGCGCTGGAGAACAGCGGATGGAACGATCAGGTGGACAGCCTCATTCCGATCCGCACCCATGGCGGTGCCTGCTCCGTCGTGAGTTCTTCCCTGCTGCTCAGAGAGGGTTCCGGCTGCTGCCTCGTCCGCTACTTCGGTCACGATACACAGTACACCATTCCGGCACCGGTCACCGTGATCCGCACCGGTGCTTTCCACCGGACAGATCTGAGAGCCATCCGCTTTCCCGCCTCCGTCCGGCAGGTTGAGCCGTCTGCCTTCACCGGGAACAGCAAATTGGAACGATTTGATTTTGACCTCGGCGGGCCTGCCGCCGCGATGGCGCCCGGGTCCTCCGTACAGGATGGATCCAAGACTGCCGCGCCGTGCTTACACGGTGCAGCCGACGAGGCAGCGCCACGCAGCGCCACTGTCCTCTTTCCCGATGTGGTCTTTCGAAAGGATGATATCGAGGCGCTGTTTCTGCCCCAGGCAGAGGAGCTCGTCTGTCTCGGACAGAAGCTTGCATTTGAACCCGATCCGGACACACTCTTTCAGTTCCGCGCTTACGACTGCCTGTTTGAAACCTATGCCGGTGCGATGGAACAGGCCTCCATCGCCATCAGCCGTCTCGCCTGGCCGATTGACTTATCCTCTGCGCGGAGAGACTTCTACCGCAGCTGGCTCGCTGCAAATCTCCCCGATCTGCTTGCTGAGATGACCAGAAAGGATGACCCCGGCATACTCCGGCAGGTCCTCTCTCTTCATATTCTGAACCAGTCCCAGGTGCTGGACGCCATTGCCTTCTGTGAGGAGCACCGCCGCCCTGCCTGTCTTCAGCTTCTCCTCTCCTTTCATCACCAGGAGTTCGGGGAGGAAGATTTCGACTATTCTCTGTGATTGCCCTGCCATGGCTCTCTGTAATTGCCCTGCCATGGCTCTTTTTATCCTGCAGCCGCTCGCCGCGGACGTCAGACCGCTGCTGATCCCCGCTTCGTCGCCGAAATCCGGGCGATATCAGAATCCGACGTTGTCAGAGCCCGGGCAAGTCCGGCTGCGGAACGGGTTCGGCATTTCTGCCCTACGCGCGGATGTCCTTCACTGTTCCGCCTTCGTAGACGCTTCCTTCCACAATGATCTGCTTGACCAGCGTGGTCTTCGGATGTTCGATGAGTTCAATCAGCTCGTTAGCCGCCTCCCTGCCCATCCGCTGCGTGTCCTGCCGGATGGTCGTAAGCTGCGGCTCGATGTGACGCGCAATCCGGATGCCATCATACCCCGCGATGGAGACATCGCCGGGCACCGACAATCCTCGCTCCGTGATGGCATTCATTCCTCCGAACGCCGAGAAATCATCCGGGTACAGAATGCAGGTCGGCGGCTCCGGAAGGTCCAGCAGCTCCGCTGTCCGCTGCTCCGTCTCTTTGGTAGAGCGGTACGGTGCTTCTTTGATGTAGTCATCCGGAATCGTCAGCCCGAGCTCATCCGCCGTCCGGAAAAAGCTGGAGAGACGGCTGTGCGTGACCGCCGAGTTTTCCTCGCCGTGGATGTAGGCGATCCGGCGGTGCCCCTTCCCGTAGACATAGGTCAGCAGATCGCGCATTCCCTTGACATTGTCCGAAAGAATGGACGTCCGGTTGTTAAACATATGGTCGATGGTCACGATCGGGATGTCACTTCGCACAAGCTCGATCACTTCCGGATCATAAAAATTGACGCACGCGATGCATACGCCGTCAAAGCCGCGGTATTTGGCGTGTGCCAGATAAGACATCTTGTTCGGTCTGGTCTTGTTGCTGTTGATAAAGGTCAGATCATATCCTCTCGCCTCAGCGCTCTCCTTGAAGCTGTTGAGAATATAGGCAAAAAAGTCATGTGTCAGGCCGCTCTGGGCATTGTCCACAAATAAAACACCGATGTTGTGGGTGCGGTTGGTTTTCAGTGCCTTCGCCGCGGAGTTCGGATAGTACCCCATCTCATTGGCCACACGCAGGACATTCGCCCGGGTCTCTTCACTGATGTCCGTGTGATGATTGAGGGCTTTGCTGACCGTCGCTATGGAAACGCCGCACGCGGCAGAAATATCCTTCAATGAAACCATGCTATTTTCCCCCTTCTGCATTGCAGCCCGAATTCCGCAATCGTTTTCGAACCATCCCTCCGAAAATAGTATTACAAATAGAAGGATATTGCAAGGCGGCATCTTCGTGCGCAGTGACGTTTTGAACAAAATATTTACTCAAATTGCGCCATGTTAAAACATAATGCACATATTTTCAGGACTTCTCTCTGTCATTTCATCGTCAACGCCATCAGTTCCAGTTGCATTTCCAAAATCCCCCGTTGTATAATCTGTGACAGAGCGTTCTATTGCGTTCCTTAAACGTTTAACATAGAGGCCATCGGAACCTGCATCCGTGACTGCACCGTTCCGGCAGATACACCGGCTGCAGACGAAGCAGCGGCTGCCGCCATCACGGCACGCACCTCCGCCGCAGGCATTGCCTGCGTGTCAGCCACGGATACCAGCCTCATATTTGGCCGCTCATTCATCAGGGACCCTTGCCCGCAGCCGGGTCTCTCTCAATGCCGCGGTATCCGCGGCAGAAAGGACAGCAGGAAGAGAGTATGAAATTCGGATATTTTGACGATGCAGATCAGGAGTATGTCATCACCACTCCGAAAACGCCTCTGCCGTGGATTAATTATCTCGGAACCAGGGACTTTTTCAGTCTGATCTCGAACACCATGGGCGGCTACTCCTTCTACAAGGATGCCAAGCTGCTCCGGCTCACGCGCTACCGCTACAATAACGTTCCCTACGACAACAACGGTCGCTATTTCTACATCAAAGACGGAGACACCCTCTGGAACCCGGCCTGGCAGCCGACCAGAACCGATCTGGACTTCTATGAGTGCAGACACGGCCTCGGCTACAGCCGCTTCACCGGCCGCAAGAACAGCATCACGGCATCGGTGCTCTCCTTCGTGCCGCTGAACGATGCCTGCCAGATTGATCAGGTGAAGCTGACGAACGACTCCCGGGAGGCAAAATCCGTTCAGCTCTACTCCTATGTGGAATGGTGCCTGTGGAATGCGTCCGACGACTGCGAGAATTTCCAGCGCAATCTCTCGACCGGTGAGGTGGAGATCGAGGGATCCACAATTTATCACAAGACCGAATACCGCGAGCGTCGCAATCACTACGCCATCCGCTCTGTCAACTGCCCGATCGACGGCTTTGACACCATTCGTTCGGAATTTATCGGGATGTATAACGGCGCCGATCAGCCCGAGGCAATCCTGAACGGCGGCTGCCGCGGCTCCGTCTGCAGCGGCTGGTCCCCGATCGCGGCGCAGCAGATCAACGTCACCCTCGCGCCGGGCGAGACGAAAACCTTTGAATTTGTGCTCGGCTACATCGAGAATCCGGAGGACGAGAAATGGGCGGCAGGCACGACCGCGCGGGATGAGATCATCAACAAGACAAGAGCCCACGAGATGCTCAGCCGCTATCAGACAGACGCCCAGGTGGAAGCCAGCTTCGAAGAGCTCCGCTCCTACTGGAAGGATCTGCTCGGACGCTTCCACCTCGAATCCGGCAACGACAAGGTGAACCGGATGGTCAACATCTGGAACCAGTACCAGTGCATGGTGACCTTCAACATGAGCCGGTCCGCTTCGTATTTTGAATCCGGCATCGGACGCGGCATGGGCTTCCGCGACTCCTGCCAGGATCTCCTCGGCTTCGTCCATCTGATCCCCGAGCGGGCCAGAGAGCGCATCATCGACATTGCCTCCACGCAGTTCCAGAACGGTTCCGCTTACCATCAGTACCAGCCGCTCACGAAGAAGGGCAACGCCGGCATCGGCTCGGGCTTCAACGATGATCCTCTGTGGCTGATTGCCGCGGTCAGCGCGTACACCCGCGAGACCGGCGATTATTCTATTCTGGACGAGACCGTCCCCTACGACAACGATATGTCTGTGGCGACCAGCCTGATGGAGCATCTGAAGCGTTCCCTCGACTTCACGATCAATCACCGCGGTCCGCACGGGCTGCCGCTCATCGGCCGCGCCGACTGGAATGACTGCCTGAATCTCAACTGCTTCTCCGCGCACGAAGAATATGCCGAGCTCTGTGAAGTGCGCGGCGACAAGGAGGAAGCGGCAAGAGCGCGCAGCGCGGTCCGCGAGATGAATGAGGCGGTCCTGACCGCCGGCTGGGACGGCCGCTGGTTCCTCCGGGCATACGATGCGCACGGCGATAAGGTCGGATCGGACGAGTGTGAGGACGGCAAAATCTTCATCGAGCCGCAGGGATTCTGCGTGCTCGCCGGCTGCGGCGTAGAAACCGGCCAGGCGGAGACTGCGCTCCGTTCTGTTGAGGAGCTGCTCGACACCAAATACGGCATCTGCATCCTGTGGCCTGCGTACAAGCGGTATCACCTGGAGCTCGGGGAGATCTCCAGTTATCCGCCGGGATATAAGGAGAACGGCGGCATCTTCTGCCACAACAACCCCTGGGTATCCATCGCGGAGACCGTTCTCGGGCACGGCGGCCGGGCATTTGACATCTACCGCAAGACCTGCCCTGCCTATACGGAGGACATCTCCGAGATTCACCGCACGGAGCCCTACGTGTACTGCCAGATGGTCGCCGGCAAGGAGGCAAAATACTTCGGCGAGGGCAAGAACAGCTGGCTGACAGGCACCGCGGCGTGGACCTTCCTCGATATCTCCCAGTACATCCTCGGCATCGCGCCGACTCATGCGGGCCTCCGGATTGATCCCTGCGTGCCGGCGGATTTCGGCGATTTCCGCATCCACCGCGTATTCCGCGGCGTGGAGTACAACATCAGCATCACCAATCCCGCTCATGTCGAGAAGGGGGTAAAGGAAATGACTGTGGACGGCACCCCGATCAGTGGGAACGTCATTCCATTTGACGCTTCAAAGAAGTCTGTCGACGTGACTGTCGTCATGGGCTGACAGAACTGTCCCGGGCGGTTTTTCTCTCAGAAAACCGCCCGGTTTTTTCAAATCTGCCCGATGTGCAGGAACGATGTGCAGGAACCGCGATCAGATCTCAGAGGATTATTCCGGACGCTGAATCGTTATCCTTCGCTCTGCAGCCATCGCCTTCCCCAATACAGGAAAACTCCCGGAGCGATCGCTCCGGGAGTTTTCCTGTTGTGAAATCATATGGGGTAATGCGTGCGACAAGATTCGAACTCGCGACCTTCTGGTCCGTAGCCAGACGCTCTATCCAGCTGAGCTACGCACGCATGATCTCCGCTGCCGGAACCCCGACAGCAAAGATAATTGTACGAGAAACTTTGGGATCTGTCAACGGTCTGTTTTTCCGTTTGAATCAGTCCATTATCCCGTTTCCCGTATCAGATCCGTCCCCGCAGGGAATGCTCAGGGTCTCTCCACGATGGCCGCGCAGCCCATGCCGCCACCGACGCAGAGCGTTGCAAGGCCCTTGTGTGCACCCGCCTTCTTCATTTCATAGAGCAGTGTGACAAGAATACGGTTGCCGGAGCATCCGACCGGATGGCCGAGCGCGATCGCGCCGCCGTTGATATTGAGCTTGTCCCTGTCAAATCCCAGCTCCTTCGCAACTGCCACAGACTGTGCTGCAAACGCCTCATTCGCCTCGATGAGGTCGAAATCCGCGACCTTGTATCCGGTCTTTGCGCAGACCTTCTTCGTGGCAGCGACCGGGCCGATTCCCATGATGCGGGGTTCCACACCGGCAAGATCTCCACCGACCCAGTAGCCGAGGATCTCGGTCCCAAGCTCCTTTGCCTTCTCCTCGCTCATGACGACGATGGCGGAAGCCGCATCATTGATGCCGGAGGAATTGCCGGCCGTGACCACACCGGTGCCGTCCTTGAGGAACGCAGGCTTCAGTTTTGCAAGCGTCTCCACAGTCGTCCCGAAACGCGGGCCCTCATCTGTGTCAAACACAATTTCCTGCTTCTTTGACTTTACTGTAACCGGGACAATCTCATCCTTGAAGGCGCCGCTCTTGATCGCCTTTTCTGCCTTCTGCTGGGACCATGCCGCGAATTCGTCCAGTTCCTCCCGGGTCAGATGCCAGTCATGTGCGATATTCTCCGCCGTGATACCCATGTGGTATCCGCCGAACGCATCCGTCAGGGCGTCCTTGATCATCGCATCATCGATCGTTGCGGAACCCATGCGGTATCCGTAACGCCCGCCGTACAGCAGGTACGGTGCCATGGACATGTTCTCCATACCGCCGGCGACAATGATATCGGCGTCTCCCATGGAGATCAGCTTTGCAGCCAGATTGACGCAGTGCAGGCCGGATCCGCAGAGAACGTTGATCGTGGTCGCGGGTACCTCAACCGGAATTCCCGCGTTGACAGCTGCCTGGCGGGCCGGATTCTGACCGAGCCCGGCCTGGATGACATTGCCCATGTAGACCTCATCCACCTGATCCGGGCTGACGCCGGCCCGCTTCAGCGCTTCTTTGATCACGATCGTGCCCAGCACCGGTGCCGGAGTTGTGCTGAGGGTCCCGCCCATTTTGCCGATGGCCGTTCTGCAGGCCCCGGCGAGAACTACTCTTCTACCCATTGTAATGCCTCCTGATTTGTAGCTTCTGTTCCTTCAGTATACACCTACAGAGACCTCGCTGCAGAGACTGACCGAGAAATAATCCCGAATCTCCTGCGGGTCCTTTGTCTTCCCGAGGACCCACATCAGCTTGGTCAGCGCCGCCTCGCCGGTCATGTCAAACGCCTGCAGACACCCCGCCTCCAGGGCGCGCCTGCCCGTCTCATAGACGCTGAGCGTACTTCCTTCATAGCGGCACTGTGTGCCGACCAGCACAGTGATTCCCTGCGCCGTCAGGTCCGCGATCTCTGCGATGAAATCATGCTTGAGAAAGGGCATGCCTCCCATGCCATAGGCCTCGATATATATTCCCTGGTATCCCGCGCCCGCCAGACTGCGCAGAATCTCGCGGTGGATCCCCGGAAACATCTTGAGCAGAAATACACGGTCCGAATACGCGTTTTCCAGATGAAATACGCCGCTCCGCCTCGGAAGGACCGCCTCATTGACCCGCATGCCCAGAGAGCTGATGCGCGCAGCCTCAGGATAATTTATGCTGTCGAACGCATCGAAGGAGAGCGATCGCACCTTCGATGTGCGGCAGCCCAGCATCACCTTCCGGTTGAACGCCACATAGACGCCTGCACAGCCCGTCGCGGCAAAATGGATGGCGCACCGCAGATTCTCCATAGCATCCGCGACAGGATCCGCCATGGACAGCTGAGAGCCTGTCAGAACCACCGGAATACTGATGTTCAGCAGCATAAAAGAAAGCATGGAGGAGGTATAGGCCATGGTATCCGTGCCGTGAAT
>ONQW01000033.1 GCA_900320025.1 uncultured Lachnospiraceae bacterium
ATCTTCTGTGCGTCAAGTGCTTCCAGAACCCACCCGACAACATCCTGAATATCCGTTTTATTCTTCTGCTCATTCTCAGCTGAAACGTCGTCCAGATCTTCCCGCTTATCGATAGCCGGCGCGGCAGCCACAACGGTCGGCTCCTGATGAACGGGCCGCGATTCACCATCCAGACTTATGATGAGGATATGGCTTCCCCGTAAGTTTTTTACATAATCGACTGCCTCCTCCCGGCTGCGGAAGGAACCTGCGTCGATTAGATCATGATCGTCAGCCACGACCACCCTGTCATATCCCGCTGCGCCGGCGGTCTTCAGGTTCACGAGTGAGAGACTCATTCCCGGGCAGTAAAGAGTCCTGATGTCAAGACCGCTCTCCTCATCCAGAATCGTCTTTGATTCCGTAAGGAGATCTGCAAAGGACAGTGCATCCCGCTTCCCGTTTTCCTGTGCGTACATGCCGCCGCTGATCACCTGGTCTCCGTCTTTGAGAATTGTCTTCAGAATGCCCTGGTTCTCCCGGACTTCAACTGCAGAAACCGCAAAGGAAACCTGGTCCGGGTACTTTTCCAATAAATTCAAAATTTTCTCATTGACCGTCACATCCTCGTTCAGTCCGGAGAAAACCACACTGACAGAAGCCCCTGACTGCGTGCTATCCCCCGCCGCAACATCCGCAGGTACCGCACGCTGAATCTTAGCCAGACGTTCTTCCTCGGTTTCCGATGTTGTCGTCGAAACCGTTCCGTCTACCTGCACATCTGTATATTTGCTGATACGGCTCAGGCGGATCAGTCGGAAAATGCTGAAAGCAATCAGGATGGCAGCTGCCGCAATAACCAGAACAAGCACCGCCAGCCCTGTCCCTTTTAATGTACCTTTCCTATTCTCAGATTTCATTTAAACTCTTCCACCTGTCCCATTTGATATCGCTGTGGATTCATGTATTGCCCGCGCAAATAGCAATCTCAGATCTCTCACCGTATGATATGTATATCCCTTAACATAATGATCATACTTTTTCTGCTGGCGTCTGTTCGGGACCCGCGGCCTCTGGCATGATATGAATCCTTCTTAACATCATGATCATACAGTAAGTTTATTAGACTAAAATAAAATATACGCAAAAAGGCAGATCAACAGGTAATCTGCTGATCTGCCATATCTGATCTGGGTATACTGGTACTAATTACTCAAGAATCGCAGCAACACGTCCGGATCCGACAGTTCTTCCGCCTTCACGAATAGCGAAGGTAAGGCCCTGCTCCATAGCGACCGGATGAATCAGTTCGATGGTCATCTCGACATGGTCACCAGGCATGCACATCTCGGTTCCTTCCGGAAGATGGATCACGCCAGTGACATCCGTGGTTCTGAAATAGAACTGCGGACGATAATCATTGAAGAACGGAGTATGACGTCCGCCTTCATCCTTCGTCAGGACGTAGACCTGAGCAGTGAACTTCTTGTGGCAGGTAACCGTGCCAGGCTTAGCAACAACCTGACCGCGCTCGATGTCCTCGCGGTTGATACCACGAAGCAGGATACCGATGTTATCACCAGCCTCTGCATAGTCCAGAGTCTTGCGGAACATTTCGATACCAGTTACAACAGAGTGCTCAGGCTCTTCCTTGATGCCTACGATATCAACAGCATCATTGAGCTTCAGCATACCACGCTCAACACGTCCGGTAGCCACAGTGCCACGGCCGGTGATGGTGAAGACATCCTCAACAGGCATAAGGAACGGCTTGTCGTTATCACGAACCGGATCCGGAATGTAGGTATCAACCGTATCCATCAGCTCCATGATTGCATCGGTCCACTGGTTCTTCTCATCCGGCTTCTCAAGAGCCTTGAGAGCAGATCCACGAATGATCGGCGTATCATCTCCAGGGAAATCATACTCGTTCAGCAGGTCTCTGATCTCCATCTCGACGAGGTCAAGAAGCTCCGGATCATCAACCATATCGCACTTGTTCATGAAGACGATGATGTACGGAACGCCGACCTGACGGGCAAGCAGAACATGCTCGCGGGTCTGAGCCATAACGCCATCTGTTGCAGCAACAACAAGGATAGCGCCATCCATCTGTGCTGCACCGGTGATCATGTTCTTGACATAGTCAGCATGGCCAGGGCAGTCAACATGTGCGTAGTGTCTCTTTGCTGTCTCATACTCGATGTGAGCAGAGTTGATCGTTATACCACGAGCCTTCTCTTCCGGAGCCTTATCGATCTGATCGAACGGGACAGCCGGATCAACGCCAAGTCTTGCAGAAAGCACTGCAGTGATGGCAGCTGTCAGAGTGGTCTTGCCATGGTCAACGTGTCCGATGGTTCCAATGTTAACATGCGGCTTTGTTCTATCAAAATGAGCCTTTCCCATTGTTTGAATCCTCCTTTTGGGTATTCATGTTTTATTATGTTCCCGGCTGATTCAACAGTTCCGGGAAAGCACCGTTACCAGAATTATATCCAACAACAGTGCGTATTTCAAGACTTTTCAGCCCTCCGGCAAGCCGGAGAGCCGACCGTAATCAGGGCCGTTGCCCTTCATTCCGGCATAAACCTTCTCAGTTCTTGGACGCTGCAAGCACCTTCTCTGCCACGTTCTTCGGAACCGGCTCATAGCGGTCAAAGAACATGGAGTAGCTGGCACGTCCCTGCGTCTTGGAACGAAGGTCGGTTGCATAACCGAACATCTCTGCGAGCGGTACATAGCCCGTGATCAGAATAGAACCGGAACGGTCCTCCTGGCTGACCACACGGCCTCTTCTCGAGGAGATATCTCCGATGACATCACCCATATAGTCCTGCGGTGTGGTGACCTCAACCTTCATGATCGGTTCAAGCAGCACCGGATCGGCTTTCTGCATCGCTTCCTTGAAGCACATGGAACCGGCGATATGGAATGCCATTTCCGAGCTATCGACTTCATGATAGGATCCGTCATAAACAGTAGCGTGAATGCCAACCACCGGATATCCGCCGAGGGAGCCGGCCTTCATGGCCTCCTCAATACCTTCTCCGACCGCAGGGACATATTCCTTCGGAATCGCGCCGCCGACGATCGCGGAGTCAAACTTATAGAGCTCCTCTCCGTTCGCATCCATCGGTTCGAACTTCACTTTGCAGTGGCCATACTGTCCACGGCCGCCGGACTGCTTTACATACTTGTACTCCTGATCCACCGGTTTGGTGAAGGTTTCCTTGTAAGCAACCTGCGGTGCACCGACATTCGCCTCGACATGGAACTCACGAAGCAGACGATCCACGATGATCTCAAGATGCAGCTCGCCCATGCCGGCAATAATGGTCTGCCCGGTCTCCTGGTTTGTGTGTGCGCGGAACGTCGGGTCTTCCTCCGCGAGCTTCTGCAGCGCATCCACCAGTTTAGCCTGTCCGGCCTTTGTCTTAGGCTCGATCGCAAGCTCAATAACCGGATCCGGAAACTCCATGGACTCGAGAATGACCGGATGGTTCTCATCGCAGAGCGTGTCTCCGGTTGAAGTATTCTTCAGACCGACGGCAGCCGCGATATCTCCGGCAAATACCTTGTCCAGATCCGTTCTCTTGTTCGCGTGCATCAGCAGGATACGTCCAAGGCGTTCCTTGCTGTCCTTCGTGCTGTTGAGCACATAGGACCCGGCGTTTGCTGTCCCGCGGTATACGCGGAAGAACGCCAGCTTTCCGACGAACGGGTCGGTCACAATTTTGAATGCCAGTGCTGCGAACGGGCCGTCATCCGTTGCCTTGATGTCAACCGGATTGCCGTCCAGATCAGTTCCATGCGCGTCCTCGATATCCGTCGGAGCCGGCATGAAGTCAACCACTGCATCCAGCAGCTTCTGGATACCGATATTCTTATGTGCAGAGCCGCATACAACCGGGAACGCACGGCACTCGCAGGTTGCCTTGCGGAGCGCCTTCTTCAGATCTTCCACCGAGGGCTCGTTGCCCTCGAGATACTGCTCCATCAGATCGTCGTCCAGATCGCAGATCTTCTCCACCATCTCGGTGTGATACGTCTCTGCGTCGTCTTTCAGATCATCCGGGATATCGATCTGCGTCACGTCCTCACCGTGCGCTCCGCCGTACAGATAGCCCTTCATCTCAAAGAGGTCAATGACACCCTTGAACTGGTCCTCTGCTCCGATCGGAAGCTCCACCATGATGGCATTTTTCTTCAGCTGATTGCGGATCTCATCGACTGCGTTCAGATAGTTTGCTCCGACAATATCCATCTTATTGATGAACGCGATACGCGGAACATTGAATCCGTCTGCCTGATGCCAGACATTTTCAGACTGCGGTTCCACACCTTCCTTGGCAGAGAAGACGCCGACAGCGCCGTCAAGCACACGCAGAGAGCGCTCGACTTCTACCGTGAAATCCACGTGGCCGGGGGTATCAATGATATTAATGCGGTACTCCGGCTGGCTGTCGTCACGCTTGCCGTTCACCTGATGCTTCCAGTGGCAGGTGGTAGCCGCCGATGTAATGGTGATACCACGCTCCTGCTCCTGGGCCATATAGTCCATGGTAGCAGTTCCTTCGTATGTCTCACCAATCTTGTAGTTAACACCGGTAAAGAACAGGATTCGCTCTGTCAGAGTGGTCTTGCCGGCATCAATATGTGCCATAATACCGATGTTCCTGGTTCTTTCCAGGGGATATTCTCTCTTCTCTCCCACAGGTATTTCCTCCTTCGTAATGTGCACCTGTCCGTGGCTGTAAGGAGCGCTGCACCACTTGCGGATGGCGCAGCGTCTTTCAAATCATTCCCGCCCCGATCAGAACCGGTAGTGCGAGAATGCTCTGTTCGCTTCTGCCATCTTGTGCATATCTTCCTTACGCTTCACGGAAGATCCCGTGTTATTGCTTGCGTCAAGAATTTCGCCCGCGAGCTTGTCCTCCATCGTCTTCTCGCCTCTCTTGCGGGAAAACTCAACCAGCCAGCGGAGAGCAAGTGCCTGGCGTCTCTCAGGTCTGACTTCAATCGGAACCTGATACGTTGCGCCGCCGATTCTTCTCGCCTTGACTTCCAGAACCGGCATGATGTTATTCATGGCCGTCTCAAAGACCTCAATGGCCGGCTTGCCTGCCTTATTCTCAACCTTGGTGAAAGCTCCATATACAATCTTCTGCGCTACAGACTTCTTGCCGTCGAGCATGACGGTATTGATCAGCTTGGTAACGACTTTGTTGTTGTATAAGGGGTCTTCTAATACTTCTCTCTTCTGTACATGTCCTTTACGTGGCACGTTACTTCCCTCCTTATCATACGATTTCCATCGTCTGGATAATTCACAGGTACTCACATGATAACTGTGTTCGTGTCGATGTTTCTACTTTATCGATCGAGTCGTCAAAATAGAATCCCAACACTCAAAATCAGACTTGTGAGCTTGTTTACTTACCAGCTTTCGGTCTCTTTGCGCCATACTTGGAACGGCCCTGTCTGCGGTTGGCAACACCGGCAGTATCAAGCGTGCCACGAATGATGTGGTATCTGGTACCGGGCAGGTCCTTAACACGTCCGCCTCTGATCAGAACGACCGAGTGCTCCTGAAGATTGTGTCCTTCGCCCGGAATGTAGGATGTAACTTCAATTCCGTTGGAGAGACGCACTCTGGCGATCTTGCGGAGAGCGGAGTTAGGCTTCTTCGGGGTCGCAGTCTTAACGGCTGTGCAGACACCGCGCTTCTGCGGAGCACTGACATCGATCGACTTCTTCTGAAGAGAATTGAATCCTTTCTGAAGAGCCGGTGCTGCAGACTTCTTCGCAGATGTCTGGCGACCCTTTCTGACTAACTGGTTAAATGTGGGCATTCTATTTACCTCCTTGTCAGACTCTTGCCCGTTTTTCGGGCAAGGAAAACGGTGTGACTCCGCAAAGTCACACCGTGATATTATATGGGAACCTATGATGTCCTGTCAATCGTCAAATTCTAACGATTTCCATAACTATCATCAAATTCTCACGATTCCGATAACTGGAGAAAAACCCGAATGGGCTTTCCCCCGTGTCAGGGCATTGACGCCAGCGGCACCAGTGTCAATCCTGCCCGGATTCATCCGTCAGTACGGCTTCCTCGTCCTCCGGCTGCTCTGCCTTCTCATCTTCGATCACCGCATTCGGATCATCGTTTGGAATCGAGCCGTCCGGAAGGATGTCCGCCTCGCTGCCAATCGTCCCCGCCAGCTGCGCGTCCGTCGACAGATGCGTGTTCCGGTATCTCTTCATGCCGGTTCCTGCCGGGATCAGTTTGCCGATGATGACGTTCTCCTTCAGACCGATCAGCGGATCTACCTTTCCATGGATCGCCGCGTCAGTCAGAACCTTTGTGGTCTCCTGGAAGGATGCTGCAGACAGGAACGAATTCGTAGCCAGCGCCGCCTTCGTAATACCAAGGATGATACGTTTTCCTTCTGCCGGCTTCTTGCCCTCGCCGGTCAGTTCCTCATTGATCGTCTCGTAATCCAGGAAGTCAACAAGGCTGCCGGGCATAAACGGAGAATCTCCCTGCTCTTCCACGCGGACCTTCTTCAGCATCTGGCGCACAATGACCTCAATGTGCTTATCGCAGATATCCACGCCCTGCAGGCGGTACACTCTCTGCACCTCGCGGAGCAGGTAATCCTGCACTGCATTGATGCCCTTGATTTTCAGGAGATCGTGCGGATTGACCGAGCCCTCTGTCAGCTCGTCTCCGGCCTCAATCTCCATATCGTCCTGGACCTTGATTCTGGAGCCATACGGGATCGGATACGTTGCAGACTCTCCCGTCTCGTCATTGGTGACGACCACCTCACGGGTCTTCTTGTTGTCCACGACCTTGACCTTGCCGCCGAACTCCGCGATAATGGCAAGTCCCTTCGGCCTTCTCGCCTCGAAAAGCTCCTCGACACGGGGAAGACCCTGTGTGATATTGCCTCCCGCGACGCCTCCGGTATGGAAGGTTCTCATGGTCAGCTGTGTACCGGGCTCGCCGATCGCCTGTGCAGCGATGATACCGACGGCCTCGCCGACCTGCACCGACTCGCCGGTCGCCATGTTGGCTCCGTAGCACTTGGAGCAGATTCCAAGGCGGGAGCGGCAAGTCAGGATCGTGCGGATTTTGACTGCGTCGACCGGCTCGCCCTTGGCATTCACGCCCTCCGCGATCACGCGCTTCGCGCGGCTCGTGGTGATCATATGGTTCTTCTGGACGATGATATTGCCATCCTTATCCCGGATATCTTCGCAGGAATAGCGGCCGGTAATGCGGTCCTGCAGGCTTTCGATGGTTTCATTTCCATCCATGAACGCCTTGACTGTCATCCCCGGGATGACATCCTTGCCAGCAGCACAGTCCTGCTCACGGATAATCAGCTCCTGAGAAACATCAACCATTCGTCTGGTCAGGTAACCAGAGTCAGCCGTGCGGAGTGCCGTATCGGAAAGTCCCTTGCGGGCGCCGTGTGCCGCCATGAAGTATTCCAGAACGTCCAGACCTTCACGGAAATTGGACTTGATCGGAAGTTCGATGGTGTGGCCCTGGGTATCCGCCATCAGGCCGCGCATGCCGGCCAGCTGCTTGATCTGCTGGTTGGAGCCGCGGGCACCGGAATCAGCCATCATGAAGATGTTGTTATACTTGTCCATGTTGCCGATCACAACCTTGGTCAGTTCTTCATCGATCTTGGTCCAGGTTGCGACAACGGCGCTGTAGCGTTCCTCCTCCGTCAGCAGACCTCTGCGGAAATTCTTGGCAATCTGATCCACCGTGTTCTGGCCCTGCTCCATCAGCTCGTACTTCTGTTTCGGCACGATGATGTCAGCAATGGAAACAGTCATGGCCGCCTTCGTCGAATAATGATATCCGATGGACTTGACCAGGTCGAGCACTTCGGCTGTCTTGAAAGTCCCGTGAACGTCGATGCAAGCCTGCAGAATCTTCTTGAGCTGCTTCTTGGTCACCATGAAATCGATCTCAAGCTTGAGCTCATTGCCCGGAACGGTGCGATCCACGTAGCCGAGATCCTGTGGAATGATCTCATTGAACAGGAAACGGCCGAGCGTTGACTCGACAGTCTGCTGAAGCTCCGTGCCGTCCGGCATGGCCTTCGTGCAGCGGACATGAATCCGGCTCTGCAGCGTGCAGTCGCCATTCTCATATGCCAGAATCGCTTCGTTCAGATTGTGATAATAATTGCCTGTTCCTGCGACGTTCTCTCTCTCCTGCGTCAGGTAATAAATGCCGAGAACCATATCCTGAGAAGGTACGTTCACGACTCCGCCATCAGACGGCTTCAGCAGGTTATTCGTTGAGAGCATCAGGAAACGGCACTCCGCCTGTGCCTCCACGGAAAGCGGAAGGTGGATTGCCATCTGGTCTCCATCAAAATCCGCGTTGAATCCGGTGCAGACGAGCGGATGAAGCTTGATCGCCTTTCCTTCCACCAGTACCGGCTCGAACGCCTGGATGCCGAGGCGGTGCAGCGTAGGAGCACGGTTCAGCATCACCGGGTGCTCCTTGATCACATCCTCAAGGATGTCCCACACCTGCGGATCAAGTCTCTCAACCAGCTTCTTCGCATTCTTGATATTCTGGGAGATTCCGCGCTGTTCCAGTTCCTTCATGACGAAAGGCTTGAACAGCTCGATTGCCATTTCCTTCGGCAGACCGCACTGGTAAATCTTCAGCTCAGGCCCGTTGACAATAACGGAGCGTCCGGAGTAGTCAACACGCTTGCCCAGCAGATTCTGACGGAAGCGTCCATTCTTGCCCTTCAGCATGTCAGACAGGGACTTCAGCGCACGGTTGCCGGGTCCCGTCACCGGGCGGCCTCTTCTTCCATTATCAATCAGCGCGTCCACCGCCTCCTGCAGCATTCTCTTCTCATTGCGGACGATGATTTCCGGCGCGCCGAGCTCAAGCAGTCTCTTCAGGCGGTTGTTGCGGTTGATAATGCGGCGGTACAGATCATTGAGGTCGGACGTTGCGAACCTTCCGCCGTCCAGCTGGACCATCGGACGCAGATCCGGAGGAATGACCGGCACATAGTCCAGAATCATCCAGCTCGGCTCGTTTCCGGACTCATGGAAAGCCTCGATGACTTCAAATCTCTTGATCAGACGGGCTTTCTTCTGTCCCGATGCCTCGGCGATCTCCTTCTGAAGATCGACATACTCCTTCTCAACATCGATGCCCATCAGCAGTTCCTTGATCGCCTCGGCGCCCATCCCGGCGCGGAAGTTATTCTTCGGATCTGCCTTCAGCTTCTGATACTGCGACTCCGTCAGAATCTGCTTCTTGCGGAGCGGTACCATCTTCGGCTCACTGCCGTCTGCCTTCTTGCTGTCATCCGGCACCATGACGCCTGTGCCGGGATCAAGCACGATGTAATCGGCAAAATACAAAACCTTCTCGAGGTCCTTCGGGGAGAGATCCAGAATCAGGCCCATCCGGCTCGGAATTCCCTTGAAATACCAGATGTGCGATACCGGCGCTGCCAGGGCAATATGTCCCATTCTCTCGCGGCGCACGCTGGACTTGGTCACCTCAACGCCACAGCGGTCGCAGATGACACCCTTATACCGAATCTTCTTGTACTTGCCGCAATGGCACTCCCAGTCCTTGCTGGGTCCGAAGATTTTCTCGCAGAACAAGCCGTCTTTCTCCGGCTTGAGTGTGCGGTAATTGATCGTCTCAGGCTTTGTCACCTCTCCGTATGACCAGCCCTTGCCCTCCCTTGCGCTGCCGGAGATGATCTCCGGGCTGGCAAGAGAAATTTTGATGGCGTCAAAAGTGATCGGCTGATAACTCTGCTGTTTGCTGTTTGGCATATAATACCCTCAATTTCCGCCGCCCATGCGGCATTCAGACCGCCGCCGGCATGAACATTCCGTGCCGGCCGGCATACCTGTCAGCAGTTTCCAGGGCTGTGTCATTCCCCGTCCTGCAGCTCCTCGGCCTCGTCCGCGATAACATCCTCCGCGGCGTCATCCGCGCTGTCCTCTGCAGGTTCGCTGTCCTTCAGCTCTCCGCTCTCATTGAATTCCTTGGTGTTGTATCCGTTCTGGCTGGCCTCGTTCTCGTCGTATCCGTTGTAGTCACGGAAATTATTCTGCATCTCAAAGCGGAACTCGGAGTCAGCACTGCCGTAGTCGATGTTCTCCTTGATTTCCACCTCGGAGCCGTCGTCCTTGAGCACACGGACGTCGAGTGCCAGCGCCTGCAGCTCCTTGAGCAGCACCTTGAAGGACTCCGGTATGCCCGGTTCCGGCACATTCTCGCCCTTGATGATCGCCTCGTACGTCTTGACACGGCCGATGACATCATCTGATTTCACGGTCAGGATCTCCTGAAGGGTGTAAGCTGCGCCGTACGCCTCCAGCGCCCAGACTTCCATTTCGCCGAAACGCTGTCCGCCGAACTGTGCCTTGCCGCCGAGCGGCTGCTGTGTCACCAGCGAGTAAGGACCGGTGGAACGGGCATGGATCTTATCGTCCACCAGATGATGCAGCTTGAGGTAATGCATGTGTCCGATGGTAACGGGTCCGTCAAACAGCTCTCCGGTGCGTCCGTCGCGAACCGGAACCTTACCGTTCGCATTCAGCGGAACGCCCTTCCAGACTGCCCGATGTTCGCGGTGATCCCACAGGTATTTCATGACATCACTGCCTGCCTGTGCTCCCCACTTCTCCTCAAAGGCTTTCCAGCCGTCGTCTCCGTAGGAGTTGTTGACATAGTCATTGGCCATCTCCAGCAGATCCTGGATATCCTCCTCCGTCGCGCCGTCAAACACCGGTGTGGAGACATTGAATCCGAGTGCCGCTGCCGCCAGGGACAGATGAATTTCAAGAACCTGCCCGATGTTCATACGGGACGGCACACCCAGCGGATTCAGCACGATATCCAACGGACGGCCGTTTGGCAGATACGGCATATCCTCAATCGGCAGAACACGGGAAACGACACCCTTGTTTCCATGACGGCCGGCCATTTTGTCACCGACCGAAATCTTTCTCTTCTGTGCGATATAAATACGGACAGCCTCATTCACTCCGGGCGGAAGTTCATCCCCGTTCTCCCGGGTGAAGATCTTGGTGTCAACAACAATGCCGTATTCCCCGTGCGGAACCTTCAGGGAAGTATCGCGCACCTCTCTTGCCTTCTCACCGAAGATTGCGCGGAGCAGTCTTTCCTCCGCCGTCAGCTCTGTCTCTCCCTTCGGCGTGACCTTGCCAACAAGGATATCACCGGCGCGGACCTCCGCCCCGATCCGGATGATGCCGTTGTCGTCCAGATCCTTCAGCGCATCTTCGCCGACGCCCGGAACATCTCTTGTGATCTCTTCCGGCCCGAGCTTGGTATCTCTGGACTCCGCCTCATATTCCTCGATATGCATCGAGGTGTAAACATCGTCGCGGACCAGCCTCTCGCTCAGCAGAACGGCATCCTCGTAGTTGTAGCCTTCCCATGTCATGAAGCCGATCAGCGGATTCTTGCCGAGTCCAAGCTCTCCGTTCTTCGTGGACGGACCGTCTGCGATGATCTGTCCCGCCTCCACATGGTCTCCGGTGTTGACCGACGGCTTCTGGTTATAGCAGTTTGACTGGTTGCTTCTGGCAAACTTGATCAGGTGATACTCGCTCTTTGTGTTGTCGTCATTCTTGACGCGGATCGTCGTCGCATCGACAAATTCGACTGTGCCGGACTTCTCCGCAACAACGCTGTCGCCGGAGTCCTTGGCCGCCTTGGCCTCAAGACCGGTGCCGACCACGGGCGCCTCCGTCGTCAGAAGCGGAACCGCCTGACGCTGCATGTTGGAACCCATCAGGGCACGCGTCGGGTCATCAGACTGCAGGAACGGTACCAGTGCCGTTGCAACCGAGAAGACCATCTTCGGCGAGACATCCATGAAATCAAAGGCGCTCTTCGGAAAAGAAGATGTCTCCGTTCTGAATCGTCCGGAGACAGTGCGCTCGACGAAGTGTCCTTCCGCATCGAGTTTTGCCGAAGCCTGCGCGACGTGGTAGTTGTCCTCTTCATCCGCGGTCATGTACACAACTTCATCTGTGACGCGCGGGTTTGCCGGATCGGACTTATCGATGCGGCGGTACGGTGCCTCGACAAAGCCATATTCATTGATGCGGGCATAACATGCCAGCGAGTTGATCAGACCGATGTTCGGGCCTTCAGGTGTCTCAATCGGGCACATCCGTCCATAGTGCGTGTAATGGACATCGCGGACCTCGAATCCGGCGCGGTCACGGGACAGACCGCCGGGACCCAGCGCAGAGAGACGTCTCTTGTGCGTGATCTCAGACAGCGGGTTGTTCTGGTCCATGAACTGAGACAGCTGGGAGCTTCCGAAGAATTCCTTCACGGCAGCCTGCACCGGCTTGATATTGATCAGCGCCTGAGGCGAAATCTCCTCGTTCGGATCATGTGTCGTCATGCGCTCGCGGACCACCCGCTCCAGCCTCGACAGACCGATGCGGTACTGGTTCTGCAGGAGCTCTCCAACCGCACGGATGCGGCGGTTCCCCAGGTGGTCAATGTCATCGTCGTTTCCGATGCCATATTCCAGATGCATGTTATAGTTCACGGAGGCAAGGATATCCTCCTTGGTGATGTGCTTGGGAATGAGCTCATGTACGCTCTTCTTCAGCGCATCCGCCAGTGCCTCCGGGTCCTCGTTGTCCTGGTATTTGATCAGGATATCGCGGAGAGCCGGATAATAAACCTGCTCGTGAATGCCAAGCTCCTCCGGATCGCAGTCCACAAAGTGGGTGATATCCACCATCAGATTGTTCAGGACCTTGACGTTGCGCTCCTCTGTCTGAATCATGACATAAGGAATGGCCGCGTTCTGAATGGCGTCCGCCATCTCGCGCGTCACCGTCTCCCCGGCGCTGCCCAGGATCTCTCCGTTTGCCTCATCCACCACATCCTCGGCAAGGACATGCCCGGTGATACGGTTGCGGAGGGCAAGCTTCTTATTAAATTTATAGCGTCCAACCTTCGCCAGATCATAGCGGCGAGGGTCAAACAGCATTGCGTTGATCAGGCTGTCTGCAGAATCCACCGACAGCGGCTCGCCGGGACGAATCTTCTTGTACAGTTCGAGCAGACCCTCCTTATAATTACTGGTCGGGTCCTTCGCAAAGGAAGCCTCGAGTTTCGGCTCGTCGCCGAACATATCGATGATCTCTTCGTTCGTACCAAGACCCAGGGCGCGGAGGAACACCGTCACCGGCACCTTTCTGGTGCGGTCCACACGAACCCAGAACACATCATTGGCATCCGTCTCATACTCCAGCCATGCGCCGCGGTTCGGAATCACCGTGCAGGAATACATCTTCTTTCCGAATTTGTCATGGTCGATCCCATAGTAAATACCGGGCGAACGGACCAGCTGTGAGACAATGACACGCTCGGCGCCATTGATCACGAAAGTGCCCGTGTCGGTCATGATCGGCATATCACCCATGAAAATTTCCTGCTCCGTGATGCTCTGATCATTTTCCTTATCATAAAGGCGCACTTTCACCTTCAGGGGCGCAGCATATGTCGCGTCACGTTCCTTGCACTTCTCAATCGAATATTTTGCATCATCCTTGTTGAGGCTGTATCCAACGAAAGAGAGGCTGAGACGTCCGTTATAATCCTCGATCGGACTGATGTCATCAAACGCCTCCTGCAGGCCCTGCTCGAGAAACCATTGATAAGACGCCTTCTGAACCTCGATCAGGTTTGGCATTTCCTGAACTTCCTTCTGACGGGAGAAGCTCATTCTCATGCTGTTGCCGCTTTTCATGGGACGCATTCTGTTATTGTCCATTCTTTCACCCCGATTTTCTAATCCATGCTGAAGTGTCCGACTCCGGAGCGCAGAAACTGCCCATTATACTGCTGATTCTGTCAACCTGTCAACGAAAATTCGTGCAGCCAGGGACGGAAATATTCGTGCAGCTGAGGACGGATATATTCGTGCAGCCAGGTGCGGAAAAGTCTTAGGTTAATTGCAGCAGAAGTTCCACCGGCATTTAATAACAGAAGTCAACTCTCCCGGGGAAATTTTGAGCACCGGCACAGAAAACAGCCATGAAGATGCATGCAGCAGGCAGCCTGAAACGCAAAAACCTCCGCCGGGATTTCCCCCGCGGAGGTTCTTTCACGTGAAAGATATGCAGAAGCCCATTGCCAGAAAGACAGCTCGAGGCTTCTCCCACCGCATTGCTCTTCTGCAGAAGGGCAGTGCGGCGGTCCTGTTTCGTTCACATCCGATTACTTCAGAGTGATCTTTGCTCCCTCGGCCTCGAGCTTCTTCTGAATCTCCTCAGCCTCTTCCTTCGGAGCGCCTTCCTTGACGTTCTTCGGAGCGGACTCAACAAGGTCCTTAGCTTCCTTCAGGCCAAGGCCGGTGATCTCACGGACAACCTTGATGACCTTGATCTTGTTCGGGCCAACCTCAGTCAGCTCAACGTTGAACTCAGTCTTCTCTTCCTCAGCCGGAGCTGCTGCGCCTGCAGCTGCCACAACAACACCTGCGGAAGCAGATACACCGAACTCTTCCTCGGCAGCCTTGACCAGATCATTCAGCTCCATGACAGAGAGCTCTTTTACTGCATCGATAATTTCCTGTGTGCTTAACTTAGCCATAGTAATTGATAACCTCCTGTTAAATTTTCCTGTTCAGGCGGGTCTGTCGCGCCGGGCAGCCGCCATCGATTCCATGCCGGGGCTGTTATGCCTCTGCCGCGGGTGCTGCCTCTGCTGCAGGAGCCTCTGCTTCTGCCGCGGGTGCTGCTTCCTCGCCGCCTTCCGCCTTTTTCTCTGCGATCTGCTTGATCACACGGGCGAAATTTGCCATCGGGGACTGGAACGATCCAAGCAGTCTGGAGAGAAGTTCCTCTCTGGACGGGATCTTTGCCACCTCAGCCATTCCAGCCGCGTCGTATACAGTGCCTTCCACGACGCCGGCCTTGATTTCCAGCTTGTCTGCCTTCTTTGCGAAGTTCGCAAGTACACGGGCAGGTGCAGTAGCATCATCCTTGGATACCGCAAGTGCGCTCGGTCCCTCAAGGAACGGATCGAGGCCCTCAAATGCAGTGCCCTTGAATGCAAGCTTCATCATCGTATTCTTGTACACCTTGTAGGTGACACCAGCCTCGCGAAGCTGCTTGCGGAGCTCAGTATCCTGCGCTACGGTCAGGCCGCGGGTGCTGACAAGAACAGCGGACTGGGCGCCATCGATCTTTTCGGAAATTTCCTTGACGACGGGCTGCTTTAATTCCACTTTTGCCATGTCTTTACCTCCTTATAGATTTTGCCGGATGACCTGGTCATTCGATATAGAAAGAGGTTTTACTGAACATGACGATATTCTCGCTAAAAAACCTCCCGATCGCTAAGACCGGGAGGCGCATCATCCAGTAAAGATTCTTTCCTCGGCGGGCGCATCCTGCGGATGCTTACGTCTTGCGACACCAGCTGTCTTCGGCTTACAGAAGTGAATATTACCATCTTGCAAAGTTTGTGTCAATGACCAGCATGGCCTGTTTCGGACAA
>ONQW01000124.1 GCA_900320025.1 uncultured Lachnospiraceae bacterium
AGTCTGCGGCCAAGCATTTTCTCGGGTTTCACGCCTCGGAGGGCGGCGTGCACGGCACAGAGGCAAGGCTCGGACACCGGGTCTTGGACGAAATTTACGGCAAACCGTTCCAGGCAGCCATCACAGAGGGCGGACTGAAAGGGATCATGCCCTGCTACTGCCTGATCGACGGGCTGCCGGTGTCCGCTTCGAGAAAGATTCTGACCGACCTTCTGCGCGGCGAAATGGGGTTTGACGGCGTGACTGTTTCGGATTACGGCGCCGTCAGCAATGTCCACAGCGTACAGGGAATCGGCGAAACGCTGGAGGATGCCGGCTACCGGTGTCTGAAAGCCGGCATGGATGTGGAATTGCCTATGGGGCAGGCGTACGGCGACGGGTTAAAGAAATTGTTCGAAGACGGCCGTGCGGATATTTCGTATCTGAATCAGGCCGTTTGGCGTGTGTTGCGGGCAAAGTTCCGCATGGGACTCTTCGAGCATCCCTTTGCTATGGAAGAGACGGAGCGCGAACTTCTCCTTCACCGCGAGACAGACAGGCAGGTATCCGAGCAGATGGCACAGGAATCCATCGTGCTGTTAAAGAACGACGGCGTACTCCCGCTGGCGGCGGAAAAAGACGGCACGCTGCGGGCGGCGGGAAAACCAGTCAGGAAGATTGCGCTCATCGGACCGCAGGCAGTCAATGCCCGCTATTATTTTGGCGGATACACCCATTTGTCGATGGAAGAGGCTATGCATGCCGCCAGAAATTCGATGGCGGGGGTCCGTGGAAGGCAGGAGAGTGAAGCGGAAATCCGTCTGGTGCCGGGGACGCAGGTGCAGGACGATGAATCGGAAGAATTTGACGACATTTTAAAGCTCCAGAAGCCAGACTGCCGGAGCCTGATGGAAGAATTGAGAGCTGAGCTTCCGGACGTGCAGATTGACTGGGCAGCAGGGTACTACAAGGCAGGTGCGGACACATCGCGCTTTGCTGAGGCTCTTGACATCGCGAAGGACGCGGATCTGATCCTTCTGACGCTTGGCGGAAAGAACGGTTCCGGCTCGATCGCCACAATGGGCGAGGGCGTGGACAGCACAGATATCAACCTGCCGGCCTGTCAGGATGCGTTCATCAAAGAAGCGGCAAGTCTCGGCAAACCGATGATCGGCGTGCATTTTGACGGACGACCGATTTCTTCTGACACGGCGGATGAATATCTGAATGCGCTGATAGAGGCGTTTACGCCGGCGGAATTTGCCGCGCAGGCGGTTGTGCATGTTCTTACGGGTGCGTACAATCCATCGGGGCGCATGCCGCTCACGACGGCGCGGAACGCCGGACAGATTCCGGTTTACTACAACCATTCGAACGGTTCGTCATGGCACCAGGCCGCCAGCATTGGTTTTCAGGATTATGTGGATCTGCCTCACACGCCCCGGTATTACTTCGGACAGGGGCTTTCTTACACGACGTTTGCTTATCGCGACCTGCAGATTGAGGGAGAGGGCGGGCCGGAGACGCCGGTGCGTGTGTCCTGCCGGATTGCAAACACCGGAACCGTGAAGGGAACGGAGGTCGCCCAGCTGTATCTGAAAGATCCCTTTGCCAGCATGGCGCGGCCTGTGATGGAACTGCAGGGATTTGCCCGCGTGCCGTTGGAACCGGGCGAGGAGAGAGAAGTCATCTTCACGGTGTACCCGGGGCAGATGGCGTTTCTGGATAAGGACGACAATTGGAAGATCGAAAAAGGAACGATTCAGGTCGGCATCGGCGCGGCGAGCAACGATCTGCGGCTTACGGGCTCATTTGAGATTCGCGAAGATCTGAAGATTGAGGGAAGAACAAGAAAATTCTGGTCGGATGTGACCATTCAATAAGGAGGCAGTTATGTTGACAGAACGCTATGACGCAAAAAAGGACCCGATGTGGTCGGAGCCGGTTGTGGATATACAGGAAAAACGGACACGGCATCTCACGGATGGGCGGGATATTCCGTTCTGGTTTGTACATGGGTCATTCCGGGGAACACCTGTGAAGTTCACGTTCTGCTACCCGTTAAAGGAAGCGTATGAGGGACGCTTCTATCAGTATTTGTCTCCATTTCCCGGGCCGGATGAGGAGATGGTCTCCTACAGTACGACCGGCGTAGACGATAAAATCGGCTTCTGTCTGACGCATGGCGCGTATTTTATCGAGACCAATCTGGGGTCGCCTGCCCGCTTCGGAAATTCTCCGGATCCGGACATGACGCCTAAGTCGAGTGCTGCGGCTGCGGAATTTTCCCGGGAAAAAGCATGTGAAATTTATGGATACAAGCATCGTCCATATGGGTACGTCTACGGCGGAAGCGGCGGAGGGTACCGCACAATCGGCTGCATTGAGAACACAAATGCGTTTGACGGCGCGATTCCCTATGTCATCGGTTCGCCCTATGCGATTCCGAACTGTCAGACGACGCGTGCTTATGCCGAGCGGGTTCTGCGCCACAATCTGAAGCGTGTGGCAGATTGCTATGATGCCGGTGGCAGCGGGCATCCGGAAGATTTTTTGACGGGTGAAGAGCAGGCGGCGCTGCAGGAGGCGACACTGTTCGGGTATCCCCGCCCGAGCTGGTTTGCAAGTGTAGACGGGGATGACGGAGCGCTGCCTGTGCTGCTGCCGGGGATCAAACAGCGGGATCCGGCGTACTTTACGGACTTTTGGGAGAAGCCCGGCTATGAGGGAACGAATCCGGAGGAATCCGCAAGACGTGACCGGGTTCATTTCGATACAAAGGTCCGCTCTGTTTTTCTGCCGGGAGAGAGTGAATCGGAGAAGCAGAAGGCGGAGACCCGGAACGGCGTGAATGACGCATGGCGCAAGATGCTTGCGGATAATGCCCTGGCGGCGGAACCGTATATGACGGTGGACAGCCTGCCGGATCAGAAGGATCCATACTATGGCGGAACCATCCTGACGTTCACGAGCGGCAACGCGAAAGGAAAGAAACTGCATATTCAGAAAGTGGAGGACGGACGTCTCTATTTCAGCGACTGGATCGGGATGGATCCGATTGCGGATACGCTGGGGCTTGTATCCGCGGGCGACATGCTCACCCTCGACAATTCCGATTACATTGCTGTCCAGTATTATCACAGGCACCAGGTGCCGACGCCGGATTATCACGCCTGGGATCAGTTCCGGGACGCAGATCACAGGCCGGTTTACCCGCAGCGCCCGGCTCTTCTGGGACCGCAGTTCACAAGCGGCGGAACCGGCTGCTCGCAGACCGGCAGGGTCGCATGCAAAATCATCATTGTCGCCGGCCTGATGGATGAGCAGGCATATCCGTGGCAGGCAGACTGGTACCGCCGCAAGGTCGCGTCGGTGCGCGGGGGAAATGACGCGGACTATCTGCGTCTCTGGTATTTTGACAACGCGTTTCATGGCGATGTGACTGATATGGGAAGCGCGCTGCGGGTGGCCGGGTATATCGGCGGACTCCGCCAGGGACTGCTCGATCTGGCCGCCTGGGTCGAAAAGGGCATCGCGCCGGTTCCGTCCACAAACTATACCTTGAATGGCGGCTGTGTGAGCACAGGCGCAACGGCCGAGGAGCGCGGCGGTATCCAGCCGGTTGCCAGTCTCACTGCTGACGGCAGCAAATGCGTGCACATCCATGCGGGCGACACGGTACAGTTCTCCATCACAGGCGCTGTGCCGGCGGGAACCGGATCGTTCACGTCGCTTGAGTGGAGCTTTGAAAACGAAGAAACCTTTACGCCGGGATCATGGACGCTCTCTGAAAACGGGGAAAAGGGAGTATCCGCGGCCACACATACTTACAGCAGGCCGGGCACCTATTTTGCCACAGCGAGGTTTACGGCAGAGCGCCATGGCGACAAAGCGGCGCTCTATACACAGGTCCGCAATCTGGACCGGGTGAGGGTTGTCGTGGAGTGAGAGGTTTCGAAAGAATCCTGTCCTTTATAAATAGCCTGTCGGTGGAATTGCTGATATGATAGCAGGGGACCGGGGATGTAATCCCGGAAGCTGCAGTAAAGGAGCAGCGTATACAGCGGCAGGAGAGAACATGATGGGCTATCGGGCAGCTATTTTTGACATGGACGGAACCATTCTCAACACAGCAGAGGATTTGACAGATGCGCTGAATTGGGCACTGGATGCATCAGAACGCCGCGCAGGCTATACGGTGGATCAAGTGCGGCAGTTCTTTGGAAGCGGCGCACATGTCGCCATCGAGCGGGCGCTCGCCGTGGAGAACGGGATGGATATGGAGGATCTCGAGGTGATCGGCGCGACGGACTCGGATTCGGCCAAGGTGTGGAGCGCACAGCTTCTGGCGCGGTATGATGTCAGGGAGTCGGAGGTAAACCACATCCAGGAACTTTTTACACCGTATTATGCGGAACACTGCGATATCAAAACTGGTCCGTATCCGGGGATTCCGGAGGCAATCCGGGATCTGCGGAAAGCGGGACTGAAGACCGCGGTAGTCTCCAACAAGCCGGATGTCGCGGTGCAGAAGCTGGCAGCGGACATTTTCCCGGGTCTCTTTGATGCGTCAATCGGAGAAATGCCGGGAGTCCGCCGCAAGCCGGCGCCGGATATGACGCTCCGGGCGCTGGCTCTGCTCGGTGTGAACAGAGAGGAGGCTGTGTATATCGGCGATTCTGAAGTGGATATGCTGACGGCTGCGAACGCAGGGCTTCCCTGCGTCAGTGTGAGCTGGGGCTTCCGCGGCAGAAGGTTTCTGGAGGAGCACAAAGCGTCCTGTATCGTTGACTCTGCCGCTGAGATGACGGCAGAGATTATGCGGCAGTAGATTGCAGTCCGGGATGCAGCCGTTCAGAGTAATCAGATCAGTCCTCATTCCGGTGGGAAGAGCAGAGCGGTGCTTTACAAGCTCTGCTTTTTTATTGTATGATTTTTAATGTATTTGTTTTTTTACATCTCCGGATAAGTTTTGATTAGAAAGCGTTTTCCAAGAATGTCC
>ONQW01000018.1:0-22434 GCA_900320025.1 uncultured Lachnospiraceae bacterium
GGATGCAAGAACCGCAGCCATCGCGCTGGAGCACCCGGGATATCCGTACGCTTACACAAATGAAGGCCGGGATGAACTCGGGGAGGTGAACAGGGACATTATGCTGATGGATGCAGAAATGTACCTTCCGGATGACATTCTGGCGAAGGTCGACAGGACGTCCATGGCAGTTTCCCTCGAGTCGAGAGTTCCGATGCTGGATCGGGATGTCTGTGAATTTGCCTGGGCTCTTCCCATCGGCTATCTGCGCGCGGAGCATCCCAGCCGGGCGGACGGCACGGTTGACGCCAGAGGAAACCGCCTGGGAAAACTTGTGCTGCGGGATATTTTGTACCGGTACGTTCCAAGGGAACTGGCGGATCAGCCGAAGAAAGGCTTTGCTGTGCCGCTGGCGCGCTGGCTCCGGGAGCCGGAGCTGCGCCAGTGGGCAGAGGCGCTACTATCGCCGGAACGCATCCGAAGGGAAGGGTACCTCGACGCGGAGGTGGTCTCCTCTCTCTGGAATGAGTATACTGAGGGCGGAGTCTGGAGAGCACAGATCTGGTATATTTTGATGTTCGAGGCCTGGCTGGAGAGTGTCCGGCAGTGAGCGGAAGCAGTTTAAGGCACGGTGCCGCGGCACCTGCGCTGCATTTCATGAAATTCCGGGACGGGGAGAATCATGCAGAAAACTGAACCTTATATCCCGGCTCCTATACCGGAACCGGAACAGACGGATACGATATCGGTCGCGGTGGCGGTGTACAATACAGCCCGCTATATGAAGCGCTGTGTAGAGTCCCTGCTTGCACAGACTTACCGGAATCTCGAAATCATCCTGGTGGACGACGGGAGCACGGACGAAAGTCCGGCGCTCTGCGACGCATATGCCGCAGCAGACCGCCGCGTCAGGGTGATCCACAAGAAGAACGGAGGACTTGCTTCCGGGCGGAATGCAGGAATCGAGGCGGCAACCGGAGCTTACATCACGTTTCTTGACAATGACGACTGGGTAGACGCGGACTGCTACGAGCGGATGCTCTCGGCAATCCGGTCTTTTCATGCGGATGTCGCCGTGTGCCGCTACCGGCAGGTCTATGACGACCGCGTGGTGGATGAATCCCGGGATCTTGTCTATTTCGGAACTCTGGCTGAGGGGCTGCGCGAATATATCTGGGAAACCCCTGAGATCGAGATCCAGAACGCGGCCTGGAACAAGCTATACCGCAGAGATTTTCTAGGGAGCCTGCGCTTCGACGAGTCGCGCTGGTATGAGGACATCCTGTATACTACGAAACTGCTGTCAAAACAGGGCATGATCGCGGTGCTGGATCACGCCTCGTACAACTACTACTGTACCCGGGTGGGAAGTTATATGAATCAGGGATTCAGTCCGCGGATTCTCACGGATCTCATCCCGGATTTCCGGGACCGGTCGGAATATCTGCGCGGCAGCGGGAGAGAGGATCTCGCGGCGGCGGCGGATTACTGGTTTCTGAAGCGGCTTCTGATCTATTACACCGCGGCGGCGCGGTCGAATCTGCCCTCCGGGGAGAAGAGGAAAGCGCTTGAGAGGCTCCGGGAGGAGATTCTTGCGGAGAGACCCCATTTTGACGAGGCGTATGCATTTCCGGAGGCCAATCCGCATGAGCGGCAGAAGATGGAACTCTTTCTCAGGTCTCCGCGCCTTTACAGCGCCTTCATGAATGTCAACGACAGGATCGTGATTCCCTGCAAACAGAGATTCCTGCAAAGGAGACAGAACAGAGAATGAATAGTACGCTGATCGGAGGGTGCGGCTTCCTGGGAACCAATCTCGCGGCAGCCCTGGCGGCTCGCAGAGACAGCAGAGTGGGCGGGGAACAGGATGTCATCACCGTGGTCGACCGGAAGGAGGAGTATTTTCAGCATATTCTGAAGATGAGACTTCCGGGAGTGCGGTTTCTTGAGGGGGATTTCAGGCCTGACACGGATTTTGACAGGCAGGTGAAGGGCGCGGACGTGGTCTATCATCTGGCCTGCACGACAATTCCGGGGACATCCAATCAGAATATTCCGGAGGAACTGGAGGCCAATGTCATCCCCACGGCAAGGCTCCTGGACGCCTGCGTGAGGCAGCATGTCGGCAGGGTCGTGTTTCTCTCCTCAGGCGGCGCGGTTTACGGAAAGAAGGGAGCATGTCCGGTGCGCGAGGATATGGTCACCTACCCCATCAGTTCGTATGGAATTCAGAAGGTGACAATCGAGAAGCTCCTGTATCTGTACCGCTATCAGGAGGGACTCGACTACAGGGTGATCCGGCTGGCCAATCCGTACGGGCCATACCAGAGGCCGAACGGGAGACTGGGGGTAGTGACGACGTTCATCTACCGGGCGCTGACTGATCATCATCTGGAGGTCTACGGCGACGGGTCGGTGGTCCGGGACTTCCTATACATCGATGATGCAGTGCGGGGAATCCTGAACATTGTGGACGGGGAGAGCGATCTGCGGGTTTTCAACCTGGGGTCCGGACACGGAACGAGTGTTGCCGAGGTGATCGAGGCGGTCCGCAGGACGGTATATCCGGATCTCACAGTGGACTATATCGCAGGAAGGCCCACGGACGTGCCGGCCAATTATCTTGATATCAGCAGGTATGAGAGCATTTACGGATGTCTGTATCCGATTTCCCTGGAGGAAGGCATACGGCGGACGGCGTCGTTTCTTGAGAGCAGAATCCGGAGTTCCTTCCAATGAGAAGTGTTACAGGAGGCAGTTTTGATCATAGTGCAGTTGTCGGGCGGACTCGGCAATCAGATGTTTCAGTACGCTCTGTACCTCGCGCTCGACGCGGAGGGCAGGGAGGTCCGGATCGATGAGGTAACGGAATATGACGAGCGGGAGAAGCAGCGCCACCCGGAGCTGGTGGAGGATTTTGGCGCGCAGCTTCCCTCCTACCGCATCGCCACGCGGGAGGAGATTGTGGCGCTGACGGATTCCTACATGGATTTCCTGTCGAGGGTGAGGAGAAAGCTGACCGGACGGAGGACAAAGCTCTATGCGGAGCGGAAGCCGTACGTGTTTGATCCCGCGGTGCTCGGACTCACGGAGGCGTATCTCACCGGATGCTGGCAGAGCGAGCGGTATTTTGCCGCTGTGCACCAGGAGGTGCGGCAGGCGTTTTCCATGGACGGCGTGCGGCTCACCGGCCGGAGGCGGGAGTATGAGAGGATGATTCTGGCCGCGGATGGCGCTGATGTTCGGCTGTACTGCGGGGAAGATGGACCGCGGCAGGGCGCTTCCGCGGAAGGCGCGCTTCGCCCTGTCCCGGTCAGCGTTCACATCCGGCGATTATCTGAACCGGCAGGATATCTACGGCGGCATCTGCACGGAGGAGTATTACCGCAGGGCGATGGCGCAGATGGAGGAGGCGCTGCGGAGACGCGGGGAGAGGCCGCAGTATTTTGTCTTCACGAACGATCCCGACTGGGCGGAGGAGCACTTCGCGGGAAGCGGCGCCGTCGTCGTGCGCGGGGAGGGGAAGCCGGATGGCAGCGGCATCGAGGATATGAAGCTCATGAGCCTCTGCCGTCACCACATCATCGCGAACAGTAGCTTTTCCTGGTGGGGATCCTGGCTCTCGCGGGAGGAAGGGCGTCTGGTGATGGCGCCGCCGCGCTTTATCAATACGTCGGACGGCACGGATATGCTGCGGGACGATATGATCGTCATCCAATAAAGAATCCCCGCTGTGATAGCTGCGGCGCCGCTTCACAGGAGTGCGGATCTGTATCATTGATATGAAAATGATGTGGGAATTGATATGGAAATCCGGGTGTGTTTTCTGAAAGGACAGAACTTATGGCAGAATACAGAAACGGCAGACTTCAGCTGCCGAATGTGACGCTGGCGGCCATGACCAGCGTGAATATCCGGGCGACCGTGAAGGCTCTCGCATACAGCTGCCGGAAGATAGATTTTGGCGTGGTGACATTCATATGCCACAAGAAGCCGTATTTTCTGCCGAAGTATATCGAGTATCAGCATATCGACAAAATTGATGAGATCGACAAGTTCAATTACGATATGATTTATGAGATGTACCGGTATATCCACACGGATTTCTGTCTGCTGGTGCACGCGGACGGATTCGTGGTGAATCCGGATTCCTGGCGGGATGAATTCCTGGATTATGATTACATCGGCTCGCCGTTTCCCATCCCGCCCGCGGATGATCACATCACCTACCGAGACATCAACGGAGAGCTAATCCGCGTCGGGAACAGCGTTTCGATCCGGAGCAGGCGGCTTCTGGAGTATCCGGCCAAGGCCGGGATTCCGTTTGAGGCGGACCACGGGTTCTTCAATGAGGACGGATTCATCTGTGTGAAGAACCGGCACCGGTTCCTGGCGGCCGGCATGACCTATGCACCCTACGAGGTGGCAAAATACTTCGGACAGGAGAATCATCTTCCGGACATGGACGGCATCCGGCCGTTCGTCTTTCACAAGTGGATGGGACCGAATGCGGAGTATCCGAACTGGATTCCGAAAAATCACTATGTCAAGAAGATCTGCGACAAGCTGGATCTGATGGATTAGGCCGGGGGTATCGTAATGGTCTATGATTGCTTTCAATTCTTCAATGAACTCGATATTCTGAAGCTGCGGCTTCATATTTTGTCGGATGTGGCGGACCGGTTTGTGATCAGCGAGTCGACGGTGACGTTCTCCGGCGATCCGAAGCCGCTGTTCTACGAGGAGCACAAGGAGGAATTCCGCGAGTTCGCGGACCGGATCATCCATGTCGTGGTGCGGGACACGCCCATGGACTGCGATGCCTTCGCGCGGGATCATCACCAGAAATGCGCGGTGATCCGCGGACTGGCTGACGCAAAGCCGGACGACATCGTGATTTTCTCCGACGTCGACGAGATCCCGAATCCGGACACGCTCCGGACGCTGCTCCCGCAGGTGGAGGACGGGCGGATCTATATGCTCGCGCAGCGGCTCTTCTACGGCTGCCTCAATCTGGAGGACGTTTCCGGCAACAATCTCTCCGTCACGGGAGAGTTTGAGGGTGCAAATCCGCGCCGCTGGCTCGGGACCAAGGTCTGCCGGCGCAGCATGCTCGACATCTATACGATGGAGCAGTTGCGCGACGCGGCGCAGAAGGCTGTCGGAGTGCGCGTGGACAACGGCGGCTGGCATTTCTCCTACATGGGCGGCGGGCGTGACGAATCGATGGAGGAACGCATCCGCTACAAAATCCGCAGCGCCGCTCATCAGGAGCTCAACAACCGCCGCACGCTCTTCGAGGTGGGCAGCAAAATCCGCAGCCGCCAGGATCTCTTCGGCAGGGACAGCCGGATTGTCGTGGCGAGGATCGACGATTCCTATCCGCAGTATCTGCGCGACCATCTGGATGAATACCGGTATCTGCTCTATCAGGAGCCGAAGTGGTATCAGAAGGTCTGGGACAGAGTGAGCGTCGGCGCGGTGGAGACGCGCGCGAAGCTCCTTCAGAAGCTCAGAGGCTGAGGATGGCAGCGGAGATAAGAGAAGTATGATCGGCACAGAATTTCTGAAGGGACAGGGACTGGGAAACCGGCTGTTCTGCTATGTTTCTGCACGATGTATCGCGCTTGACCACGGGCAGACGTTCGGCACGGCGGGGCAGCAGTTTTTTCATGCAGAGCATCTGGATGTGGATCCCGGGACGCCAATCCCGGAGGAAGAGCGGTGCGTATTCCAGCGCTATGACGAGGCGGAGGAGCGGATTATTCTCCGGGACAGCGTGCATGATCTGACACATGGCTGCTACATCGCCGGCGCGGATCCGGTGCTGTGTCCCGGCGGAGGTAGCAATTTCTCTTCGCCGGTCCGCCGACCCTCCGGCACAGCGGAGCGGCATGGCGGGCAGGCGGAGCACGGCAGGAGCGATGATGCGATGCTGCGGAGGGCCGGCGTGCCGGATTTTTCGCGGGATCTCCTGATCTACGGGAACCTGCAGGACGAGTCGTATTTTGGCGCGCACAGGAAGGAGATCCGGCAGTGGCTCCGGGTGAAGCCGGCGTATGAGTCCGGGGAGTTCACAGCGGAGGATCTGTGCGTCATCAATGTGCGGGGCGGTGAGTACGCGGACGACGAGGCATTATTTCTGCGGCGCAGGTACTATCTCGATGCCTGCAGACTGATGCAGGGATATTATGACGGGGTCCGGAGCAGCCTGCCGGGCGGGACGTCGCTTCCGGAGCGGCTGAGGTTCCTTGTGGTCACGGACGACGAGGAGGCGGCGCACCGGCTGCTGCCGGAGTTTGCGGTGCATCATTTCGGACCGGAGAAGGATTATGTCACGCTGAAGAATGCCCGGTATCTCATCCTGTCCAATTCCTCCTTTGGCTTTTTCCCGGCTTACACCAGCGAGACGGTCCGGCGGATCATTGCGCCGAAGTACTGGGCGCGTCACAACAGCTCGGATGGTTTCTGGGCCTCCGAACAGAACATTTATCAGGAATTTCTGTATCTGGGCAGGGACGGCAGGCTTTGCACACCGGAGCAGTGCCGGAAGGAGCTGTCGGACTGGAGAAGACGAGCACAGGCGCAGGGGCTCTTCGACCGCGTGCCTGCGTCGGAGGGAGATCCGGAGGTGGAGAAGCTGAGGAGACAGCTCGCGCGGAAAAGGCTCCTTCACAGGGCGCTCTGGAAAGCGGAGCGCGCGGTGAATCCGCGGCTTAAGGGATCGAAGGATTGATGGTTCAGAATGCACGGGCAGCCGCGCCGCGAAAGCCTGATGCGCATGACACTGATAGCCGGAGAAGCTGCGCCTCATGTTGTACGGACAGCCGCGCCGCGAAGGTCTGACGCGCATGGCGCTGATGGCCGGGAAAGTCACGATTCATATTGTACGGGCAGTGCGGCCCGGGAGGATACTATGCCGAAGGTCAGCATCTGCATCCCCGCTTACGAAAACGCGGAGGGCATCCAAAAACTGCTCCGCTCCATCGAGGAGCAGACGTATACGGACTTTGAAGTCATCGTGTCCGATGATTCCCGGACCGGGGCCGTGGAGCAGGCGGTCCGGGCGGAGGCGGCGCGGCTTACAGTGCGTTATTTCCGTCATGACGCGCCGCACGGCGCGGCGGCCAACTGGAATGCCTGCCTTGATGCCGCACAGGGCGACTATGTCAAAATCATGCACGACGACGACCGGTTCACATTTCCGGACAGCCTTGCGTCCTTCGTGCGTCTCCTCGATGAGCATCCGGAGGCGGATCTCGCGTTCTCCGGGTCGAGGCAGGAGGTGTGGGGCAGGCGACCGGAGAAGAGAGGCCGTGGCGGGCGGCGCGGTCATGGTGCGGAATCCGGATCGGAGCACAGTGCCAGGGAGATATCCGGGCTGGAACAAGGCACCGATACGGAATGCGGAGCAGAGGAGACTCTCCGGGTCTACGACCGCGCGGCCGACGGGGCCTATATCCGGGATCTCAGACAGGACTGGTGGCTGCCCTATGCTGTCAATCAGATCGGCGCGCCGTCCGCGGTCATTGTCCGCCGGAGCGCGGTGCGGTTCGATGAGCAGCTCACCTGGATTGTCGACGCGGAGTATTACCTTCATCTGCTGTCAGGCAATCCGCATTTTGCCGCGACGGAGCGGCCGCTCGTCACCATCGCGGAGCACGAGGGCCAGCTGACGTCGAAGGTGAGCGGAGATGCACAGATCAACTGCCGCGAGTATGCCGCGGTATTCACACGGTATCATCTCGCGGACGATGCGCGCGCCGTGCGCGCCCTGGCGGATGTCTGGGCGCGATTCCACGCGCCGGCATCCTCTCTTCCGGACGGGACCGGGCTTTCCGCGGAGGCGTGGAAGGCGGCGTACCGGGAGGCGGCGGAGCGGGAGAGGCGCGCAGCAGGGAAGCGGCGCGCCGACACCAGGAGGTATCTGCTTGGCCGGGCAGTTGCTCCCTTCCGCAGGGCAGCCGACAGGGCGGCGGACCGGCTGGAACCGGTGCGGAGGGCGCTCATCGGTCTCTCCACGGCGCTCTTTTGGGCCGCGCTGCTCCTTGAGCTCATGGAAGTGATCGTAGATAAGAGCAATTACACCGAGCCGTTCATCAGCCAGGTGTTCCGGCTCACCTTCGTGCTCTTTTTCTGCCGCGTTCTGACGACAAAATACGATCGAAAGGAGCTGCGCTGGCTCCTTCCCGCGCTGCTGCTCGGTGTGCTTTCCTGGCGCTTCAGCGGCAGAAACGAGCTCCTGCGCTTCACGGTCTTCGTGGCGGCCTGCAGGGATATCAACAAGCGGACGATTCTGAAGGTGATGTTCTGGGTGACGACGCTTGGCTGCGCGGTGCTGGCGCTTCTGTCCGTGACAGGGGTCTACGGCATATTAAAGCTCACGGACGATTTCGGTCATGGAATGGAGACACGCTGGTGCTTCGGACTCGGCCATCCCAACGCCTGCCACTGCATGGCGGCCATGCTCTGCATTCTCGCCCTGTATCTGTGGCAGAACCGATTCCGCTGGTATCATTACCTGTGGTTTGCCCTGTTCAACGCCGTGCTGTACAGCCGGACAAAATCCAACACGGGATTTGCCATTCTGGGCTTTGCGCTGCTTCTCTCGGCGCTGCTGCATTACAGCCGGAGGTTCCGGGAGGGTGCGTTTCCCTACGTCTGTGCTGAGGTGCTCTTCGCACTCGCGCTGGTTTTCTCTGTCTCTGCGGCGGTCTTCGGCGTGTCCGATCCGCTGTTTGCGCGGCTCGACGGACCGCTGACCGGACGGATCAGCGCGCTGTATGATACGATCTTCCATGAGGGGACCCTGTACACCTGGACGCTTTTGGGAGCGCGCCGGAATCAGTATTATTTTGACATGGGATGGGTCCGCGTGGTCTACTGGTATGGCGTCATCCCGGCGACCATTATCTTCGCGCTGATCTTTGCGTTTCTCAGGCAGATCCGGAGGAACAGGGACAGCGCCGCGGTCATGATGATGACCTGCTTTATCATTTATACAGTGGTGGAGGCACATCTGGTGTCGGTCTTTCTGGCCAGGAATTATGCGCTGGTGGTATTCGCGGCATATCTGCCGCTTCTGTGCGGCAGTGACCGCACGGTGCCGGCGACAGGGGGGAAGGTATGAACAGCGGAAAAAACCGCGTGCTGCAGACCTATGGAATGTGGCTGCTCGACATGCTCGTCATTTTTATATCGTATATGCTGGCCATGCATTTACGGTTCAACCGCCGCAACGACTGGGGCAGCATCCGACTGCACTATATAGTGCTTGTCATTCTGCTGCTGACGGCGACGGTCTACAACTTCTTTCAGGACTGGAACCGGAACTTTCTGCGCCGGGGCTATTTCCGGGAGCTGATGGAGGTGCTCAAGTGCAACGCGATCCTGACGGTCACAATCTCGGTGGTCATCTTCGCGGCGCACTGGGGCATCTTCATCTCCCGCCTTGTGATTTTGTATTTTGCGCTCATTGATTTCGGCCTGATGCTGGTGTGTCATTATCTGGTCAAACAGCTGATGAAGCATTATCTCTCGGCGGATCACGCGGTCACGAAGGTGCTGGTGCTGGCTGAGCGCTACGAGTGCGAGAAGACGGTCCGCCGCCTCAGCCAGGAGATGGATGCGAGCTACCAGATCGTGGGCGCCGCCTACGCGGAGCGCAATCTGGAGTCGTGCGTCCGGGATGACAAGACCGTCGCGGGCGTGCCGTTCTTCGGCGGGATGAAGAATCTCACCGAGACGCTCACGCAGGTGCCGTTCGATGAGGTGCTCATCAACACGCCGGACATCTCCCAGCGCCAGATGAAGGATATCATCAACGGGTTTGAGGAGATGGGTGCCGTGGTCCACTATAATATGGAGCTTCCGGACACGGGGCGGGCGGTCACAAGCGTCGGCACCTTCGGCGATTACTCCGTCATCACCTACTCCATGTTCCGGACGAGCGCCAAGAAGCTCGTGATCAAGCGGTTTGTGGACATCATCGGCGGTCTCGTCGGCCTTGTTATCTGCGGCATCCTCATGCTGTTTCTCGGGCCCGCGATCAAGCTCGATTCCCCCGGACCGGTGTTTTTCTCCCAGGTCCGCGTGGGTAAGAACGGCCGCCGCTTCAAAATCTACAAGTTCCGCTCGATGTATCAGGATGCGGAGGAGCGTCTCAAGGATCTGCAGCGGGAGAATCAGATGAACGGTCTGATGTTCAAGATGGAGGACGATCCGCGCGTCACGAAGGTCGGTCACTTCATCCGTCGGACGAGTCTCGATGAGTTTCCGCAGTTTCTCAATGTGCTGAAGGGAGACATGAGCCTCGTCGGCACCAGACCGCCGACGGAGAAGGAATTTGAGCAGTACAACGAGCATTACCGCCGCCGCATCTCCATGACGCCGGGCCTGACAGGCCTGTGGCAGGTCAGCGGGCGCTCGGACATCACCGATTTTGACGAGGTGGTGAAGCTAGACCTCAAATATATCGATAACTGGAGCCTTTCCCTGGATTTCAAAATTCTGCTGCAGACCGTGGCGGTGGTGTTTACCGGGAAAGGGGCCGAATAGGGTTTTTGTGGCGCTGTGCGCCACAAAAACAAAGTTTCAGGCAATCCGGCTTTACCGGATTGTCTGAAACTTCCGGACAGTGTAAGACGGTGGGGCGCGTTTGCGCGCCAGAAACAACAGAGGAAAGTTATGGGGAAGTGCTCTGTCATTATTCCATACTGTGACGCGGCGGGAACGCTGCCGGACGCGGCGGAGTCGGTGCTGCGGCAGACGGACCCGGACTGGGAGCTGCTGCTGGTGGACAATGGCTCGCAGGACGAGGGTCCGGCGCTTGCGTCGAAGCTGGCGGCGCAGGATGGGCGGATCCGTCTGCTGACCTCGGAGAAGGGCGTCTCGCGGGCGAGAAACCGCGGACTTGATGCGGCATACGGGGAGTATGTCACCTTTCTTGACGCGGATGATGCGCTGCATCCGGAATTTCTGGCAATTCTGAGAAAGGAACTGGAGGAGACAGGTGCGGATTTTGCCGGGAGCGGATTTGCGATTGTCCGGGACAGGAGTGCATTTCCCAATGGAGAAATGCTGGCGGGAAGGAACGACAGCCGGTCGGAGAGGCCGGGGCCGTCGATGGAGAATAATAAGGGAGAAGGCTCTGCGGCAGACCATGATGCTGTCGGTCAGGATGGTGCAGTTCCTGCGGTCAGCTTCCGGGAGCAGACGGCGGAGACGTTTCTGAGGGAGGGTATCCTCGGAAACGACACCCGTGTCTGGAGCAAGCTGTTCCGGCGGGAGACGGTGGCGGGCACGCGGTTCCGGGAGGATCTCACGATCGGAGAGGACACGCTGTTTGTGCTGGAGCTTCTTCCCCGCGTGAAGAAAGCGGCCGTGACGAGGGAGAAGCTCTACTGGTATTACGATAATCCGGGAGGGGCGATGAACCGGCCTTTCGCGGAAAGCTATTTTGACCAGGTACGCTGCTGGCAGGAGGCGGAGCAGTTCACGGAGGAGCAGTTTCGCGCGCCCGCGGATGAACCGGAGCTTCGCGCGCGGTTCGCAGCGCGGCAGGCAGTCGGGATCTGCCTCACGGCATCCAAGCTCGCGCTTGCTGACGCAGAGACCCGGAGACGGATGGCGGACCGGACGGAGCAGATGCGCGGGCTGCTCCGGTCATGCGCCCGCACGCCCGGGATGGAGCAGTATCTTCCCGCCGGGTACCGGCAGAAGGTCCGTCTCTTTGCGGGAAGTCCGGCGCTGTATTTTGCCGCGTACGGTCTGTGGAAGAAGAGAACACGGCAATCCAGGGAACCGGCTGACAGGCAGGGATGAAGACAGGATGGGTAGAACCAGATTAGCAGCCAAAAACATATTGTTCGGATACGTCGGGCAGCTCGCCACGGCGGTCCTCGGCTTTGTTCTCAAGCAGGTTTTCATCACGCAGCTGGGGGATACACTGAACGGCGTCAACGGTCTGTACACGGGCATTCTGTCGATGCTGAACATCGCGGAGCTCGGCGTCGGGACGGCGATGAACTTCGCCCTGTACAAGCCGGTGGCGGAGCAGGACCGGGAGAAGATCAAGTCGCTGATGAGGGCGTATGCGCGGGCGTATCACACGATCGGCTTTGTGATCGCGGCTGTCGGGCTGGCGCTCGCGCCGTTTCTGCGTGTCTTCATCCGGGACCCGGGCAGCAACAGCTGGCGGGATCTGACCCTGTACTACCTCATCTTCCTGTTCAATACGGTCAGCGGGTATTTTGTCTCCTATAAATACAGTCTTTGCAATGCGGAGCAGAGAAATTATATTCAGACCAACATCGCGTCGGTGACAAAGCTCATCACGACGTCTGCGCAGATCGTGATTCTGGTCACGACGAAGAGCTTCTACACATATCTGCTGACGGACATGTTCGTGCAGCTCGCGCAGAAATTCTTCGTGAACTGGTATCTGAACCGGCGCTATCCGTATCTCACCGAAAAAAATGCGGAGCCGCTCGATCCGGGGGAATCCACGATGATCCGGACCAAGGTGAAGGCGCTCATCTGGATGAAAATCGGCGATGTGGCGAGGACGCAGACCGATTCCCTCATCATTTCTTCCTTCATCGCGGTCGAGACATCCGGCTTTGTGGATAATTACAATCAGGTCATCAATTCCGTCGCCAATTTTGCCCATATCATTTTTAACTCGCTGGTGTCGGGCCTCGGCAACGTGGTGGCGACGGAGACGAAGAAGCGGCAGAAGGAAATTTTCCTGGTGTACCGGTTCTTCGCGGCCTGGATCTACGGCTATATCGCGGTGGCGTTCTTCATTCTGCTGACGCCGTTCGTGGGTTATCTGTGGCTCGACCCGAATCATATCCTCGGGGCGGCCGCCATCGATCTCATCCTGCTTGATTTCCTGTTCAAGGGGGAGCGCATCGTGCTCATGAATTTCAAGACGGCGGCGGGCGTGTTTGAGCCGGACAAGTATCTGCCGGCGATTCAGGGGCTGGTCAATCTGGTTCTGTCCATCTGGCTCGTGATCCGGATCGGGCTCCCGGGCGTCTATATCGGCACGGTGGTGTCCGGGATTCTCGCCAATATCGTGAAGCCGTTCATCATCGCCCGGACGTGTTTTGACGAAAGTCCGGCCGGGTATTTCCTAGAGGATCTCAAGTACTACGGCGTGACGTTTCTGCTGACCGGCGTGCTGTATCTGGTGTCGCAGCGGGTTCTCGCGCACACCACCTGGTTCACCTGGATTCTGATGGCGCTGATTGTCACCGTCGTGTTCAACGGCGGCTTTGTCCTGTTCTTTCACAGGACGCATGAATTCGGATATATGCAAAATATGGTCCGGGCAAGGCTGCACCGGCGCGGCAAGGGGTATAAGGATGATCATCATTGAACTGATGGGGGGACTTGGCAATCAGATGCAGCAGTATGCGCTGTACCGGAAGTTCCTGTCCCTCGGGAAGGAGGCGAAGCTGGACGCCTCCTGGTTTGACGGCAATGACCGCAGGGACCGGAAATATCCGCGCGAGTTTGAACTGACCTATTTCCGGAATCTGCCGATGGCGCTTTGCTCGAAGCGGGAAAAAGAAGCGCTGACAGGGGGAGACGGCGCCATCAGCCGCCTGCTCCGGAAAACGGGACTTAAGAAAAATGCCGTCCGGGAGGTGGAGGGAATGTATGAGCCGGATATCTTCGCCCTCGACGACGCCTATCTCGTCGGATATTTTGCCTGCAACAAGTATTATGAGGATGTGCTCCCGGCGATCCGGCGCGATGTGGTGTTTCCGGTGAACCCGGACGGGACCGCGGCGGAGAAAAACCGGGCGGCGATGGAGCAGATGGACCGCGAGACCTTTGCGGCAGGCGGAGAGGCTCATGACGCCGCGGGCGGGCAGCAGGGCGGCGAGGAACTTCCCGGCTGCCGGCCTGCGCAAGGCGTAGCCGGTGCGTATACGGATGACACCGCGGACAGGCAGCAGGGCGGTGAGAAGCCTCCGGTATCCTGCAGCATTCACTTCCGCCGGGGAGATTATCTCGATCCCGCCAACAGCTTCCTCACCGGGATCTGCACGGAGGCCTACTACGAGGGCGCTGTGCGGTATCTGAAGGAGCAGTTCCCGGGCAGGCGGTTTCACTACTGGCTGTTCTCGGACGACCCGGATTTTGCAAGGTCGCGTCATTTCGGGGATGGGGACGAGGAGAATACGGTGGTGGACTGGAATACCGGGAAGAGCTCGCTCCTCGACATGCAGCTCATGAGCCGCTGCAGCGTCAACATCTGCGCCAATTCCACGTTCAGCTTCTGGGGCGCAAGGCTCAATCCAAGGGAGGATGCGGTGCGCATCCGCCCATCCACGCACCGCACCACCCAGGTGGAGTCGCCGGAGCTGATGCATGTGTACTGGAAAAACTGGATTCTGATCAATGCCATGGGGGAACTCATCTGAGCAATCCATGGTACAATGAGGCGTGCATGGAAGTGACGCTGGTCCGCCGCTTCCTGACCAGTTTATCGGGACGGACCGCTGCGGGCGGTCCGGGAGTGGGAAGGCAATGGGAGCAATTGCACAGCGTTTGAACGGCAGGCGCATCCTGATCTGGGGATACGGCCGTGAGGGAAAATCGACGGAGCGGTATATCCGGGAGCACTGCGCGCCGGCGTCTGTCGATGTGTTTGAAGGAAAGAAGGACGGGTTCGACGAGGAAAACTACGATGTGATCATAAAGAGTCCCGGCATTGTCATGCCGGAGGATGATCCGAAGGTCACGAGCCAGACGGAGCTGTTTCTCTCGGAGTTCCGGGATCAGGTGGTCGGCATCACGGGAACGAAGGGAAAGAGCACAACCTCGGCCATGCTCTATGAGGTGCTCCGGGCATGCGGGAGAGACGCCCTTCTGGTGGGCAATATCGGGCAGCCCTGTCTGGATGATGCTGATATCGTCACGCCGGATACGGTTGTGGTGTATGAGATGAGCTGCCATCAGCTCGAGCACTGCCATGTGTCGCCGGCGGTGGGAGTCTTTCTCAACCTGTTCGAGGAGCATCTGGATCATTACGGGACCCTGGAGGCGTATTTCCGGGCAAAATCCCATGTGGCCTCCTATATGCGGAGCGGCGACATCTTCTACCGCGGCTGCAACGTGCCGGAGATATCCACACGGGCCAATGTGCTGCGGGTGCATGAGGATTCCTCGATCACCGCGGAGCGGGTGGAGCAGGAGCTTTCCTGCTGCGATGCGGATCTCGGCGCGCTGTCAGCGTCACTTGCCTTCGGGGATGCACCGGCGCGGCATTTCAGGCTCTCCATCGCCGGTCTTCACAACCAGTACAACGCGGCGATTGTCTATGACATCGCGGTGCGGGTGTTTGCCTGCGATCCGGAGAGGGCAGAGCAGGCGATCGATGCATTCCGCGGCCTGCCGCACCGGCTTTCTCTGGTGAAGACAGACGATGCGGGACGGCGGTGGTATGATGATTCCATCTCCACGATCCCGGAGGCCGCGATCGGCGCGGCGGACAGTATCGCCGGGGAAAAGACGGTACTGCTCGGCGGCATGGACCGGGGCATTGACTATGGCTCTCTCGAGGCCTACATCCGGGAGCACCCGGAGATACGCTTTCTCTTCGCGTATGCGTCAGGCTGCCGGATGATGCGGGAGCTTGCCGGACACGGCAGACCCGGCGCGGCGCCGGCCTTCGATGCGCAGCAGGCAAACAGTGATGAAGCGCCGACGGCGGAGGAACTGCGCGCGGTGCCGGATCATTGCCGCTGGGCGGGCGATCTCGCCGGTCAGACCGCACTGGCGCGGGAACTCACTCCGGCAGGGGGAGCTGTGATTTTGTCGCCTGCCTCGCCGAGTTACGGATACTTCAAGAATTTTGAGGACCGGGGAGAGCAGTTTAAGGCAATAATTTCCCGCGGCTAACCTGCGCGGGTCAAACAGATAGAAGGAGTCAGAGAACAGTATGCGCAAAATAATTCTTACCGGAGACCGCCCGACGGGCCGTCTTCATATCGGACACTATGTCGGATCGCTGAGGCGCCGGGTGGAGCTGCAGAATTCGGGCGAGTTTGACGAGATCAACATCATGATCGCCGACGCTCAGGCGCTGACCGACAATTTTGACAATCCCGGGAAGGTCCGCGAGAACATCATGGAGGTGGCGATCGACTATCTCTCCTGCGGCATTGACCCGGAGAAGACGACGATTCTGATCCAGTCTCAGATTCCGGAGCTGACGGAGCTCACGTTCTATTATGCGGACCTTGTCACCGTGGCGCGGCTGCAGCGCAACCCCACCGTCAAGACAGAGGTTGGCATGAGGGGCTTCGGCGCAAGTATTCCGGTCGGCTTCTTCACGTATCCCATCAGCCAGGCAGCCGACATCACCGCGTTCAAGGCGACCACGGTCCCGGCAGGGGAGGACCAGGAGCCGATGATTGAGCAGACCCGCGAGATTGTCCGCTCATTCAACCGGATTTATGGCTGTGACACGCTTGTGGAGCCGGAGATCATGCTGCCGCCGAATCAGGCGTCCATGCGGCTTCCCGGCACCGACGGAAAGGAAAAGATGAGCAAGTCTCTCGGGAACTGCATCTATCTCTCCGACCCGGCGGCCGAGGTGAAGAAAAAGGTCATGAGCATGTACACCGATCCGGACCATCTGCGGGTGGAGGATCCGGGAAAGCTGGAGGGCAACACGGTCTTCACTTACCTCGACGCCTTCTGCAAAGACGAGTATTTTGCCGAATACGCGCCGGAGTACGCCAATCTGCAGGAGATGAAGGATCATTACACACGGGGCGGGCTCGGCGATGTAAAGGTCAAGAAATTCCTGAACAATGTGCTGCAGGAGACGCTGGAGCCGATCCGGCTAAGGCGCGCGGAGTTAGAGAAGAATATTCCGTATGTCTACGAGGTGCTCCGGAAGGGCACGGAGGCCGCAGAGGAGAAGGCTGCCCGGACGCTCGATGAGGTGCGTCATGATATGATGATCGACTATTTCTCCGGCGACGAATGGCTCGTCTCCCAGGAGAAGAAGTTCGCGGAGCAGCGCGCTGCGGCGGATGCAGCGGATGTTCGGGTTAAGAGACAGCGCGCCGCGGAGGCAAGAAAGAAGGCGAAGGCCGGAGCAGGGCAGAACTGACATCGGAGCCGATGGCATCCATGTCCTGATGAGATCACCGCTGCCGCGGGGAATGCGGCAGAAATCATGGAACGATACACGGAGGGGAAGAAGATGACGCTGGAAGAGGCGAAGAGGAAGCTTGCGGAGTATGGGCAGGAGCACGTGCTGCGGTATTATCCGGAGCTTGGTGCAGAGGAGCAGAAGGCGCTGCTTGAGCAGATCAGAACGACAGATTTCTCTGTCCTTAGCTGCATCGGAAACGAGGAGAAGGAGAAAAGGGAGCGGGGCAGAATCACTCCGCTCGGTGCGATGGAGCTTTCGGAGATCCGGGCGCATGAAGAGGAATTCCGGCAGATCGGCCTTTCTGAAATCCGGGCCGGCAGGGTCGGCGCGGTCCTGCTCGCGGGCGGCATGGGAACGAGACTCGGGTCTGACCGCCCGAAGTGCATGTTCGACATCGGCATCACCCACCCGGTTTACATCGCCCAGCGCCTCATGGAGAATCTGGAGGATGTGTGCCGGGAGGCCGGCGTGAAGGTCCCGCTGTTCATCATGACCTCAGAGAAAAACGACGCCATGACCCGCGCCTTCTTTGAGGAGAAGGATTACTTCGGATACGGGAAGGAAAATGTATGGTTCTTCCGGCAGGATATGGCACCGGCCTCGGATTATCAGGGGAAGGTCTACATGGAGTCCAGATACCGCATTGCCACATCTCCGAACGGCAACGGCGGCTGGTATGTCTCCATGGCAAAATCCGGCGTGCTCGACGTCGTCCATAAGAGGGGAATCGAATGGCTCAATTGTTTTGCCGTGGATAACGTCCTGCAGCGGATTGCGGATCCCGTCTTTATCGGTGCGACCATCTCCAGAAACTGTGCCTGCGGCGCCAAGGTTGTGCGCAAGGTGAGTCCGGACGAAAAGGTCGGCGCAATGTGCCTCGAGGACGGCAGACCGTCGATTGTGGAGTATTACGACATGACGCCGGAGCTCCTCGCGGCAAAGAACGAGAAGGGCGACCCGGCCTACAACTTCGGCGTCATTCTCAACTACCTGTTCCGGGAGAAGGACCTTGCCCGCATCGCCGGGGAGACGCTGCCGATGCATGTGGTGAACAAGAAGATTCCGCACATTGATGAGAACGGCAATCCGGTGAATCCGGCGGAGCCGAATGGATATAAGTTTGAGCAGCTGGTGCTGGATATGATCCATGAGCTGGGTTCCTGCCTGCCCTTCGAGGTGGTCCGGGAGCATGAATTCGCACCCATCAAGAACCGCACGGGCGTGGATTCGGTGGAGTCGGCGAGAGCGCTCTGCGGGAAGGAAGGCATCCGGCTCTGACGGTGGGGCCGGGAGACGGACATGGGACAGCGTATATGAGGATCTGGTTTAAAATCTGGAAGGACAATCACATGATCCGGGACGAGGTCGTGGAGGACGACGGGGACGACACCCGCACGCACAAGATTCTGCGTGCGCTCGAGACCGCCTGCCATGACATGGATCTGGCGGTGCCCATCTGGCTCGACTCGGCTGTCCGGGATTTCAAGCGCACCTCGAAGGTGCGTTTCACGCAGGACGCGTTCATCGAGAGCATTGATTTTGACAGCCTTGAGATGCATGTGATCGAGGAGGACCCATAGCGGACGGCGGGTGACCGGGGAAGGCCCGTGGCGGTCGGCGTGTATGGCGTACGCGATACGGTTCGTGTGAATGATGCGGCGGCACGTATGTGATACGCGGTTTGTAAGAACTACCTGCGCACAGCATACGCGACGCAGGTGTGCACACAGGTGAAGAGAGAAGGTGCAGAGATGCGGTTTGCTATGCCAGTGACAGTATATGAGGAAGAGGAATGCGTCCGGAATCATCCGGAGGTGTTTGCGGCAGCTGGGAAGAAGGCACTGCTGGTGACGGGACGCCATTCCGCGGACCGGAACGGCGCGGCTGCGGACGTCCTCTCCGTGCTGGAGGATTGCGGCATCGCCTCAGTCCGGTTCCGCGAGGTCGAGGAAAATCCGTGCGTTGAGACGGTCATGCGGGCGAGGAAGCTTGGACTTTCCGAAGGGGCGGATTTTGTCGTCGGCATCGGAGGCGGTTCCGCCATGGACGCGGCCAAGGCGATCGCGCTCATGATGCGCCACCCGGAGGAGGGCGCGGACTATCTGTACGGAAGCCGGGATGCGTCGCGCGTGCCGCTCATTCTGGTGCCCACGACCTGCGGCACGGGGTCCGAGGTGACGCCGGTGAGCGTGCTCACGCTGCCGGAGCGGAGGACGAAGGCCTCCACGCCGCACCCGCTGTTTGCGGACGCCGCCCTGATCGACGGGCGGTATCTCGCCTTTGCGCCGGAGAAGGTCATCCGGAATACGGCGATTGATGCGCTGGGTCATCTCTTCGAGAGTTATCTCAATGCGGATGCGACGGATTACAGCCGGATGTGTGTCGATGCGGGACTGAAGATCTGGAGCCGCAGCCGGGACGTGCTGCTGCGCTCCGCGGCCATCTCGGAGGATGTGACGGTGCTGCCGGCGCACGGGACGGAGTCTGACAGCCAGCATATGGAGTCGCCTGGATGCGGAGACGCCGGTCAGGATACCGGGGCGGTCGGCGCGGACGAGGCGGGGAGCACGCCGGATCCCGATGCCTCCAGAATCTATACGGCGGAGGACTACGCCAATCTGATGCGGGCTTCGGCGCTGGCAGGCATGGCAATCGCCCAGACAGGGACCGCGCTGCCGCACGGCCTGTCCTATCCCATCACGTTCGATCTCCACATGGCACACGGCCGGGCTGTCGGCTATTTTGAGGCGGGATATCTGGCCGCGGCACCGGAGGAGGAGAGCCTTTATCTGCTGCACACAGCCGGGTTCGAAAACCTGGCGGCGCTGCAGGATTTCTACGAGGCAATGTGTGGGAGCGCCCGGATTCCGGCGGCGGAACTGGAGCACGCGGTCGATATGCTCTGTGAGAATCCGGCCAAGCTGGCCAAGGCACCGTTCCGCTGTGACCGCGAGGTGCTGCGGCGGATCGCGTTCTGGCCGGGAGAGGATTGAGTTTAGAAAGCAGGGCTGAGCACTGGACCTGAAACCGGTCAGCCGCCTGCGCAGCTCTGGTATTCGGTTTCAGACCGTTCCTGCGCAGATCGGGTGTTCCATTTAGTTTGTCTCTGTGCAGCTCCGGTATTCTGTCGGCGTCTGGCCGGTGTGGCGGCGGAACGCCCGGGAGAAATAGAGCTGGTTTGAGTATCCGAGCGAGGTGCTGACGGCGCAGACGGAGAGAGAGGTCTCGCGAAGCAGCAGGCAGGCCCGGTGCATGCGGAAATCCTCGAGGTACTGCTTGGGCGACTGGCCGAGACAGTGCAGGAACTGGCGGTACAGCGTGCTGCGCGACACTCCGGCATAGCGGGCGACGTCCTCAATGGAAATCGCGAAGGAATAATGTGAGTCAATGTAGGAGCATGCCTTTCTTACATTGGCTCTTTCTTCGTTCACCGGAATGCCTTCCGCGGAGGTGCGGTGCATGAAAAGGGACAGGGCAAGGTAGAGCTGCCCTGTCATTTCCACGGAGTCGCGGAAGCTCGGTCCGAACGCCTCGTTGATGAGAGAGAGCCTTCTTGACAGCTCTGGCCCGAGCTCGCGGCTCTTTCCGGAGTGGCCGTGTGTCGGGTGCTCGCCTGTGTGAAGGACAAGGTGATCCGGCGCAAAATTCGTGGAGTCGATCATGGCGGCGGCGTCCGAGCCGGCGAATCCGACCCACTGATACTCCCAGGGATCCTCTCTGTCCGCACGGTACGATACCTCCGTCTCGGGAAAGACGAGAAACACATCGCCTGCTGTCACATGGTAGATTTTCGGAGCTGGCCGGTAAACGGTGTAGGTACCCTTTCCGGAGAGAACATAGGTGATCAGATAGTGGTCCCGCACGCCGGGTCCCCACTGCTTGCCGGGGGCACATTTCTCCTGCCCTACATTGTAGACGGACAGAGAAACCAGTGTCTTGTTCTGTACTTTATTGCTGAGCTTATAGGGCTCTCTGACTTCATTCATCGCGATATCTCCGTGCCGCATTCTCCGCGGCACCCGCGCGAGAAACGCCCGGATGGGCTTTCGCCCGCAGCGAAGCATTGGCACCACGTCTGTTACGGCTTCCTTCTGCAACAAAAAAGCATATCAATGATACCAAATTTTCTTGTCCGGGACCATGGCCGGGATACAATAAAAAAGGAACAGAAAAAAGAAAACGGCAGCCAGAGTAAGCGCGGATGCGGAGAAATAGCCGCGGCAGCAGAAGCGGCGCCGGGAAGCAGCTTTGGCCCCGCACCGGACAAGGGCTGTCCGCGCGGAAGACGGACAGGAGGAAAACAGGATGGAACGAAACAATTTTGCATCTCCCGTGGAGGCAGTCCGGGTGCTGGTGTCATATGGCCTCGTGACCGGCCTGCTGGAACCGGAGGATGCCGTCTACGCAGCGAATCAGCTGTTCGATATATTGAAGATCGAGCCGGACAGCGGGTTTACCATCACGGCAGAGGAGATCGCGGACGCGGAGAATGCACGGCAGCGGCTGGAAGCTGATCCGGATGCGGCTGACCGCGCGACGCAGGCAGCGGACGGCTCTGCGGAGGACCTCGGCAGTCAGCTCGAGATCATCCTGCGATACCTTCTGGACGACGCGGCTGCGCGCGGCGTGACCGGAGACGGCGTGACGGAGCGGGACCTGTTTGACACGCGCCTCATGGGGGTGCTCACGCCACGCCCGGCAGAGGTCGTGCATACCTTCCGGAATCTGTACCAGAAGAATGGCGCGGAGGCCGCCACCAGCTATTTCTACCGCCTGTCGAGAAACAGCGACTACATCCGCACCTACCGGGTGCGGAAGGACCGGCGCTGGGTCACCGCCACGCGGTATGGCGACATCGACATTTCCATCAATCTCTCGAAGCCGGAGAAGGATCCGAAGGCAATTGCGGCCGCACTGCACAAGAAGCAGGATTCGTATCCGAGATGTCTGCTGTGCCCGGAGAATATCGGCTACGCGGGGCGCCTCGATCATCCGGCGCGGCAGACCATCCGGCTCATCCCGCTGACACTGGGCGGGCAGCAATGGTACATGCAGTACAGCCCGTACGTCTATTATCCGGAGCACTGCATCGTCCTGTCCGGGGAACATGTGCCGATGCGGATCGACCGCGGAACCTTCACGCGTCTTCTTGAGTTCGAGACAAAATTCCCGCATTACACGATCGGCTCGAATGCCGACCTTCCGATCGTGGGCGGCTCCATTCTGACGCATGAGCATTTCCAGGGCGGCCGCTACACCTTCGCCATGGC
>ONQW01000018.1:22458-25856 GCA_900320025.1 uncultured Lachnospiraceae bacterium
ATTGTCGACTGGCCGATGAGCGTTCTCCGTCTTGACAGCGCGGATCCGGACAGGCTTGTGGACCTCGCGGACAAAATCCTCACCGCGTGGAGGGGGTACAGCGACCCGGCGGCCGACATCCTGTCAGAGACGGACGGGACGCCGCACAACACGATCACACCGATCGCCAGGATGCGTGAAGGACGGTTTGAGCTTGACCTGGTGCTCCGGAACAACCGGACCACGGAGCAGTATCCGCTGGGCATTTTCCACCCGCATCAGGACAAGCATCACATCAAGAAGGAGAATATCGGGCTCATCGAGGTGATGGGGCTGGCAGTGCTGCCTGCAAGACTCCTCGGAGAGATGGACCTGCTGAAGAAGACGATCCTCGCCGGCAAGGATGTCTCCTGCATCGGGTCTATCAGGCCCCACGCCGCCTGGGCAGAGCAGATTCTGACGAAGCATCCGTCATTCCGCCCGGAGGAAATCAGAAGAGACGGCGCGTCCTTCGATGAGGACGGCGTGCCGCAGAATGACATGGCACAAGCCAGAAAAGCGGAGCTTGACCGCATCATCGAGGAGGAAATCGGCCTTGTGTTTGCCGGCGTGCTGGAGGATGCCGGTGTCTACAAGGACACGCCTGCGGGGAGAGAGGCGTTTATGCGGTTTATCCGGTCATTACAGGAAACCTGAAGCCGCTCCGTAAGATGGCAGGACGGATAAAAGTGCTGCCGTGATGATCGGATCGGAATGAATCACAGGGCTGGCTGATGCCGTTTGCGGGTATCGCAGTGCTGCGATCCTCTTGCCCGGGACGGCAAAAAAAGCTAAGATAGGGGCATGCGTGCGCCGGTACATGGCGCGGCGCTGTCCGGAACACGAAACACCAAGGTGTGCCGCATGGCAATGCGGGTGCTGCATAACAGTGCAGGTGCCGCATGGCAGTGCGGGTGCTGCACAATTGTGCAGGTGCTGCACTATTGTGCAGCGGGAAGGAATGAATATGACAATTCTTGTGACTGGCGGTACCGGATTTATTGGAAGCCATACCTGCATTGAACTGCAGAACGCGGGCATGGATGTGGTGATTGCGGACAATTTCTATAATTCCAAGCCTGTGGTGCTGGACCGGATTGAGGAAATCACGGGAAAGCGGCCGAAATTCTATGAGATCGATGTGCAGGACAGAGATGCACTGGACAAGGTATTTACCGAGAATCAGATTGATGCGGTCATTCATTTTGCCGGATACAAGGCGGTCGGAGAGTCGACGAGAAAGCCGCTGGAGTATTACAGCAACAATCTGAACACCACGCTGGTTCTGTGCGATGTGATGCGGGCGCACGGGTGCAAGAATTTTGTCTTCTCCAGTTCGGCCACGGTGTACGGCGATCCGGCGCAGATTCCGATCACGGAGGAATGCCCGCTCGGGGAGACGACGAATCCGTACGGCACCTCCAAGGCGTTTCAGGAGAGGATTCTGACCGACCTGTGGAAGAGCGATCACGAGTGGAATGTGATGCTGCTGCGTTACTTCAACCCGATCGGCGCGCATGAGAGCGGACTGATCGGCGAGGATCCGAAGGGAATTCCGAACAATCTGCTTCCGTATGTCTCCCAGGTCGCGATGGGCAAGCTGGAGAAGGTTCATGTGTTCGGCAACGACTATGACACGCCGGACGGCACGGGCGTGCGCGATTACATTCACGTGGTCGATCTTGCAAAGGGACACGTCGCGGCGATCCGCGGCATGGAGAAGCTGAAGGGCGTCAATATCTTCAACCTCGGCACCGGCGTCGGATATTCCGTGCTCGACATCATTCATGCCTTTGAGAAGGCATGCGGAAAGAAGATCCCGTATGTGATCGATCCCCGCCGTCCGGGCGACATCGCAACCTGCTATTCCGATCCGTCCAAGGCGGAGCGGGTGCTCGGCTGGAAGGCAGAGAAGAACATCGAGGATATGTGCCGGGATGCCTGGAACTGGCAGTGCAAGAATCCGAACGGATTCGGGGATTAAGGCGACATCCATTGTCTCGGCTGACAGGCTGAGCTGACAGGCTGCCGGCTGGACAGTGCACCAATAGGTCAATTTCAGCCTGACATTGGTGCCCCGAATATGATACAGTGTAGCAATGGACGATTTTTATTTTGATGATGATTTGGAAGAGCTGGGGGTAGATCCGGTCTGGCAGGAGCGGGAGGAAATGGCCCGGAATGCCAGAGAAGAGCGGCGCGCGGAGGCAAGACGCAGAAGAAAGCGGCAGATGCGGATGCGCGCCGGTATAGCGGCGGCGGCGATCGCGGCAGTGGCAGGGACGTTTCTCATCGTCCGGCCAGCCGCGGGAGCCGGCGCTTTTCTGCCCCTTGCGGCGAAACAGACGGCCGGGGAAAATCCCGGCACAGAGGCGGACGGAGCGGCCTCCACGGAGGGAACCGCGGAGGTCGCCGTGCAGCCGACGGTGACGGCAGCCTCCGATGCTGCAAGCACGGAGGAATCTGACGCCGGAACGGCAGGGCAGACCACAGCGACGGGGAAACCGCTGGTGTTTCAGAAAACCGCGGATACAGTCACGATTCCAGTGATGGACGACAGCCAGGCCTCCGACCCGTCCTATATCAACAGCACCTACGCGGTGCTGATCAATGCGGACACCGGGGAAATCGTCGCAGGCAGGGGCGAGGGAGATGTGATCAGCCCGGCATCGATGACGAAGATTCTGACCCTGCTTGTCGCGGTGGAGCATTTGAAATCCGGGGAGTCTCTGAACGATACCTTCACGATGACGCAGGAGATCTCGGATTATACCTATCAGGCCGGCTGCTCCGTGGCAGGATTTGAGCTGGGTTCCACGGTCACGGTCGAGGAGATGCTCTACGGCACGATTCTTCCGTCGGGGGCGGATGCGGCCTGTGCGCTCGCCTATTACACCTCCGGGAGCATTGAGAATTTTGCTGAACTGATGAATCAGAAGGCTGAGGAGCTTGGAATCGCGGACACAGCCCATTTCGACAATCCGGTGGGCATTTCGAGCGAGCAGAACAAGTGCTCGATCACGGATATCGCGGTGATCCTGCAGGCGGCCATGAGCAATGAGCTCTGTGCAAAGGTGCTGTCTGCCCGCACGTTCCAGTGCAAGGTCACGAATGAGAGCAATCCGGACGGCATTCTGCTGTCCAACTGGTTCCTGCGCCGGATTGAGGATAAGGATACCGGCGGCACGGTGGTCGGCGCGAAGACCGGGTTTGTCAATGAATCCGGCTCCTGCGCGGCCAGCTATTTCACCTCGGCGTCGGGCACAAACTATATCTGTGTCACGGCACAGGCGTACAGCAGCTGGAGGGCGATCTATGACCATGTGGCGATCTATAAGACGTATGCAAAATAACGGCTGCCACAGGAGGGAGGAACTGAG
>ONQW01000035.1 GCA_900320025.1 uncultured Lachnospiraceae bacterium
TGCGACTAAGCCCAGGTAAAACTTGCTGTAGTTCTTTGAACGGAGTGCCAACAGCATTGTTCTCACGAATATGTTTTAAAAGCAATTCTTTGTTCGTATTCCGATCCAAGCCAACGCGCCTTGTATGTATGCCCGCCTTTCCAGTCGCTGCATACAGGCTTCTGGCAAGGACATATTTTTTATGGCCGATATGTTCGACAATACCCATGTCTGTCAGGCGTGGTAGCCGATCCTGCATTTTTTTATTCAACGTCTGCCCATGATACAGTGCATTCGAACAAAACGTATATCATCCGTGAAATACTCGTCATCCGTATTTTCTCTGCGCCTGACGAATACCGGAATGTCCGTCTGCGCAGAAACTAACTCTCATCTGTCTCAGTAAAATCCGTCACGATCTGGTCCGCATCCTGTCTCTTGGCCAGGAACATATACCGGTCTGCGCGGGAGATGATCGACTTAATATTGTCCCCGCTCCGCACTACTGTGATGCCGATTGCCGCCTGGCAGGCCACCTGCTTTCCGTCCACCTCCACCTCCGTACGGTTGGATATCTGCAGGAACCGCTCTGCCGCGCTTTCGATCTCATCGGGACACCTGAGATGCAGAAGACCCACGAATTCATCCCCGCCCCAGCGGCAGAACCGGTCGGTTTTCCTTCCGTATTTTCGAAGCGCAAGTCCCAGCTCCCGCAGCAGACTGTCCCCCACGCCATGTCCATAATGGTTGTTGATATCATGAAAACGATCGATATCCACAAACAGGACCGCGAAAAGATGTCCGGTTCGCTGGTACAGCTCAAGCTCTTCCGTGATACAGGCTTCCATGTACCTTCTGCCCGGCAGACAGGTGAGTGGATCCCGGGTTGCCACCTCATAGATATCTCTCACCATGTTGTCCTCGTAGGAATCGGCCCCCAGAGGAAGAAACAATGCCGCCAGCTCCGTGATTCTACCCTGCGCATCGCGCAGAGGCACGAGTGTATTACGGACCAGAAGATTCTCCCCATCCTTTTTGTGAATGAACATCTGCATAGTCTGTGCCTGCCCGGAATAAAAAGCTGCCAGAGCCGGACAGTTGCTTCCTTCGATCTGATCTCCATTCACGAAAGAGCAGCCAAATGGCAGGTCAACGCAGCGTTTTCCCACAACCTCCTGGAAACGGTATCCGAGAAGGCGCTCCGCTTCCTGATTCCAGTACAGCACTGTCTGATCCGGCTGCAGGATATAGCTGCCGAAGGGAATCTCGTCCAGAAACTGCTCCAGTCGGCTGCCCAGCGGTTCTGCCTGATTTTGATCCATGTTCTGACACTCCTAGAAGTCTTATTATAATATGATTTCCCAGGTCACCGATAAACGCCTCGTTTCGTGCCCTATAGGCAAGACACTCGCCTTATATAGCCATATGATATCCTTCATTGCCCTTATCTTCCAGGTTTTATGAGATAAGGCGGCCCCACCGTCATCTCGTGTGCCGCACCCGATGATGAGCGGTCGCAAGGAGCCATCCTCTGCAGGCAGGCTTGCATCATGGCTTCTGTTCCGTCGCCTTCGCAAAAGGCCCCGGCTGCAAAATCAATCACAGCCGGGACCTCTTCCTCATGATCCATTCAGAATAACACCGCTTTTTCACTCGCTGTATTCCGCCAGAATATCTAGTCTGACGGAGCGTCCCTGAAGGTTTTAAATTCCATACTGACTGGTGGATTTTGTGACCTTTTCAACATGGGATTTACTCCCGTTTATTCATTGTTTTCCAAAAATGATATCTCCTCTTTCCCGAGCGGATGGTTTGCCGCTGCCACGTTTCCGGGCAGACGCCTGGGGTTGGTCGTGCTCATGACGGCATATACATTCATGTCGCTTCCGAAGAGATAACGAAGTGCAATATCCGTCACGCTCGTGCCATACTTCTCCGCCAGGATTTCCGCGTTTATCAGCCGCTTCATGTTCTCTTCGCAGAGATATCCCTTCTGCCCGGGGCCGTCCAGCACTCTCTCCGCGCCCTCATAATCGAAAGCCTTGAACTTGCCGCTAAAAAAGCCGCGGGCTAGGCTGGAATAGGCAATGAGGGGCATCTGATTGGCAGCATACCAGGCACGTGCGCCTGCGTTCTCAGGACCGGTAACTGTCACGCAGCCGCCGCCCCATGGATCGCATATTTGATGAGCCAGTCCATAGTTTGGGCTGGAGACCGAGAAACCCTCAAGGCCCCTGGATTCCGCATAGGCGTTGGCCTCTGCGATGCGCTCATGCGTCCAGTTGGAAACGCCGAATACGCGGATCTTTCCTTTCTGTTTACACTCGTTCAGGGTATCAATGATCTCTGAGACCGGAGTATCGGGATCGTCCCGATGGAGCAGATAAATGTCGATATAGTCAACATCCAGAGTTTTCAGACTTTTCTCCATTTCGGAGAGGATCACTGTTCTGTTGACACAGACCTCGCCTTTGAGATTCACGTTGCCGCACTTGGTCAGCAGCACGATCTTATCCCGGTTGTTGCGCTCGCGGATCCACTTCCCAAGGCTTTTTTCCGCAAGCCCATAGCCGCGGGCGCAGTCAAAGGCGTTGATTCCCAACGCCAGCACCGCATCCAGCAGGGCGTTGACGTCTCAGCCCGTCAGCATGGGCCGGATCGCCGTGCCGAAAAAGATGCGGGAGACAGGCTTGTCCAGTCCCGGGATAGTCCCATAGGGCGGTCGGATCTCTTCTCCCTCCCAATAGGCCCGAATGTTTCTCACATAAGTATCCAGATACAGGCTGTGCTCCTCGCCGTGGACACCTGCTTTCGCCATGTATTCCACGCAGCAGACACCATCATAGCCGTCCGCTTTCAGCTTTTCCACGAAGGGTCGCAGCGGTATGATGCCGGAGCCTGTAGCTACGGTAAGGATGCTCTCGCCGTTTTGGCAGACCTCGGCGCGAGGAATATTTCCCCGCACCACATCTTTCAGGTGCACGCGGCGGACGCGGTCTTTCAGCATTTCCCATGTGGTCAGAATATTGCAGTCCGGCTCGGCAACCAGAAAATTGGCCGTGTCAAACACGAAGCCCAGTCCCGGCACCGCGTCCAGAATGGCGCGGCAATCAGTGGAGGAGGAAAGCGGTTTATGAGGCTGGGGCGCATCCTCGAACAGGATTTCAATCCCGTACTCTTGGCCGCGCTCTGACGCGATGGTGAAAAGCTCGATCACGCGGCGCAGCTGTTCTTCCCGGCGCAGCTGTTTGCAGACCTTTGTATCAAAGATCCCTGCTGTGATCATCAATTTATCAGCCCCAATCGTCTCACAGGCCTTGAAGGCCTTTTCCAGACTGGCAGTGTAACGCTCCACTCCCTGACAAAAAGGCAGGGCCGCGATCAGGCATCCGCAGCGGACACCTGAGTTGGCAAAGGCCTTTTTCAGCGCCTTGACACCGTAGAGCCGCAGCTCAGCCTCCTGAAGATCCAATTCTTCAATCCCGTTTTCCTTTGCTATGCGGCACAGCGTTTCTGCGTCCATTCGATGCGTCAGCACATCGCCCATGAAAGAAAAGGTCAACAGCGAAAGCTTCATAGATTATTCCTCCAGCATGCGCCGAATATTCTCATAACCAGGCAGGAATCATCACAGTGTATGTTACACCTTTTTCGGTCTTCTCCCAACCGCTCTTTACCTCGCCATGCAGGCTCTTCATTCCGTTTACACACGATCTCTGTGTCATGTGCCTGGCGGCACATGACAACAGCAAAGCTGGAGGATTAGACTTTTCATGTCTCCATCTCATTTAGGACCCCATGGTTACATGAACACTTGCTTTTGATCGACCGCTCAGGATTGTTTCTGTCAGAAGCGGTGCGTTCTCCCGGCCGACTCTTTCCCCATCGACCCGTATTTCTTTGACCCCGTGCTGAACGTGATCGGGGTTCTCCACCCGGATCGGCACCGGAAACCGGTACTGCGGTGCCAGGGCATAATCCGCATTCACAAGAATGTACCCCGCTTTCACAATGGCTTCCAGCTTCCCCACGCCACCTCCGCCGGTCTGCATCGGATCGCCGGAGGACTTATTGCCAAAAATGAAACCGCCGCCGTGAAAGTAGACTACCACCGGCCGTTTCTTCCCGCTGTCATCGGGATACCAGATATCCGCGTAGCTGTTGGGCCAGGTCTCCCCGTACTTGACGTCGCTGCGGCAGATCATTCCATTTCCCAGCTTCTTCACCTCCGGCTCATGCCAGGGTTCCCACTCATTGGGCTTGTGTCCCTTGTGGAATTTTGCATAGACCGCTTTCTGGATGAGCGTACATTTCAGATCGTTCAGCCATTTCCCCATGTTCAAAGTCCTTTCTCTGCTTTTCTGAAATTTATTATACGTTTCGCACGAAATAAAAAATGCCCCCCATACTTTACATTATTAATGGGTTGATTTTTACTTTTTGGGGAAGATATGATTTACTTGTAACAGGAAAAATTTCCAAGCATGAATGGAGGAGTATTGTGGCAAACTATAATCATCTGATTCGGGAATTATCCCGGTTGGATTCCTATGAGAAAGCGGGATTGGATTCCTTCCGCCGAACAGGAACTATGCTTCGCCACGGTCAGTATTTATACCTGACAATGCATGGAACCGACCGGCATACTCTGGAAACCATCAATGATCCGCCTGCTCTTCGGGAGCAGGGGCAGATCGTGGCCTCTTTTCATGAGAGATACGGAAATACCGGCCTGACGGTGAAGGACTTCATGCCGCCTGATATGAATGTTGCGATAGAAAAGCTGCTCCGTTATATTGAGATACCTCCCCACTCACACGAGTTTATCGAATGTGCCCATGTGCTGCGGGGCAGCTGCATACATCGCGTCGGAGAAAACGAGGTGATTCAGCAGGAAGGAAGCTTTATTCTCATCCCGGTTCCGACGAGACACCAGCTCATTGCTGTTGGTGACTCATTGTGTCTTACTATAAAAATTCGGCTCAGCCACTTCATAAAGATGAGCATCCCGCATCTTCCCTCCATGGCATATCCGATCAGCTTTCAATGCGGTAAGGATCCTGCCGCCGAAAGTATGCTGCTCTTTCTATACGAGCAGCAAAGTCTTGCCATGCCTTATCAAAAGGAACTCATGGAATCGACGGTAGCAAGTCTCATCACCTATATCCTTCAGCGATATATGGACACGATGCAGCCGCTATACAGTATTGCTCTCAGGGACCAGCAGATACTCGACATGGTCAATTATATGTACAATCACTACCGCACGGTTACGCTCCATGACCTGGCTGCAGAATTCCATTACAATGAATCCTATCTGAGCCGCATGTTTCAGGAGCACACCGGACGGTCCTTTTCAGAGACTGTCAAAGATTTTAAACTACGAAAAGCCGCGGAACTACTGAAAACGAAGGACTGGAAATTGGATCAGATCTGCGAAGAGATCGGCTATAAAGATACACGGCAGTTTATCCGCAGTTTTAAAGATATGTACGGGATCACACCGGACCGATTCCGGAAGAGTGTTCAAATCGCCCCATAAATATAATACAAATGATCAAATCGCCGATGTTTATAAGAATCCGGAACCACTGGGAGAACCGCTCATGAGGAGTCAGAAGAACAGCATTCCGCCAAATTCGTCCGCGAGCGAAGCCATGAAGCTGCGTCTTGCAATCGCCCTGCGGAACTGCATAGGAACGACCGCGCTCGAAAACATCTCTGTCAGACAGATCTGCGGGGAGAGTGGCGTCTCCCGACAGACGTTCTACCGGCATTTTCTGGACAAATACGATCTCATCAACTGGTATTTTGACAGACTGCTCGCCGAGAGCTTCGCGCGGATGGGCGAGGGGCAGACGGTTCTGGACGGTCTCATCCGGAAATTCCGGTTCATCCAGGCGGAACGGACATTCTTCACAGCTGCGTTTCGAAGCGACCATCAGAACAGCCTGAGGGATCACGATTTTCAGATGATCTACCACTTCTATCTCCGGAGAATCGCGCTGTGGCAGGATCATGCACGTGACAGAGACAGCCGCCCGCCTGTGGCTGTGGATACCTGGACGGGACGCGCCGCCGCGGAAGCCGGACTCGGCTCAGCGTCCGACGACGAGAGCTCCGTGGATGAAGAGACCAGAACGCTCCTCGAGATGTACTGCTCCGCATCCATCTATATGACCGTCCGATGGGTGCTCGGCGGCATGCGGAAGAGTCCGGAAGAGCTTGCAAAACTCATGATCTCAGCCATGCCGGAAAAAATCGTGCGGATCTTCACTGCAGTCGGGCTTCTTGAGTAACAGTCAAAAGTGACGTTCAGATAACCACCTGGTCATTTTCCACAAGTGTAACATTGAAAATTTGTTGCATTTTAAAGCAAAATAAGTGACATGTTTATGAATGTGTCACTTATTTTGCAGTTCCCTGCCTGATACACTGAAGACAGCGATTGCAGATGTACTGCGGCGGTTACGCCGCAAACGGCGATGAATACATGGCTCTTAAAAAGGCGGATACTTCCGATCTCAGCGCAGGGAGGAGCTTTCATGGGCTGCCGTCGCAGTGCAGGCTGGAATAAAAGGAGGAAGAACAATGGCAAACAGAATTTCACTCAATGGCACATCCTATCATGGCTTTGGAGCGATCCAGGAGATCGTTGGAGAAATTCATTCCCGCGGTTTCCACAAAATCTTTGTGGCATCGGATCCGGATCTCGTAAAATTCGGTGTGACGGCAAAGGTTACATCTCTGCTCGAGAAGGCAGAAATCCCGTATGAAATCTATTCGGACATCAAGCCGAATCCGACAATTCAGAACGTACAGCACGGCGTGGAGGCCTTCAGGGCTTCCGGAGCGGATGCGATCGTGGCAATCGGCGGCGGTTCGTCGATGGACACATCCAAGGCAATCGGCATCATCATCGCAAATCCGGAGTTTGAGGATGTCAGAAGTCTCGAGGGCGTAGCTCCTACAAAAAATCCCTGTGTGCCGATCATTGCCGTCCCGACAACCGCCGGAACCGCCGCAGAGGTCACCATCAACTATGTCATAACTGACGTAGAGAAACAGAGGAAGTTCGTCTGCGTTGATCCGCACGATATGCCGATTGTCGCTGTCGTTGATCCCGACATGATGTCCTCTATGCCGAAGGGACTCACGGCTTCCACTGGTATGGACGCTCTGACTCATGCGATCGAGGGTTATACGACAAAGGCTGCATGGGAGATGACAGATATGTTCCACATCGAGGCAATCCGGCTCATCTCTGAAAGCCTGCGGGATGCAGTGGCGAACAAGCCGGAGGGCCGCGAAAAGATGGCTCTTGCCCAGTACATCGCGGGCATGGGCTTCTCCAATGTCGGTCTCGGCATCGATCATTCCATGGCACATACGCTGTCCGCCCATTATGACACGCCTCACGGTGTCGCCTGCGCAATGCTCCTGCCGATCTCCATGGAATTCAACAGAGACTATACCGGCACAAAGTACAGAGAAATCGCCAGAGCGATGGGTGTCGAGGGCGTCGACAGCATGTCCCAGGAAGAATACAGGGATGCTGCCATCGATGCCGTGAAGAAGCTCTCTAAGGATGTCGGCATTCCGGAGAAGAACGAGCGCATCCGTGAGGAGGATCTCGAGCAGCTTGCGACTGATGCTCTGAACGATGCCTGCTATCCGGGCAATCCGAGAGAAGCCACCAGAGAACAAGTGATCGAAATGTTCCGGAAGCTCATGTAATCCGGAGACAGGGCGGCAGGTGGATCTACCCGCAGACGGGATGATTCGCTTCATGCAATTTTCATGGTCATGAGGCGACTGTTTTCTTTCGGAACAGAACGCGGAAGATCCCCCTTCCAGCCGGTCCGGCGAAAAAGATCTGCCAACAAAGCGCCATCGGAAAGTTTAACGCTGCCGTCTGCAGCCACACGCCGATGAACCCCGCCTCATGGAAATCCTTAAAAAGCATTGTTGCTGCAAGACTCATCGTCGGACACATCAGACATACTGTCAGCGAACAGCGGATCAGAAGTACGAAGAAGAACGGCATCTCCTTCGTAGCGACGCGGCTGGTCAGAAACATCACCGGCTTCTCCATCACAAACATCTCCAGAACGATGGCCAGCGGCCACATGATCCTCAGCTCGCTCAACGCCATCCGGAATACCGCATCCGTCATCCCGCCGGTGCTGATGGCAATGTTATAGCAGATCATCGCGTACACCATGAGAAACGCCATAATGATCGTAAAAATCAGGTTCTCAAACTTGTTTTCAGGCATAAAAAGACACTCCTTTCGCTGAGAACGTGTTGTTCGTTATCACCCAAAGAAGTGTGCGTTTCCAATTTATACCGTTTGATTGAAATAACTGTGTGAGTCTACCACATTTCTTCTGACTATGTAAATGTTTTTTGGCATACCCGGACTTTCTTCCGCACCGCTTCGCAGCGCGCGTACTCGCAGCCGCTTTGCGTCTGCTCGTCCGCGGTGCTTCGCACCATAGAAAACAGCATCCCACGCTTCGCAGCGCGCGTACTCGCAGCCGCTCCGCGTCTGCTCGTCCGCGGTGCCCCCGCAAACGGTCTGGCAAGCAAGCTTGCCGCCCGTTTGCGGGGGACGTTTTCTGCGCTGCTCAGCTGACTCGCGAGAATTGGCTATTGTATAACTCGCTGTAGAAGCCGTTTTGTTTCATGAGGGTGTCGTGGGTGCCCTGTTCGATGATTTTGCCGTCGCGCATGACGAGGATGAGGTCAGCGGAGCGGATGGTGGAGAGGCGATGGGCGACGACGAAGCTGGTTCTTCCTTTCATGAGTTTGTCAAAGGCTTCCTGGATGAGGAGTTCGGTGCGGGTGTCGATGGAGCTGGTGGCCTCATCGAGGATGAGCATCGGCGGAAGGCAGAGCATGACGCGGGTGATGCACAGGAGCTGTTTCTGTCCCTGGGAGAGGGAGTCGTCGGTGAGGACGGTGTCGAGTCCGTTTGGCATGCGGCGGATGAATTCCCAGCTATGGGCTTCCTTCGCGGCCTGGATGATTTCCTCATCGGTGGCGTCTGGCTTGCCGATGTTGATGTTGTCCCGGACAGTGCCGTTTTTCAGCCATGTCTCCTGGAGGACCATGCCGTAGTTGCGGCGGAGGGAATGGCGGGACACGTCGCGGATGTCGGTGCCGTCCACGCGGATGGCGCCCTCATCGACATCATAGAAGCGCATCAGGAGGTTGATAAAGGTGGTCTTGCCGCAGCCGGTAGGACCGACGATGGCGATCTTCTGACCGGGCTTTGCGTTCAGATGGAAGTTTTTGATAAGTTCCCTGTCTTTGACATAGCTGAAGGCGACGTCGTCGATCGTCACGTTACCCTTTGCTGCTGGCAGCTCCTTCTCCGGATCGGCGCTCTCCGGTTTTTCCTCAATGAGAGCAAAGACACGCGCCGCGCAGGCGAGGGCATTCTGCAGCTCGGTGATGACGGAGCTGATGTCATTGAACGGTTTGGTGTACTGGTTCGCGTAGGAAAGCAGCACGGTGAGGCCGCCGACGGTCAGGTTTCCCCGGAGTATGAGCATCGCGCCGGTGAGGGCCACCGCGGCATAGATCACGGAGTTGACAAACCGGGTGCTTGGGTTGGTCAGGCTGGAGTAAAAGGTCGCCTTCTCGCTGTAATTTTGCAGTCTGCCGTTGATCTCCCGGAAGCGGTCCGAGGCCGTCTTTTCGTATCCGAATGCCTTGACGACCTTCTGTCCGCCGATCATCTCCTCAATCAGCGCAGTCTGCTCGCCGCGGGTCTCCGTCTGCTTGCGGAACATCGCATAGGAATGCGACGCGATAAATTTTGCCACAAAGAAGCTCATCGGCGTGAGGACGACCACCATCAGAGTGATGGGCACGCTCTTCTGGAACATGAAGAGGAGCGTGACGACGATGGTGACGATGCCGGAGAAGAGCTGCGTGAAGCCGAGCAGCAGACCGTCAGAGAACTGGTCCACATCGGCGATGACGCGGCTCACGATGTCCCCGGTGCTGTGCGCGTCGAGATAGGACAGCGGCAGCACCTGAATCTGGCGAATCGCCCGGCTGCGGATGTCCTGCACCACCCGGAAGGTCATCCGGTTGTTGATGAGGTTCATCAGGAATGTCGCCGCGCTGGTGACAAAGATCAGCACCAGGATCCGCCCGAGCACACCGTGCACCGCGGCAAAATTCACCTTTCCCCTGCCGATGATGCCGTCTATGGCATTGCCGAAGAGAATCGGGATATACAGCTGCAGAACCACCGAGACCGCCGCCAGCACGATGCTGAGAAGCAGCAGGAAACGATAGGCTCCGATGAACGTCATCACCTTGCGGAAGGTTGCCATGGAGCTGACATTGTCTCCCTTCATGCCGATGTCGTCCGGCGCCGCGCCGCCCTGTCCCTTCTTCTTTACCGCTTCGCCGGCTGCGGACTGTCCTGCGATGCCGGCTTCCTTCTTCTTTTTATTCAGAATCGTCATGCCTCCAGTCCCTCCTTATCGTTTCCGCTGTCCTGGATACCCGGAGTTTTTCCGGCGCTGTCCGCGGAGAAATCCTTCGCATCAACCGGCATCCCGCTGCCCCGGGAATCCGAGGGCCGCTCCTCCGGATACTGGGAATAATAGATTTCCTCATACACGGGGCAGGTTTTCATCAGCTCCTCGTGCGTGCCAATGCCGGCCAGCCGGCCGTCGTTCAGAACAAGTATCTGGTCCGCATAGCGGATGCTGGAGCAGCGCTGCGAGACGATGAAGGTCGTGAGCGGATGCTCCCGCCCTTCCGCTTCCGTGCTCATCTGGCGGATGGCTCTGCGGAGCGCCGCGTCAGTGGCAAAATCCAGCGCTGACGCGGAGTCGTCCAGAATGAGGATATCCGGGTCCTTCACCAGCGCGCGGGCGATTGTGAGCCGCTGCTTCTGTCCGCCGGAGAGATTGCGCCCGTTCTGCTCCACATGGAAGTCGAGTCCGCCGGCTTTGCCGCGGACCACATCCTCCGCCTGCGCGGTGCAGACCGCCTTCCAGAGATCGCCGTCCGCCGCGTCCTCTCTTCCCCATTTCAGATTGTCCCGGATCGTTCCCTCAAAGAGCTGCGCCTTCTGCGGCACCACGCCGATCCGCCGCACCAGCTCGCCCTTTGCATAGTCGCGCACATCCCGGCCGAAGGCGAGCACCTCGCCGGCCGTCGCGTCGTAGAATCTCGGAATCAGGTTCACCAGCGTCGATTTGCCGCTTCCGGTTCCGCCGATGATTCCAATTGTCTGCCCCTCCTCCGCGGTGAAGCTGATGTCCTCGAGGCTGTTCGCGCCGGATCCCGCATAGGTGAACGAGACGTGGTCAAACCGGACTGCCGCGCGCTTCCCGTTTCCTGCCGGAATCGTCACGCCGGCCACGCTGTTGCCCTGTGCCGTTCTCGCATCCACCTTCTCCATCCCGGCGGAGATCTGTGCTGACGGATACTCCATCCCGGGCTGAATGTCGAAAACGCCGGCCACGCGGTCCGCGCAGGCGAGTGCCTTGTTGATCGTGATGATGAGCGAAGCGAGCTTGATGAGTTCGACGATCATCTGCGCCATATAATTGTAGAGTGCGACGACATCGCCCTGGCTGATCGTTCCGAGATTGACCTGCACGGCCCCGACCTCGATCAGCACAATCGTCGCGAAATTGATCAGCGCATAGGTGGCCGGATTCATGATCGCGGACAGCCTGCCGACGAACAGATTCATCCGCGTGAGACTGTCGTTTTTCTCATCAAAATCCTTCACCTCGTCCTGTTCCTTGCAGAACGCGCGGATGACACGGACGCCGGTCAGATTTTCCCGCGTGAGGCCGAGTACCTGATCGAGCTTTTTCTGCACCTTGCGGAAGAGCGGAATGCTGGCGATCATGATGCCATAAACCACAGCCGAGAGAACCGGAATCGCCACCACGAAAACCAGCGCCGCCTTCACATTGATCGTGAACGCCATCACCATCGAGCCGAAGACGATGAACGGGCTGCGGAGCAGCAGCCGGAGCGCCATATTGAGACCGGTCTGTACCTGGTTCACGTCGCTTGTGAGACGGGTGATCAGTGTATCTGTCCCCAGCGTGTCGAGCTCCGTGTAGGACAGACTTTGAATATGATCAAACAGCGCCTGCCGGATCTTGGTCGCGCAGCCCACCGATGCCCTGGCGGCAAAATACTGCGCGGTGATGCTGCAGGCAAGTCCCACACCCGCGAGGACACCCGCGAGGAGAATCATCACGCCGGTCAGCTGGATAATCAGCGGCCGGTTTCCCTCGGCGATACCGCGGTCGATGATCCTGGCCACGACGATCGGCACCAGCAGGTCGAAGAGTGCTTCCAGCAGCTTGAACAGCGGCGCCAGAACACTCTCCTTCCGGTAGTCCTTCAGATAAATCATCAGCTTTTTCATTCGGTTCCCTTCTCCCTGTCACAGACCCTGCACGGGCCCTGATTTGCCTACCACAGAGTACCACCGGATGTGATATAGTAAAATTACATATTTTGAATGTGATATATTTAAGTTCTATATGGTTTCCCGGAATCAAGCAGCTTCGCTTTGCCCGATGATGTCAGATTCCGGCTCGCACTGAACAGCTGCAAAACGATATGAATATCATTCGCAGAAAGGACCGCCCATGGAATTGCAGCAGCTCCGGGAATTCTGCGCCGTCGCCGACGAGGGAACCATCTCCGCCGCCGCGCGCAGGCTCTCCATGACACAGCCTCCGCTCAGTCTCAAGATGAAGCAGCTCGAGGAGGAGATCGGCACGCCGCTCTTCCTGCGCGGCGCCCGCAAGGTCGAGCTCACCGACGCGGGCCGTCTGCTCTATGAGCGGGCCCAGGCGATTCTGAGCCTGGCGGAGAATACCGGGCGGGAACTTCAGGACCGCACACAGGGCAACACCGGCACGCTCCGGCTGGGCGTCGTCTCCTCTGCCGTGGACGTGGCGGTGGCGCGGTGGCTCTCGCCCTTCTCCGGCCTTCATCCCGGAATCCATTACGAAATCACGGAGAGCAACACCTACCATCTGATCGAGCTTCTCTCCGACAATCTGATTGATCTGGCCTTTGTCCGGACGCCGTTCCGCCCGTCCGCGCATCTGGTGAGCCGGCCGCTCACCTCCGAGCCGATTCTCGCCGCCGGCGCCGCGTCGTTCTTCACGCACCGGGACAGAGATGCCGCATTGCCGCAGACGCCTGCCGGGAAGAAGCTGCCGTCATCGCCCATCCGTCGGAACGGCCGCAGCTTATCTGGTATCGACAGGATGCACGAAACGGTCGGCCAGATTCCGGTAGGATCCGACGCGATCTCTCCCGCTGCTCTTGCCGGACTGCCTCTCATCTGCTACCGCCGCTGGAAGGACCTGCTCGACCAGCTTTTCCGGCGCGAGGGCATCTCCCCCGACTATTTCTGTCTCTGCGACGACGCCCGGACCGCCGTCTCCCTCGCGCGGACAGGCCTCGGCGTCGCCATTGTGCCCGCCTCCGCGGATACGCAGGGACTGGTTGTAAAAAAAATTTCCGGCCCCCTCGCGGAGTCGGAAATCGTAATTCTGTTTCGGAAGGGCGGGTACCAGCCGACGCCGGTGAGCCTGATGCTCAGCTTCCTTCAGCCCTTTTTCTCGTCATAATTGCCGCTCAAATCGACATCCGGCGTGATCTGCAGCGAATATCCCGGATACTTTGCCAGGATCTCGCCGGTCAGCTCGCGGACGGCATCCTCCGGACTTATGTCAAAGCTCAGCACGGTGTCGAAGCTCATCTGCTTCGCTTCCATATTGACATAGAAGCCGTGGAACTGAAGCACATAGTCGTGTGCCATCGCGGTGCTACGCACGTCGTCGCGGATTCTGGCGGCGGCATCATTCTTCGTGTTCATGGAGTAGATGCCAATGCCGGTGAGGATGACGCCGTGCTTCACGAGAATGTCGTGCTGAATGCGGCGCTCCAGCGCATCGATCTCATCCGCCGTCATCGTGTCCGGAACCTCGATATGCACGGATCCGATCTTCCGCTCCGGACCATAGTCGTGCAGCACAAGGTCGTACGCGCCGTGGACGCCCTCCTCAGCGCGGATATCCGCCTTGATGGCATTCACCATCGCACAGTCCGGGCGCTCGCCGAGAATCTGGCTGACCGTCTCCCGCATCATTCCGATGCCGGATTTGATGATGATCACGGCGATCACGACGCCGACCCACGCCTCCACCGAGATGCCCGTCGTCAGATAAAGAACGGCCGAGGCGAGCACGGACAGGGACAAAATCGCATCGAACCCGGCGTCGGAGCCGGACGCGACAAGGGAACCGCTGTTCACCTTTTTCCCCACGCCGGTCACGTAACGTCCGAGCAAAAGCTTGACGGCGACCGCTGACGCCAGAATAATCAGCGCGACCGCAGAATAATCTGCCGGCTCCGGGTGCACAATCTTTTTCACCGACTCCGTGAGCGAGGTGATGCCGGCGTACAGCACGATCGCAGAGACGATCATGGAGGACAGATACTCCGTCCGCCCGTATCCGAGCGGATGCTTGCGGTCCGGCGCTTTGCCCGAGAGCTTCGTTCCGATGATGGTGATGACCGACGACATCGCGTCGCTCAGGTTGTTGACCGCATCCAGCGTCACCGCGATCGAATTTGCCACAATGCCGACCGCCGCCTTGAACGCTGCCAGAAAGACATTGGCGACGATCCCGATCACGCTGGTGCGGATGATAATCTTTTCACGAGATACTTCTTTTTTCTCCTGATCCATATTCTGCCTCGCCTTAACTGCCACGCCGCCCGCGGGAGCTCTCTGCACGGACCCTTCCACGAGTCTCATGCCCGCACGGCGCTCTCAGCGCCAGCGGCGCGGTGCAATTTCTGACCAGTCCCTTTCTTACAGATTTCTGTCTGCCACCTCGTCCAACAGGTGAAGCTTGGTATCATACAGCTTCCTGGAGAGATCGACATACATCTGGTGAGGATTGACAAGACGTCTCGATTCCTCCCAGAGCGTGTCCTGCTCCGCCAGGCAGTAATCGCGGATCTGCATGGTCGGCGCGCTCTCATAGACACATTTTCCTCCGTCGAACAGCTGTACCATGAGTTCGCGGAGTTCATATTCGCCCTTGCGGTATTTTGTCTTCTTCCACGGCTCCTGCGGATCGAAGAGGATGAGATCCTGATCCTCCGTAAAGGTCTCGTCCTCCAGACAGATGAGATCCGCCTGAACCTTGTGGTGCTCCTTGTCATAGATGCGGTAAATCTTCTTGTTTCCCGGATTGGTGACCTTCTCGGAGTTCTCCGACACCTTGATCTTGGGTTCGAAGGTGCCGTCCGGGCGCTGGACCGCCGCCATCTTGTAGACGCCGCCGAAGGCCGGGTTGTCCTTGGACGTGATCAGGTTCGTGCCGACGCCCCAGGAGTCGATCGGCGCGCCCTGGCTCAGCAGGGAATCGATCAGATACTCGTCGAGATCGTTGGAGGCACAGATTTTGGCCTGCGGATAGCCGGCCTCGTCCAGCATGACGCGCGCGCGCTTCGTGAGGTAGGCGAGGTCTCCGGAATCGAGGCGGATGCCGATGTGATTGAGCGGCAGACCCTTTTCCTTCATATAGTCAAAGGTCCGGATGGCGTTCGGCACGCCGCTCTTGAGCGTGTCATAGGTGTCCACCAGCAGCGTGCAGGCGTTCGGGAACAGGTCCGCATACGCCTTGAACGCCTCCAGCTCATCGTCAAAACTCATGATCCAGGAGTGTGCGTGGGTTCCCATCACCGGCACGTGGAAAAGCTCGCCGCACAGCACGTTGGAGGTCCCGACGCAGCCCGCGATGACCGCCGCCCGCGCGCCGTATGTGCCGGCGTCCGGTCCCTGGGCGCGGCGCAGTCCGAATTCCATGATGCCGCCGCCCCGCGCCGCGTAGACGATGCGCGCCGCCTTGGTGGCGATCAGGCTCTGGTGGTTGATGATATTGAGGATGGCCGTCTCCACGAGCTGCGCCTGCATGATCGGCGCCACCACCTTGACGAGCGGCTCGCGGGGAAAGATCACGGTTCCCTCCGGGATCGCCCAGATGCTGCCCGTGAACTTGAAATGAGCGAGATAATCAAGGAAGTCCTCGTCAAAGATCCCGAGTCCGCGCAGATAGGCGATGTCCTGCGGGGCAAAGTGAAGCTCCTTGATATAATTGATCAGCTGTTCGACGCCGCACATGACGGCATATCCGCCGCCGCAGGGGTTATTGCGGTAGAAAGCATCGAAGATCACCGTGCGGTTCTCTTCGTTGTGCTTGAAATAACCCTGCATCATGGTGAGCTCATACAGGTCAGTCAACAGTGTCAGATTTTGTCTGTCCATACAGTCCTCTTCCGCCGCGCCCGGCGCGGCACCGCAGAGTACGGGAATACGGCGCTCCCGTCCCCGCCTCAGCATCTGACGGGATAATTCTGCCGTCCGGAGCCGTTTTCCGGTATCGCGATGACCGGGATCGCACCCGGCATCCTTTTTCTATTACGAACATACCCGGACGCCGTGCTGTTCGCACGCGGCGCCCGGGTCACATCGGTAACGTTCTAGCAGAAGCAGAGAGAGATGTCAAGACAGTGCCTGCTGCCAACACAGTTTCTATAAGTGCCTGCTGCCAGCACAGTTTCCTATTAATCAGTGCCTGTTTTCAGCACGGTTTCCGCACAGTTTCTATCAGCCCGCTCCGGCAAAATCCGGCGGTCAGGGCAGGCTTCCGCACCATTTCTGATCAGGCTGAACCCTGCAAAATACTCCCTTCCTTCTCTCGTTATCAGTTCCGGTACGGCAGGAGGACCGTGATGGTCGTGCCCTCGCCCGGTTCGGATTCCAGCTGAATCTCTCCCTGCATTCCCTGCACGATATGCTTGACAATGGCAAGGCCGAGGCCGGTTCCGCCCGTCGCGCGGCTTCTCGACTTGTCGACACGGTAGAAGCGCTCGAAAATCCTCTTCTGGTGCTCCTTCGGGATGCCGATGCCGGTGTCCGCGACCCTGAGCCAGGCCTTCTCCCCGTCATGCTCCACCGTGAGGACAACCGATCCATGCGGCTTATTGTACCGGATCGCGTTGTCCGCGAGATTATTGATCAGCTCCTCCATCTCCTGCCTGTCGGCGCGGAGAACCGACTTGCGGCCTGTGAGGGAGATGCTGACGCCGTACTTGTCCGCCTCGACCTGCAGCTCCTCCATGCAGTGCTCCGCAACGGCATAGAGATCGAGCGGCTCCGCCTTCTCCTGGGCGCCGGCGCTGAGATCCAGCTCCGAGAGGCGGATAATATCGTTGATGAGCTTGAGGAGACGCTCCGCGTTCTGATGAATTTCCTTTCCGAACCGGATTGTATCCTCCTTCGAGGCAATCCCGGTTTCAATCAGCTCCGCGTATCCGGAGATCGCCGCGAGAGGCGTCTTGAGCTCATGCGAGACATTCGCGGTGAATTCCTGGCGCTGCGTCGCCGCCATGATGACATCCTTCTGCTGGCTCTTGATGGTATCCAGCAGCGGCTGCAGCTCCTCATAGGTATCCGGCGCCCGGATTGCCAGCGGCTTCTCCGCCATATCCCGGATCGGCTGCAGGAACTTGACCGTGAGATACCACGATACCAGCACGGCGAGCGCGATCACCATCGCGGCGATCACGGCGATATAGGGCAGCACCCGGACGAAAATATTCCGGATTCCGCGGATCGTATAGGCGCCGCGGAGCACAGACCCGTCGGAGAGCCGCTTCGCGTAGTAGCACGTCACGCTGCCCGCCATGGTCTCAGAGGCTCGTGTGTCCTCGCCCGTCCCGTTCTGAAGCGCCTCCTGGACCTCCGGCCGGTTCAGATGATTCACCATAGATCCCGCCTCCGCCTCATTGTCGAAGAGGACGGTACCGTCTGCCGCGATCCGGGTGATACGCGTGGGATTCTCCGGCTGCACCCACGCGGCGATGTAGGACTCCAGATTGGCCACCGCGTCCGGACTTTCTCCGTTGTCATAGCTGGCGATCAGACTGACGGTCGATTTCACCTGGTCCATCGCCTCCGTCTGCATTTCCTTCCAGAAGATGAGAGATGTGAACAACAATGTGAGCGCAATCGCCAGCACAGACACTGTCACCAGATACCGGTTCAGTTTCTTCTTCATCCCGCTGCCTCCCCTCCACTCTGATTCCGGGTGCTGTCCAGCATATATCCGATGTTCCGCAGGGTGCGGATACGGCTGCCCTCCGGTCCGAGCTTTCTCCGAAGGGAACGGATATGCATGTCGAGCGTTCTGGACTCCCCTGCAAAATCCGTGTTCCACACGATCTCCAGGATCTCATCGCGGGTCACCGCGGTGTCCTTCCGGTCGAGAAGAAGACGGAGCAGAGAATATTCCTTATATGTGAGGTGCACCGGCTTCCCATCCGCCGTCACCTCATACCTGCTGTCGTCGAGCACGATGCCGCCGGCCTCGAGATGCTTCTTCTCTTCCTGATCCTTCTCCTCCGACGCCGGTTCGGAAGATTTTCCGCCTGAAGCTGCCGGTGCCGAAGATAAGGCGCCTGCCACAGCGTCCGTCATGGGCGATGCCGCCGGCGTCTGCCCTGCCGCCTCTGATCTCCGAAGCCTCGCCTTGACCCGGGATATCAGCTCCAGCACGCCGAACGGCTTCGTCAGATAATCATCGGCGCCCAGGTCGAGGCCGCGCACCTTGTCAAGCTCTGTCGACTTGGCGGTCACCATGATGACCGGCAGTCCTGCCGTCTCCGGATCCCTGCGGATCTCCTCCAGCACGTCGTTGCCGTCGGCGTCCGGCAGCATGATGTCGAGCAGTACAAGATCCGGCATCTGCTGCCGGAGTCCCTCCCGGAAGGCTGCCGCCGTCTCAAATCCCTTCACCTCATACGAAGAGGCATTCAGCGCGTACTCCTCTATTTCCCGGATATTGGAATCGTCTTCCAGCACATAGATGAGTGACATTCTGAATGCCTCCTTCGACTGCGGTCAGCTGTCCTCCAGCTTCTTCAGCGACGCCTCCGCGATAGCCTGCTGATTTTGCTGTGCGGCGGCTGCCGCGGCCGAAGCCGCCGCGAGCTTCGCCGCTTTTCTGGCCTTTTTTGCAGCCTTCTTCTCCGCCTTGTCTGTTTTGTCTATCCTATCTGTCTTGCCTGATTTGTCAGTCTTGTCTGCTTTGTCTGTCTTGCCTGCTTTATTTGCTTTATCTTCCCTGACTGTTCTGTCTGCTCTGTCGGCATCGCCTGTCTCTGCGTTCTTACTGCCCTTCTGGGCGCGGACAGACTCCACGGTTGGAATTTCATCGTCCTTGCGCAGACCCGGGAAGCAGTATTTCTGCTCGAAGCTCTGAACCATCGCCCGGAATTCATCAGAATTCACGGTCTCCTCGCGCTCCAGATATTCATGCGTATCGAAGCCGTCTTCGTTGACCTGCAGCAGATCCACGGCGACATTGGAGCAGTGGTCCGCGATCCGCTCGTAATCCGTCGTAATGTCCGAGAGGATGAATCCCGCCTCGATCGTGCACTTTCCCTTGCGGAGACGGCGCACATGGCGTTTCTTCTCCTCCATGTTGAGTCCGTCGATGACCTCCTCCAGCGGCTCCACCTGTCTCGCCAGGGACAGATCGTCGTTCTGGAACGCCAGCACAGTCATGTTCATGATCGCACGGACCGCATCGCCGTAGATCCTCATTTCGTCCTGCGCCTTCTGTGAGAACGTGAGCCCCTTTTCATGGAGCTGCCCCGCCGCCTGACTGACATTCAGCGCGTGATCCGTGATGCGTTCAAAATCATTGATGCAGTGCAGCAGGATGGAGAGGGTATGGCTGTCCTTCGCGGTCATCGTGCTCTTGGCAAGCTTCACCAGATAGGACTCGAGCTGATCCTCGTAGTTGTCCACCATCTTCTCGATCCGCTCAACCTCGGATGCCTTCTCCTCACTGTACCCGAAAATCAGGTCCATGGAGAGGTTCAGAGCCTCCTTTGCATTCTGTGCCATGTCATTGGTCGCCGTTCTCGCCTGCTCCAGCGCAAAACTCGGCGTGCTCAGGAAGTGCTCGTCGAGAATCGTGATGCGGTGCATCTCGCTCTTTTCCTCCGGCAGAACCGGAAGGAACCGTTCCACGATGCGGAGCAGCATATCCGAGCCGGGCAGAAGCGCAAGCAGCGCCGCCACGTTGAATCCCGTGTGGAAGATCGCGATGCTGATCGGATCCTCGATTCTTCCCATGAACGGGAAGTGAATAATCGCATCGAGCGCATAGAAGATCACCATGAAGAGCACTGCCTTGATGATGCAGTACAGCATCTGCAGCCAGGCTGCGCGCTGCGCACTGCGCTTTGCGCCGATCGCACCGATGAGGCCTGTGACGGCCGAGCCGATGTTCGCGCCCATCAGGGCAGGGAGCATGGCGCCGAAGGTGAGCGACCCGGACATGGACATCGACTGCAGCACACCGATGGAAGCAGAGGAACTCTGCAGGATCACGGTCACAACCAGACCGACCAGCAGTCCCAGGAACGGCTTCTCCGCAAAGGCAGTCATCAGGCTCGTGAAGGACGGGTCGTCCGCCAGACCGGAGAACGCGCCGGACATCATAGTCATGCCGATCATCAGCACCGCAAACCCGACCAAAATGGTCGCGGCATGGCGGGTTTTGTCCTTCTTCGCGAGCATCAGCATCGCCACGCCGGCGAGGGCAAGGATCGGTGCAAAATTATCCGGCTTGACCAGGGAAATCACCACATTGTCCCCGGAGACCATGGTCAGCGACAGCAGCCAGGCCGTGATGGTCGTGCCGACGTTGGCGCCGATCGTGACGCCGACCGACTGTTCCAGTGTCATGATGCCGGAGTTGACAAGGCCGACGACCATGACAACCGTCGCGCCGGAGGATTGAATGATGGCGGTGACGCCCGCACCGAGCAGCGCTGCCTTCCATTTGTTGGAGGTCAGCTTCTCGAGCATCTGCTCCATTCTGCCGCTCGCCGATGATTTCAGCCCGTCTCCCAGGACCTGCATCCCATAAAGAAACAGGGCAAGTCCGCCCAGCATATCAATAAAATTATAGATTGTCATTGCGCATCCACTCTTCGGAAATCCGCCCTTCCCGCGCCGGAACCGCCGCGGGAAGCTGCGTCTGCACCGCACCGGCCGCGCCGTCCCGCGCGGTCTGGAGCTCCTTTGCCCATACAAAGTTTAGTGTATCCTATCGAATGAATTTTGACAATCAACCGCATGGCGGAGACACGGCTGTTATAAGCCGCGTGGCGGAGACGCAGCAGTTATCAGCCGCCGGGGCGAAGACGCAGCTTTCTGCGCGTTCTCCTTACGCCAACTGCCTCCATCCCGCATAATTTCTCTGGCGGGGATGCATCCGGCTACGCATTCTCTTCCCCGGCCTTGTGATAGCGGTCGGTAAAGTACATTTTGAGGTCGCCCTTTACCATGAAAGTCAGCCAGCTTGCCACGCTCGTCGAATGATCCGCCATGCGCTCAATATACTTGCTGATCATGAAATAATCCAGATACTGGGCGGTCTTCTCCGGATTCTTACGGATCGCCTCTTCGATTTCTTCACGGATGCGGATGAAGTAACCGTCTACGATCTCGTCCGTATCAATCACCGCATTGGCCTTGTCGAGATCTCCCACATCGAAGGCATCGAAGGTGTCCGCCACCATCTGCCGCATCGTGCGGAACATTTCATCCATGTGCTGCGGCGCCTCAGCCTCATCCTCTCCGGCCAGCTTCTTGATATACTCGGCAATATCACAGCAGTTATCCGCGATCCGTTCAACATCGCTGATCATCCGCATGAACGACGCGATCCGGCGCCAGTCGGAGGCCACCGGTGCCTCCTTTACCACGATATTGATGCACGCCTGCTCGATGTCCTCCTCCATGCGATCGATGTGATCGTCCCACTTCAGAATTTCATTGCAGAGCGGCACAGACATTGTATCGAACGCCATGATCGTCTTGTCGATCTGCAGCTTCGCCTCCGAGCCCATCTGATTCACCCGGCTGTTTATTTTCTGTAGTTCTTCCAGATACGCGCTTCTCGTCTTCATACTCTCCCCTCATCAGGAATTGCAAGCTGCCTTGCAGCTTGCGAAGCAAATGCGGAGCATTTGCTTCCCGAACGCCACCGCCTTGTTTAACCTGCAAGCTGCCTTGCAGCTTGCGAAGCAAATGCGGAGCATTTGCTTCCATTAACCAAACCTTCCCGTGATATACCGCTCCGTCCGCTCATCCTTCGGGTTCGAGAACAGTGCGTCACGATGACAATCGTGTAATCCTTCTTGAGCTGCATGGCGAGCTCCTCGATTTTGCCGGTTGAGATAGGGTCAAGCGCCGAGGTCGGTTCGTCCATCAGAATGACGTCCGGTTCCACCGCAAGGGTTCTCGCGATACACAGTCTCTGCTGCTGTCCACCGGAGAGACCGAGCGCGGATTTGCCAAGACGGTCCTTGAGTTCATCCCAGATGGCTGCCTGACGGAGACTGCGCTCGCAGATTTCCTCCAGTTCCGCCTTGTTCCTGATGCCATTGATGCGCGGCCCGTAAACGACATTCTCAAAGATGCTCTTCGGAAAGGGATTCGGCTGCTGGAAGACCATACCGACCCGCTTCCGAAGCTCTATGGCATCCATATCCTGATAAATATCAGCGCCGTCGAGTCTGACGCTTCCCTCGATCCGCACGTTCGGCTCGAGATCATTCATCCGGTTCAGCGTCTTGAGAAATGTTGACTTGCCGCAGCCGGACGGCCCGATGAGCGCCGTGATCTCATGCTCCGGGATCTCCATGGTGATCCCCTTCAGCGCATGGAACTGTCCGTAATACAGATGAAGATCCTGAACGGATATTTTTGATTTTGCCTGTTCATTCATAAAATGCACCTTCCACAATAAATGCACTTTCCGCCATGATGATGCCGCGCCTTTTCCGAAACCGGCGGCACGCCGGAACCGACAATGCGATGAAAGCAGCAGCTTATCCGGCACAGCCATCCCCCTCCGTATGTGCTGTCACTCACGCCTTTTCACCCACAGCTTTCTTTCCGATGTGCTTCGTGATCATGCGGGCTGCCAGGGAAAACAGCAGCACAATGATGACCAGCACCGCGGCGGAAAAGTTCGCGATCTGCTCGGAATGGGGATTCAGCGATCCCTCCGTGCGCATCACCCAGATATGGAGTGCAAGCGTCTCACCCGGCCGGAATGGATTGAGCGGGCAGGTTTTGCTCGCCGGATTCCAGTTATTCCAATTGATGACCGTGCTCTGGCCCGCCGTGTAGAGCAGCGCCGCCGCTTCCCCGAATCCTCGTCCGGCCGCCAGAATGATACCGGTGATAATGCGCGGGAAGCAGGCCGGAAGCAGGACCTTCACAATCGTGGTCCAGTGCGTGGCGCCGAGTGCCATGCTGCCCGCCTTATAGCTCTTCGGGAGGGATTTCATCGCGTCCTCTGTTGTCGTCGTGATGGACGGCAGTGACAGAATCGATACCGCCAGCGCTCCGGCCATCAGATTCCATTTAGCGCCCGTCATCAGAATGAAGACCAGATAGCCGAACAGTCCGACGACAATCGACGGCAGGGAGGAAAGCGACTCAATACTGATCCGCAGAAATCTGGTCAGCCTATTGGGTTTTGCATACTCCGCCATATAGATGCCGGCCAGCACGCCGATCGGGACGCTGATCAGGAGCGACCAGAACACCAGATAAACTGTGTTGAAAAGCTGATTGCCGATACCGCTGCTGGTGGTTCCGAAGATGCCCGGATAATAGCTGCGCAGTCCGTTGATAATGATATATCCCGCAAGGATCAGGATCAGGACCAGGAAAAATCCGCCCACCGCGTAAAACACCACGGTCATGACCTCATCCGTCCGTCTGGCGCTGCGGATGCGCGCCTGCATTTTTGCTTCTGCCACGTTCATTCTCATACCTCATGCCGCATTTATTACGACATCCGCGGGAAAAACGCCAGAATAGGCTTTCTCCCGGATTGAAACAATGAGGCTGCATTTCTGACGGTATCAGTTTCAGTTCTCCACCTGCGGAATTCCCTTCCCGGAGATCAGATGAATCAGGAAGATGAACAGCATGGAGATCAGGAACAGCAGCAGTGCCATCGTCCAGAGGGCCATGTTCGCCTCGCCGCCGCTTGCCGTGTTGCCCATGTCCGCAGCTATCTCCGCTGTCAGGTTGTTGGTCGGAGAGAGAAGATTCTTCGGGAACGCTCTTGTTTTGCCGATGACCATGGCAACCGCCAGGGCTTCTCCGAAGGCACGTGCCAGCCCAAGAATAATGCCCGTCATGATGCCGCTCCGGGAAGCCGGAAGCACGATGCGGTAGATAACCTGCCATCTGGTGGATCCGAGGCCGTAGCCCGCCTTTCGGAACGCTTCCGGCGTGCTCCGGATTGCATCAGCCGCAACCGTAGTGATGGTGGGGAAGATCATGACTGCAAGCACGATGCTCGCCGCCAGAACGGAGTACCCGCCCATCTTGGGATGAAACACGTTCTTGATCCAGGGGACCAGAACCGTGAGGCCGATCCAGCCGTATACCACAGATGGAATGCCTACAAAAATTTCCACCGCCGGCCGGAAGATCCTCTCTCCCGCCTTCGGCGCAATCTCTGTCATGAAGATGGCCGCGCCGATGGCAAACGGTGTGATCATCAGCAGGGCAAGGCCGCACGTGAGGAGAGAACCGGCGATGAAGACCGCCGCGCCGACCCCTCCGCCGCTGCCCGTCGCCGTATCGACCGGCGACCAGTCCGACGAAAAGAGAAATTCCAGAATGGAATGGTGGAACCTTGTAAAGGTTCCGGTTCCTCTGACCAGCAGAAACGCGCCGATTGCCAGGGTCAGAATGATGATGAAGAGACCGCAGCCCGTCGCAATGCCGCGCCCGAGGTATTCCTTCCGGAAATAATAGCCCTTTGTTTTCTTGGAAGCATGTACGTTAGCCATACTGTCTTCTCTTTTGAAAGCGGCAGGCCAGTGCTCTGCAGCATCGGCCTGCGTACCGAAATTCAGAATCGTGGATTCCATGTTTTTTCCTGTGTTGTGTGACTGTGGGTATCCGCTTGAAATTTCCGCAGATTCCTTTCCCTGCTACCCGGCATCAGCACCGCCGTCCCCGGATAGCGGGCCGGAAGGGACGTTCACCTGCCCGCCTCCGGTGTCATTCTTGCCCCTTTACTGCGCGTCGTGGGCCTTCTTCGCCTCGTCGCTCATCTTGGAAGCCACACCGTATCCCATGCCTTCCAGCTGATCCGCGAACGCGTCGCCGGAGATGTAGTTGATGAACGCCTGCGCTGCATCGGAGCCTTCGCCGTTGGTGTACATATGCTCATAGCCCCATACCTTGTAGGTGCCGTTATAGGTGTTCTCCAGTGTCGGCGCCACACCGTCGATGCCGACTGCCTTGACATCCGTATTATTTACAAGGTAGGACAGTGCCACGTATCCGATAGCGCCCTCATTCTGCTCAATGGTCTGCAGCAGTGTGCCGGAGTCATCGGTCTCAAGGGACTCGTTGGATGCCTCTTCCTCGCCGTTCAGTGCATACTGCTTGAACAGTGCGCGTGTTCCGGAGGAGCTGGGTCTTGTCACGAGAACAATGTCCTCATCCGGTCCGCCGACATCCTTCCAGTTCGTGGTCTTGCCGGTGAAGATGCTGATCAGCTGATCCGTCGTGAGACTGTCGATGTCAAGGCTTGCATTGACAACCGGTGCCATCGTGATCGTGCAGACCTCATGATCCACCAGCTTGGCCGCCGCATCGGCATCCAGCTTTTCCTCTGCGAAGACATCCGAATCTCCGATATCGACAGAGCCATCGGCGACCTGCTTGAGTCCTTCTCCGGAGCCGCCGCCATTGACCGTGATGACGCAGTCCGGATTTTCCTTCATAAAGCTCTCTGCCGCGGCCTGTGCCAGAGGAAGCAGGGCAGAAGAACCTGCTGCCGTAACCTCTCCGCTCACCGCTGCTGCAGAGGACGCCGCGGCTGCAGTGCTGGACGCCGTGTCAGCTGCCGCCCCGGTGGAAGCGGTCTGTGCCGCAGCTTCAGTGGACGCCGTCTGCGCAGCAGCCTCCGTGGATGCCGCAGCCGGAGCCGTGCTGGCTGCCGTCTGAGAAGAGCTGCCGCAGCCGGCGAGCAGTGCGGCTGCCATGACTGCCGCAGAGGACACTGCGGATAATTTCTTTACGAACTGATTTTTCATAATAATTCCTCCTGGGTGTCGGCGCATTCCCCGCGCCATCTGTCTGTACTCATTTCCTGTACGATGATGATTCTAAAGAAAGCGGCTCTGCCGCGAAATCATGGGCATGTAAAGCTTGCGTAAAGTTTATGTAAGATCAGAACTCTGTTCACTCCTTGCTGAAAGGAATTTCTCACCTGCATTTCGATTTTCAATTCAGTCCCCTGTCACTCCTTCACCAGAAACAGAGACGCGATCAGGCAGGTCACCGGCACACACAGGATGACGCCGAAGCTGCCCGACAGTCCCTGTATGATCTGCAGTCCGATGTTGTTGGAGTTGATGATCTGCGCATAGGGCAGATCATAGGCAAAATCCAGCAGAAGCGTGCTGATGCTTTCCCCTGCAAACGCGAGGATCAGCGTGTTGGAGTCCGTCCCCATCATGTCCCGTCCGACGCGCATGCCGGCCCTGAACAGATCCCGCTGCGTGATGGCCGGATTTTGCCGGACAATCTCCTCCATGGCGCTCGACGTCGACATGGCGACATCCATCGTCGCCCCCAGCGCGGCGATCAGAATTCCCGCGAAGAGCAGGCCGCCGACCTGAATGTTGTCGGTATACCAGAGGTCCAGCAGGCTTTCGATATTCGAGACATTCCATCCGGACAGGCCGGTGCAGTATCCGAAGAAGGACGCCATCAGCCCGGCGCAGACGCAGCCCACCACCGTGCCCGCCGTCGCGATCACGGTCTTTCTCGTCGGCCCGCCGATAAAGTACATGGTGACGAGCGTTGTGACCGCACAGGTGAGAATCGCCGCGAGAAACGGCGACATGCCGCGGTAGATGAGCGGCGTCACCATGAAGATCACCACAAAGAAGGTGAAAACAAGCCCGGCGCATGCCTTCAGTCCCTTCTTGCCGCCCACAAGCACAATCAGGGCAAGATACAGCACGCCGAACAGCAGAATGGTGTTTCCGCGGTCCCTCGCGTAGACGCTTGACACCACCTCATCTCCGCTGACCGACTGCATGACAATCACCTTCATGCCGGGCTTGCAGGCGGCGCCGAAGAGGTACCCGGCAGAGCTTGTCGTCTGTACTTCCTGCCCTTTTTTCTCCCCGGTCGTCATGCGGACCAGGACGGTCTGCTGCCCGACTCTGGTTCCATCCTCCTGCACATTGTCCTCGAGCACCTCTGTCACCACGCCGTGCTCAAAGGTCTGTCCCTCCGTGGAGACAAGCGGCACCTTCTCTGTCGTCCGGTTGAGCCAGACAACCCAGATCATAAACAGTCCCATCAGCAGCAGCGGGACGCCCCACCGCAATATTGTTCGTTTCATACCGTCCTCCCGGGTTTTGTGCCGCTTTCCCGGTACTGTGCCCTGCTGCCGTTTCAGTTCTTGACGATCGTGAACGCGTCGTCAAGCGGCTGCACCTGCCCGTCGTCTGTGATCTGATAGGTGCTGATGGTCAGCCTGTCGCCCTTCACGTCCACAACGCTGTAGCTCGGCAGCCAGTTCTGGGAACGCTTCGCGATGTAATCCTGCTGCGTCTTCGCAAGCTCATAGTACTTGGAACCGGACGCGGAGTTTGTGGTGATGTAAAGTGTGCCCTTCGGATTCACGACCTGGTTTCCTTCGGTGTCCTCGATGGTGTAGCAGGCATTGTCCTTATGAAACGCCTCGAGGTCCGCCTGTGCCTGTGCATCGCTGTCTTCCGGATAGAGTGCGATCTTTTTGGAGGCTGTCTTGTCGAATGCATGCTCCCAGTCGTAATCGTCTCCGGTCTCATTCAGCTGGAACTCATAATTGTCGTGCTGCTGCACGTCGCCATAGAGCATCTTGGAGCGGCTGTAGGTATGATCATGGCCCTGCAGAACCACATCGACATCATACTGATCAAAGATCGGTGTCAGCTGGGTGCGGAGAATCATGCCGTCCGTGTCAGAATGGTCAAGGCCCGAGCCATAGATATCCTGATGGATCGTGACAATGCGCCACTTTGCCTTCGGATTGGAAGCAACCGCTTCCTCCACCGCCTTCTTGTGCTCGGCGGCGTTGTAGTTGTTGGTATTGAGGAAGATAAAGAGAATATCACCGTAGCTGTAGTAATAGTCACCGCCAGCCTTGGTCTCGCCAAGCCCGGTTTCGTTCGGTGTGGTGAAATGATTGGAATAATCCTCTGTGAGGGAATCATGGTTGCCGATGGTCGTGGCAACCGGAAGATAGGCCAGCGCGCTGGCATTGAGGTAGCCTGCGAATTCCTCTTCCTTGACCTTGCCGGTCTTGTTCACCTGGTCGCCGCAGGAAACAATGAAGTCCGTATCCGGATTCTGCCCGTATGCAATATCCAGCGTGCGGTCCCAGCTGAAGGCATCATTTCTGGCCGCCGTGTTCGCGGCGCCGCCGTCCTCTGCATTGACCGCGCCGTCAACCGTCTGGCCCTTGGAGGCGCCGATCTGCGGATCGCCCACAACAAGGAACTTCACATCATCCGTGCTGCTCAGGGTATAGGAGCGGACCTCGCTGTCAACGCCGTTCTTCACAACACAATAGTAGTAAGTGTTGCCGGGAACAAGACCGGTCACCGTGACACGGTTTGTCACATACTGCACACCGTTCGTGTATTTCGTATCCACCTTTGTGATCGTGCCGCGCACGGTGCGGAGATTCTTCTTGGAAAGACCGATCTTCACAACCGGAGTCGGCGTGGCATTGTCAGCTTTGGTCTGCCATGTAAAATTCAGCTTTGTCGCATCTGCGCCCGGATTGATGGCAACCTTCGTATAATCTGTGGCAACGGTCTCCCAGTCCTTCTTCCACTCGCTCCACGCCGCATCGCCGGCAATCTTCTTGCTGTCCGCATAATGCGCAGTGGAGGCGAATGCCGACATCGGGATCGCCGCCGCCACTAATCCTGTGCAGACTGCCGTCATCAGACCGCGCTTCATACCTGTTTTCATAAACTCATTCCTCCTCGCTTTTCTGCATCACATCAGCTTTTTCTCTGTGATCAGAAACAGCTTAGAGGATTTCCGGAATACCCGAAATCACAGTCAGGTAAGAAGTTTGTAATCAATACGTAAAGTTTACGGAGTACTCCTCTGCACGCTTTGACTGCCAATGGTATCAGCGGATTCAAAATAGAACACTATCCCCCTGCTCTCATGCCTCCGGATGATTCCGCTTCAGAAGCTCCCCCATGGCAGTCAGGATGTCCTCCGTCGTGCCAAGGAGTGTCTCCTCATCCTTTTCCGTCACACCCGCGGGGCGGAAGGTGTATTCAAACTGCGGTTCTCCCTTGGCGAGGAAGGTAAGGTTCGGTCTGAACCGGCGAAGGAACGCCGGAATATTCTCCACTCTCCAGTCCGCCTTCGGCTGCGGCTTCAGGATGATTTTGCCGGCATATCCGACGATGGATGCAAGATCGAGGCTCTGGGCCGCCGCCCGGATGAGCGCGATGCGCAGAAGATTCTGTGCGGGCATCGGGATCTGGCCGAAGCGGTCGAGGAGCTCGTCCCTGCGGTCCTGATAGTCCTCCACCGACGCAATGTCGGCGATCCGGCGGTAGATCTCGAGCTTCTGCGTCTCGTTGACAATATATGTCTCCGGGATATATGCGTCCACGTTCAGCTTCACTTCCGTGTGCGGCTCCTCCTGGGCAGGGATCCCCTTTGCCTTCCGGACCGCCGTCTCCAGCATCCGGCAGTACAGATCGTAGCCCACCTTTGCCATATGGCCGTGCTGGGCCCGTCCGAGCACGCTTCCGGCGCCGCGGATCTCCAGATCGCGCATGGCGATGCGGTAGCCGCTCCCGAGCTCCGTGAATTCCCGGATCGCGGCGAGCCGCTTTTCCGCATCCTCCTTCAGCATCCGGTCCTTCTGATACATCAGAAACGCATAGGCCGTGCGCGAGGAACGTCCCACGCGGCCGCGGAGCTGATACAGCTGGGACAGTCCGAGCCGGTCCGCGTCGTGGATGATGATCGTGTTGACATTCGATATGTCGAGACCCGTCTCGATGATCGTGGTGGAAACCAGCACGTCGATCTCCCTGTTGACAAAATCAATCATGATCTGCTCGAGCTGTTTCTCCTCCATCTGTCCGTGCGCAAACGCCACGCGGGCCTGGGGCACGAGCTTCCGGATTCTGTCCGTGATGCGGTCGATGTCATTCACGCGGTTGTACACATAGTAGACCTGACCTCCCCGCGCGAGCTCGCGGACAATGGCCTCCCGTATCATCTCCTCGTTATATTCCATGACGTAGGTCTGGATCGGCTGGCGCTCTCCCGGCGCCTCCTCGAGAAGACTCATGTCGCGGATTCCCACGAGACTCATGTGGAGCGTGCGCGGGATCGGCGTCGCCGTCAGTGTCAGCACGTCGACATTCTCCCGCATCTTCTTGATCTTTTCCTTGTGGGTCACGCCGAAGCGCTGCTCCTCATCCACAACCAGCAGCCCCAGCTTGTGGAAATGAACATCCTGCGAGAGCAGCCGGTGTGTTCCGATGACAATGTCCACGCTGCCATCCGCCAGTCCCCCGAGCACCCGCTTCTGCTCCGCGGGAGAGACAAAACGGCTCAGCTGGCCGATGTTCACCGGATACCCGTGCATCCGCTCCGAGAAGGTGTTGAAGTGCTGCTGCGCAAGGATGGTCGTCGGCACCAGCACCGCGGTCTGATAGCCGTCCTGTGCCGCCTTGAAGGCCGCACGGATCGCGATCTCCGTCTTTCCGTAGCCGACATCCCCGCAGACAAGACGGTCCATGATCTTCCCGGACTCCATATCCCGCTTCGTGTCCTCGATCGCGGCGAGCTGATCCTGCGTCTCCTGATACGGGAACATTTCCTCAAACTCGCGCTGCCAGGGTGTGTCGGGACTGAAGGCATGTCCCCGTTCAGACTGCCGCTTTGCATACAGCTCCACCAGGTCCTGCGCCACCTCATCGACGGCCTTCTGCACCTTTCTGCGGGTATTGCTCCACTCCTGCGTGCCAAGACGGTTCAGCTTCGGCTTCGCGTCGCCGCCCGCGGCATATTTCTGCAGCACACTGAGGTCGTTGGGCAGAACATAGAGGAAATCGCCGCTCCCGTACTCGATCTTGATGTAGTCCTTCGCGATGTGATCTACCTCAATCTTCTCGATTCCGCGGTAAATCCCGACGCCATGATCCTCGTGAACGACATAGTCCCCCACATGCAGATCATCAAGCGACCGGATCGCGCCGGCACCGGTGTGGCGCGGCTTCTTTTTCCTGACCTTCGTCTGCTCCGCGCCGAAAATATCGGTGTCCGCGATGACCGTGAACTTCAGCTCCGGATACTCGAAGCCGTGCGCGGAGTGGCCGTAGAAAACCTCCACCTCGCCCGGCCGCAGTTCCCGCTCCGGATCCTCGCTGTAGAACGCCGTCGCACCCTGATCGGTCAGTTCCTTCGCCAGGCGCTTTGCCCTCGTCCTGGATCCGGACAAAATCAGAACCCGTGCCCGGTCCTTCCTGTATTTTGACAGGTCGCGCAGCAGCGCCTCAAAGCTGTTATTATAGGGCGCCACCGTGCGTGCCCGCAGATGCACCGCATTCAACGGAAAGAGTTCTGACGGCGTCCCGAGGGTGCAGAGCGCAGCCCGGCGGAGCCTCATAAGCCCGGTGAGCACCTCCTGCTCCGGCACGAGAAGATCCATCTGCCCCGGCAGAATATATCCCTTCTCCACGCGCTGCACCATGCTCTCGCGGAACTCCGCCCCGATGGCTTCCGCCTGCTCATGCAGATGCGCCGGTTCATCCAGCAGCGCCAGCGTATCCTGCGGGCACAGATCAAGAAATCCCGATGCCGCCGGATAGAAATAGCGCAAAAATCCCTCCATTCCTCCGAGATCCCTGGTCTGCTCCGCCTGCTCGCAGATGCCGAGCACCTCCTTCTTCAGGCGGGCGGCCTCCTCCGTCTTTCTCGCCTCCCGGAGCTCCTGATACCGCTTCTCCTCCTCGGCCCGGATGCGGCGGATGCCGTCCGACAGCCGCGCGGAGGACAGAATGATCTCGGTCGCCGGATAAAGTCTGACCGATTCCAGTTCCTCAATGGAACGCTGACTCAGAATATCAAAGCTGCGGATGGAATCGATGTCGTCGCCCCAGAGCTCGATGCGGACCGGATTCTCCTCCGTCAGATCATAAACATCGATGATATCGCCGCGGATGGAGAACTGGCCGGGACTGTCCACCTGGTAGTTGCGTTCATATCCCATGGCGGTCAGGCGGTCCGCGATCGTATCCAGATGGATGGTCTCATTGCGGGACAGGGTGAGAACATTTTCCTTCAGCACCCGCAGCGGGACCTGCGGCGTCATCAGCGCGGAGAAAGTCGTGACGACGGTCACCTGCTTTCCCTCTGTCATCCGGCGCAGGCACCGAAGCCGCTGCGCCTCCAGCTCCCGTCCGCGGAGATCCGCCTGATAGAAAATGAGATCCTTGGCAGGAAACAGCACAGCGTCCCGGTCATAGAACCGGCAGTCGTCCAGAATTTCTCTCGCCCGGAGATCGCTGTATGTCACAAAGAGTCTGACCCGGGCGTTCGGTGCGATCGTCTCCGACTCGGCCAGCGCATACGCAAAATGAACCTTCTGCGAGTCCGCACAGCCATCCGCCAGAACATGCCCGGCCGGCTCCTCCAGGCAGGATACTGCCTTCCGGAATTGTGCTGATTCCATCAATGGCTGAAAAAGAGTGCGCATACTACCTTCCTTTTATCCTCTGTCTTCTATTTCTATGTATCTATGTATCTGTCTTCCATCGGGACCGCGTCACGATCCGCACTGCCGACCGCTTTTTCTCACTGCCTGCGGAGTTTTCCGCTGCATTACTGTCTGCCGCATCTCCCGCTTCATTACTGCATGCGGCACTGCTGACCGCCTTTTCTCTCACTGCCTGCGGACCTTCCCGTTGAATTGATTCATCGCCTCCGGCACGCCCTGCGTCAGAATCATCCCCACGGCATCCGCCGCCCTCTCCTTTGCCTCCGCAAGGAGGTCTCTGTCCTCCCCCGCCGGGCGGCCGAGTACATAATCCGCGAGATCGTAATCCGGAGACGGCTTCGCTCCCACCCCTACGCGGACTCTTGTGAAGTCCTCCGTGCCGAGGCAGCGGATGATATTTTTCAGCCCGTTGTGCCCTCCGGCGCTTCCCTTCGGCCGGATGCGCAGCTGCCCCACCGGCTGGTCAATGTCGTCGCAGATCACAATCACATCCTGCTCCGGATCCGCCTTATAAAACTGCACGGCCTCCTGAATGGCCTCTCCGCTGAGATTCATGTAGGTGAGCGGCTTCATCAGGAGCACCCGCTGCCCGTCGATCAGTCCCTTCGCCGTCATGGCCTTCCCGTCTCTCGTCATCGCCGGAAACCCATACCGGTCCAGCAGCAGATCGATGACATCAAAGCCCATGTTATGTCTCGTCCCCTCGTATTCCCGGCCCGGATTTCCAAGCCCGGCAATGATTTTATATCCCACGATGTCTGTTCCTCCTGATTCTGCCTCTGTCCCGTTTTTTCCGGGTTTGGCCCCATGCCGCGCGGCGTCGGCGTACATGGCGTCTGCATACACGGCGTCTGCCGGCGCATTCTCATGCCGCGCTTTCTCTGCCAGAAGCGCGCAAAGGAGCGTGCCTGCTCCCGTCTGATACGGAATGCAGACCCGCCCGTCTGTCAGCACCCATCCTAACGTAATCCAGCTTAGAAATCAACGCGCCGTCTGTCCTGCGGGAAGGGTGTATAAGCCGTCTGCCCCGCGGGAAGAGTGGCATGAGAAGGGCTGCCGCGGAAAACAGAAACTCTGTTTTCCACGGCAGCCCGGGAATGCTATGCCATATGATGTCTGTATCAAGAAATGCTTAAACTGTGGCATCCGGCTCGAGACTCTGCCGGTACCGCTCCAGAATGATGCTCTCAAGCCTGGCGCGGGTTTCGGAGTTGATAGGATGTGCGATATCTCTGAATTCACCGTTTGCGGATTTCTTGCTCGGCATAGCGATGAATAACCCTTTTTCACCCTCGATTACCTTGATGTCATGTACTACAAATTCGTTGTCTATCGTGATGGAAACAACCGCCTTCATCTTACCGTCCTTCGCAATCCTACGTACTCTCACATCTGTGATCTCCATAGTGTTTTCTCTCTTTCTGCGATTGTATGACGGTCTTCTGCGCTTCGTGGCGACAACGCGCTTCTTCCAAGTTACATGGTATATCTTGCGTTTTTCTCTATAACGATTTTTACCCCATCCTCCCCTTTGTAATATGCGTTGGCCTGAAGGGTGCCGCGGCTCTCCACAATGCAGTTCTCAATGTATGTGTTATCGCCGATATAGACATCATTCAGAATGATAGAATTTCTGATCACACAGTTATTGCCGACGTAAACCTTCTGAAACAGCACGGAATTCTCGACTGTCCCGTTGATGATGCATCCCGCCGCCAGGAGACTGTTGTGCACGGAGACTCCGACATTGAACTTCACAGGAGGCAGGTCCAGTACCTTGGAGTTTACCGGCGGATACTGCTTGAAAAAGTAATCACGGACAGCCGGCTTCAGGAAATCCATGTTCGTCCGGAAATAATCATCCACGGACGCGATGTTGCTCCAATAGCTGTCCATCCGGTATCCATAAATTCTCTTTACATCTTTATACCGGATAAAAATGTCTTTGACAAGGTCATATCTGTTCTCTTCCTGTGCCTTTTCCAGGAGCTCGATCAGCTGGCGGCGCCGGATCACATAAATACCGCAGGAAATCGTATTAGATTTTGCCACGACGGGTTTCTCTTCAAACTCCCGGATCCGGCTGTCCGCATCCATCTGAACACAGCCGTACCGCTCCACCTTCACGTCTGCCGGCATATCCCGCACGACGACGGTGATGTCCGCCTTCTTGTCGATATGGTACCGGAGAACCTCGTTGTAGTCCATCTTATAAACGCAGTCCCCGGAGCAGATCACGACATAGGGCTCGTGGGAATTCTTGAGGAACCGGAGGTTCTGGGAGATGGCATCCGCTGTGCCGCGGTACCAGCTGTTGCTCTCATTCGTGAGCGCCGGTGTGAACAGGAACATGCCTCCCTGCTTGCGCCCGAAGTCCCACCACTTCGAGGAACTCAGATGCTCATTGAGCGATCCGGAATTGTACTGCGTCAGCACCGCCACCTTCTGGATGTGCGACCATTCCATATTGCTGAGGGCAAAATCGATGCTGCGGTAGCTGCCGGCGATCGGCATGGCACAGACAGCCCG
>ONQW01000090.1 GCA_900320025.1 uncultured Lachnospiraceae bacterium
TCCTGCATGAAGCAGGAGATGAAGGACAAGCTGGAGTACATCACCAACTTCTACATGGATTACAACTGGCAGAATCAGTATGTCGGGCTGTTCAAGGCTGAGGTCGACGGGATCACCTACTACTTCATCGATAATGAGTATTATTTCACGAGCTTCCGCCCTTATACGGATGATGCCAGATGGGAGATTGAGCGGTTCGGGTATTTCAGCAAGGCTGTGCTCTCCGCGCTCCCGGTTCTGGATTTCCGCCCGGATCTGATTCACTGCCACGACTGGCAGACCGGACTGATTCCGGTGTATCTGAAGGAACGGTTTCAAAACAATGAATTCTTCCGCGGCATCAAGACTGTGATGACGATTCACAACCTGAAGTTTCAGGGGCGCTGGAATGTGCAGGATGTTGAGAGCATGACAGGGCTTTCCGGGTATTATTTCACCCCGGACAAGCTGGAGTTCAACAGGGACGCGGACCTTCTGAAGGGCGGTCTGGTCTATGCGGATGCGATCACAACGGTGAGCCCGACGTATGCGGAGGAGATCAAGACACCGTTTTACGGGGAGGGACTGGATGGTCTCATGAATGCGCGGGCGCATGATCTGCGCGGTATTCTGAACGGAATTGACTACGATACCTTCAATCCGGAGACGGACCGCTATATCCCTTATCCTTACGGCGCCATCAATTTCCGCAAGGAGAAGGTCAAAAATAAACGTGCACTGCAGGAGCAGTTCGGACTCGAACAGGACGACAAGGTCATGATGATTGGCATGGTCTCGAGACTGACGGATCAGAAGGGTTTTGACCTGGTCGCCTATGTCATGGATGAGCTCTGCCAGGATGCGGTCCAGATCGTGGTGCTGGGCACCGGGGAAGAGCGCTACGAGAATATGTTCCGGTATTTTGACTGGAAGTACGGGAAGAAGGTCTCCGCGCAGATCTGCTATTCAGAGGAGCTTTCCCACAAAATCTATGCTTCCTCGGATGCATTCCTGATGCCGTCGCTGTTTGAGCCATGCGGTCTGTCGCAGCTCATGGCGCTCCGTTACGGCACACTTCCGATTGTGCGGGAGACAGGCGGACTGAAGGATACGGTCGAGCCGTACAATGAGTATGAAGGCACTGGAACGGGATTCAGCTTTACCAATTACAACGCGACGGAGATGCTTCGCACCATCCGGTATGCGGAACAGATTTTCTATGACCGCAAGCGCGAGTGGAATAAGATGATTGACCGGGCGATGGCTGCGGATTTCTCCTGGAAGAAATCCGCAGAGAAGTATCAGGAGATGTACGACTGGCTCATCGGCGGGTGATCCGCCCGGCGGCGGATATTTTCCAATCACGGAGATGTACCGGGAGATATATGGCTGGCTCATCGGCTGATCTGCCGGGCGCGGGAAATCACCATGCCGGAGAAGCATCCGGAGAAGTATGATTCGCTCATCGGCGGGTGGGCACTGGTTCAGACAGGAATTAGGCGGCATTCATTTGCAATTCATGGCTACTCACAGAATAAAGCATCATAACCAGATGATCCTGCCGGACAATGCGGGGCAGGGCAAGAGTCAGATTTTCGTGCAGGCCGGCATCCTCGCCGCAGCCAGTATCGTGGTCCGCATCATCGGTCTGCTGTATCAGTCCCCGCTCACGGCGATCATCGGGGACGAGGGCAACGGCTATTACAGCCTGGCCTATAACATCTACACGATTGTCCTCCTGATTTCCTCATACAGCATTCCTTCCGCCATCTCCAAGCTGATGGCGGAAAAGCTGGCGATGGGAGAGTATCGGAACGCACAGCGCATTTTCCGTGCGGCGCTCTGGTATGTCCTTGCGGCGGGCGCCGCCGGTTCGGCTGTGCTGTATTTTGGCGCTGGACTCCTTGTCGGCCCCGGCTCCGTGCCGGTGCTCCGGGTGTTTGCACCGACAATCTTCCTGTTCGGTCTGCTGGGTGCCCTGCGAGGGTATTTTCAGGCGCATTCCACCATGCTGCAGACCTCGGTGTCGCAGATTATCGAGCAGATCGTGAACGCGGCGATGTCGCTGCTGCTGGCATATGCTCTGATGCGGCGGGCGGCAGGTGCCGGCTCCACAACCCAGGCAGTCTACGGCGCGTCCGGGAGTGCGCTCGGCACGGGCAGCGGCGTTCTGGCGGCACTGCTTTTCATGCTGTGGGTTTATTCCATGAACCGGCGGGGCATCCGGACCAGAATGGAGCGCGATACGACCGGCACAGAGGAGCCGTACCGGAAAATCCTCTGGGAAGTCATCTGCGTCGTGACGCCCTTTGTGCTCAGCAGCTTCATTCTCAATCTCACCACATCTCTCAATCAGACAATCTACACCAAAATTCTGATGGCAGGCCGCGGGATGGACGAGATCGGCATCACGGTTCATTACGGCATCTTCTCCAGAAAGGCTACAGTGATCACAAACATTCCGATTTCGATTGCCACCGCCACATCGGCAGCGGTCATTCCCAGCATTTCGGGATCTTTTGCGCGTGGAGACGGGGAAGAGACGCTGCACCGGGCGAGACAGGCGGTCATGATGACGGCGCTTGTGGCGATTCCGTGCACGGTGGCGCTGATTTTTCTTGCCAAACCGGTGACGATGATTCTGTTTCCGCAGATGGATTCCCTGAATGAGGCATCAGCGCTGCTTGCCCTTCTGGCTGTGACGGTGTTCTTTTATTCCATCTCTACCATCACGAATGCCGTGCTGCAGGCGACAAAGCACATGAATCTTCCGCTGGTCAGTGCGGTGGCGGCACTGGCTGTGCAGACTGCGGTGCTTGTTCTTCTTCTGGTTCGGACAAATATGGGGACGTACGCTCTGGTGGCGGCCAGCGTGATTTATTCGGTCATGATTTTTGCAGCCAATGAACTGTTTCTCAGAAAGTATATGGGACCAGGTGCGAATCTGGGAAAACGATATGCAGGACCGGTGGCAGCGGCCCTTCTGATGGGAATTTCCAGCCTTGCGGTGTATGATGCAGTCCGTTTTCTTTTCGCCAGGGCACTGCACTTCGGTGTGGCGGGACAGGCGGTGAGAATTCTGTATTTTGCCAATCTGGCAGCATTCCTGCCTGCCTTTGTGACAGCCGTTCTGGTGTATGCCTTTGCCCTGGTGAAGATGCGTGTACTCGATGAGGAGATGATCCGCAGCATGCCGAAGGGAAATCATCTGGTCCGGGTGCTGCAAAGGCTCAGGTGGATGTAACCTCCGGGATCATTCCCTGACCTGCCTGATGCAGGAGATGATATTCCGCGCGGCAGGGTGCCACGTGGCGCTGAAGTGAAATCAATCTGTGATATGACAGATGTCGGAGATGCTGAACCGCGCGGCAGGGTGCCACGCGGCGCCCCAGTGATATCAGTCTGTGACCTGCCGGATGCCGGAGATGTCCGTCGGCGCGAGGATCGAATAGTTCGTGTAGTAAACCACGAATCCGGGCCTTGCGCCGGCGGGCTTTTTCAGATCACGGCGGAAGAGATAATCCACCTCCACCTTCTCCTGTTCCCGGCCGGAGGAATAATGCGCGGCAAGGGAGGCGGCATCCAGAAAGGTCTGATCCGGAATCTCCTCCAGCTTCCTGCCGCCTGTCTTCAAAATGACATGAGATCCGGGCATGTCATTGGCATGGAACCACAGATCCCCTCCACCGGCGAGGCGAAACGAAAGCTCGTCGTTCTGCAGATTGTTTTTACCAACGTAGATGTCAAAACCGTCCCGGCTCATATAGTGAAACGGCTGGCTCTTCGGCAGGCGGTTCTTCTTCGCACCCTTGCTGCCTGTAGTTCCCCGGCGGATGAAATGGCTCTGCGCGAGCTCCTCCCGAATTGCGGCGATGTCACTCTCGTCTGCTGACAGGTCGAGGGAGACGAGGATGCTCCTGAGCTGCCGGATCTCGGCCTCTGTCTGCGCTGTCAGGGTGTTGAGCGCCTCGGCGGTGCGCTTCAGCTTTCCGTACCGGTCAAAATACTTCTGGGCATTCTGAGCCGGGGTGAGGAGCGGATCGAGCGGCACACGGAGCTTCTCCCCGGTGTAGTAATTGTCGAGATCCGCATATTTTGCACCGGCCGGAATGCTGTATCCGTAGGTGTTCAGCAGTTCTCCGTAGATGCGGTACCGGTCCTTCTTCTCCGTGTCTCTGCGCTGCTTCTGCTGGCTGTCGTATTTGTGGACGTCACGCTCCAGAATGGTAGTCACAGTTTTGCGAAGATCCGCGGTTCTCTGGCGGATGCGTGTGATGCGGTTCTTCTCACCATAGTACCAGACGAGCATTGCGGACACGGACGGGAATTCCAGGGACTTAAGATCCGCATACATGCGGAGCGGGAAGGCGGAAAATTCTTTCGGCGAACCGGCGGAGGAACCTGACTGCTGAAGGTATCCGTGCGGCGCAAAACGGGCAGCCCGGATGTCCTCCGTCAGGCGGCAGAATTCGTCCGCAAGGCGGGATGCCTCGTCTTCTGTCAAATCCTGGCAGCTCTTATCGCCCTCGATGCCGGCACGGCAGACCAGCTCCTCGCCGGTTACGCTCGAAAAGCCGGTATACGTCCGGACCAGCAGCGAAGCCGGAGGCAGACTTCCGACGGCAAGAACCGCCAGAAAGTTCTTCCTGGATTCAGAGAGGGCGTCCTTCTTGTGCTGCGTCTCCGGAATAAAATAAGGCCTTCCCGGAAGCACCTCCCGCACGGAGCTTACCATCGATGAGACATGCTTGATGCTGTCCACAATCGTTTCCTGACTGTCGAGGAAAATCAGATTGCTGTACTTGCCCATGAGCTCCAGGACGAGCGTGTGTTTTGTCAGATCCCCCATTTCATCGAGGTGCTCTACCTCAAACCGCAGGATCCGCTCGAGACCAGGCTGGGCAACCGCGGTGATCCGTCCTCCCTGCAGATGCTTGCGGAGCAGCATGCAGAACGTGGGGGCCGACAGCGGCGCCGGCTTATTCTCCTCCGTCAGATAGCAGAGCGGGAGGGAGGCGTCAGCCGACAGAACAAGACGCACCTGACCGCCGCCGCGGGACATCTCAGGCTTGACCGTGAGAATGATTTCATCACTTTCTGTCTGGACGATGCGGGCGATCCGCCCGCCGAGAAGTTTCTGTTCAAGTTCCGCGCGCAGAGCTGCGCAGGTAATACCATTCAGTGCCACGATTAGTTCCTCTTTTCTGCTGCTACTTTACAAGAATTGAGCGAAGGATTCAAGGCAGCGCCGGGGCGCGGCGGGCGAAATTGTCCCAAACAAGCTAAACTCGTTAGGGACAATTTCGGGTTTCTTGACGCTCTCCGCGGCGAAAATTATAATGAATAGAAGTTTGAAGACGCGGGTGAGCGAGGCAGGGGGAAAACAGGCATGGTGTGCAGTATGACCGGCTTTGGCAGGGGAGAAGCTGTCGAAGGCAGCCGGCGGATCACGGTGGAAATGAAGTCGGTGAACAATCGTTTTCTGGATCTTTCCATGAAGATGCCGCGGATGCTTAATCCATATGAGGCGAAGATTCGGACGGAGGTCGGCCGGTTTATCCGGCGCGGGAAGGTTGACCTGTTTATTTCCTATGTGAATCTGGAGGATCCGGGCGAGGAGGTATGTTATCATCCTTCGCTCGCAGCGGAGTATCTGCAGCATCTAGGAGAGATGAAGGAGGCCTTCGGTCTTTCGGGAGAGGTGAGTCTGTCTCTGCTTGCGGGGCTTCCGGATGTTTTCACGCTGGAGGATTCTGAGAGCGATGACACGGATCTGTGGCCGCTTCTGGCACAGGCCCTCGACGAGGCTGGCAATGCGATTCTTGAGGCGAGGAAGAAGGAGGGGGAATTTCTGCGGGACGATCTTCTCCGCAAGCTCGATGCCATGACGGAGGAAGTCGATTTCATCACCCGGCGCGCGCCTGACATCGTGACGGCCTATCGGGCGCGTCTGACCGGCAAAATTCAGGATCTTCTGGGAGATACGAGCGTGGACGAGGCCAGGATTGCGCAGGAAGTCACGATGTACGCAGACAAAATCTGTGTGGATGAGGAACTCGTGCGGCTCCGGAGTCATATCTGCACAGCCCGGGAACTGCTCGGCACGGCGGATGGAGAGGGCGTCGGACGCCGGCTTGATTTCCTCGCGCAGGAGATGAACCGCGAGGCCAATACCATCCTCTCCAAAACAGATGACGCTGAGATCAGCAACACCGGCATTCTCCTCAAGACCAATATTGAGAAGGTGCGGGAACAGATTCAGAATCTGGAGTAAAGCTTTTACTTGATAGAGAAAGGCAGTTCATGAACAGCAGAGGAAGTCTGATAGTCGTTTCCGGATTTTCCGGAGCAGGAAAAGGAACGCTGATGAAGAATCTGGTGAAGAGGAGCA
>ONQW01000181.1 GCA_900320025.1 uncultured Lachnospiraceae bacterium
GTCGGCACCCAGCGCAGGAACCGGGACCTGCACCAGCAAAAAGAGGAACTCCGGATGCTGGAGGACCTGTTCCGGGAAGTGAGAGAGCAGCACGGATACGAGCTGAAGAAACTCGAGTACGGACCTGGTCTCCCGGTACCGCTGTTTGTGGGGGATGATTTCTCGGATACCCTGGCGCCTGCCAGAGAACTGGCACCAGCCCTGCAGCACGCGGCGGAGTTTGCAGAACTCACGGTGGAGGCGGGCAGGTTTCTTGCGACAGAGTGCGGGTATTACCTAACCAGAATCATGGATCAGAAGACAGCAGGAGACAAGCACTACTGCATTGCGGACGGCGGCATCCACCATGTCAACTACCTGGGACAGCTGATGGGCATGAAGACGCCGGTGATCTGTCACTATCAGGGAAATGGAGACCCGGATGCAAATTCAGCAAAGGTATCCTACCGCCGCATTCCGGACGATGAGAGCCATGAGTATGCCCTGTGCGGGAGCCTGTGCACAACCAATGATGACCTCGTGCGGTCTGTCCGGATGGCAGAGATTCGGCCGGGGGATGTGCTTGCATTTGAGAACATTGGCGCTTATTCTGTTACCGAGGCGATGTATCTGTTTCTGAGCAGGGATCTGCCGAGAGTCGTCCTGGTACAGCAGGATGGAAGCTGGCTTCTTGCGAGGGATGTGAAGAAGACCAGTCCCATCAATACGGTCTGCGGCGCCATGGACAGGAGGTAATGGAATGCGGCCTGAGAATACAGGCATTGCCGTCTGATAATGGCAGCAGAGTAAAGAGAGAATACACGGAAAAGGAAAGGAAAATATCATGGATGAACTGATTCAGATTTTGTCAGATGTGAAGGACGATGTGGACTTTGCAAACTGCACCACGCTGATTGACGATGGTATTCTCAACTCGTTTGATATCCTCCAGATCATCAGCGAGCTGAATGATGCCTATGACATCTCGATTCCCGCATCGGAGATTGTGCCGGCGAACTTTAACAGTGCCAAAGCGCTCTACGAGATGGTAAAGAGACTGCAGGATGCCTGAGATACGGCTATGCAGTTGATGAATTCCTGCGATAATCGCGATAACAGGCAGACAGCAGGTGACCGGGGGAGTACCCGTATCCTCATGGAAGGGAAAGAGATACGCATTTGAAGAGAACAAAATTTTTCGGAATAGTCGCAGCGGGGATTCTTGCCGCTGCTGTAACCGCCTGCGGAACGAAACAGACAGAACCGGAAGCAGAGACTGCAAGCACACAGCAGACAGCAGATACAGTGACAACAGCGTCCAGTACAGAAGCTGCAGCGGAAGCCGTTACAGAAGCTGCCACGACGGCAGCAACAGAGGCCGCCACGACAGCGGCAACGGAAGCTTCCACGGAGGCTGCAACCGAGCCGGCGGAGCAGAAAGACCCGTATGACCTTGGCATCCAATACACGGATGACTGTGTGGGTACGCTGGTCGGGTCAGACGCCACGATGCAGATCGTGGTGATTGGAGATTCCCAGTTTGGAAACTACAAGGGATACGACGGGTTGGCCAGCCTGGTCTCTCAATACTGCCATGCCAATGTTTACAACCTTGCTATTGGAGGAACCACAGCGGCTGTTCAGCTCACCGACGGACAGGACATGCGGAGCTGGGATTCTGATTGCGGGCTCGGGATGACCTATGCGATTGTCGGAGATGTTCCCGCTGACTTCCTGCAGAACTACTCAAGTATTGATTATCAGAGAAAAGTCTTTGCCGGCTGTGATTTCTCCAAGACGGATGTCTTCGTTGTGGAGTACGGCGTCAACGATTTCATGTCCAAGATCCCGATCGATGATTCCTCGAATCCGTCACTATCATCCATCGCTTGCGCAGCACCTTCCCGGATGTTGCCATTGTGATCTGCGGACCTGGCTACGCCCAGTTCCTTAACAATGGAACATATGTCGGGGATTCCAATACCTTGAATTACGGATATGGAACTCTTTACGATTATGCCTGCGCGGCACAAAATGTGGTCTCCTCGATTAACCAGGGAAATGTCAGTTATATGAATCCCTATGACTTCCTTAACATCAATGCTTCCAATGCAAAAGATAACCTGCTTGCAGATGGTATCCATATGTCCCCGGAGAACCGAAAAAAGTATGCACAGATGCTCTCGCGCATTATTATTCGTTCTCAGGGCTATACGATCGATGAAGGCGTAGATCCCAGTACAGTGGACTGGAAATCTACCAAGACCACGCAGTAATTTATGACATCGGGCTCGGCATAAAAGCCAGGCCCGAATTTTTAACACCGTGTGCTGAATGGCAGTCCTCTGCTGAAGCAGAGGAAGAAGGTGCTGCTCTTTTGCCATTGTCTACAAAGCAGTACTGAAATTGGCAGAACAACGGGGCTGAGAGGGAGTTATGTCGTTTACATCCATTGCCTACCTGCTGTTCACAGCAGGCTGTGCTGTGATTTATTACCTGATACCGAGGCGTGCTTCCCGGTATCAGTATTTTGTGTTGCTCATTTTCAGCTATGTCTTTTATCTTTTGAATGGCCCGGCACTCATCTTTTTCCTGCTCTTTACCACGTTCTCCACGTTTTTTGCTGCACGTCTTCTGGATCGGTTGGAAGACCGGATGAAGCAGCTTGGGAGAGGGGCAGAGAATAAAGCGAGGCGCCAGAAAATCCGGAAGAAAAAGAAAGCGATTTTCATTCTTTGCCTTGTCCTGAACTTCGGCATGCTGTTTTTCCTCAAGTATCTTGACGTCTGGACCTGGGCACTGCCCCTCGGCATTTCGTTCTACACGTTTCAGTCGATGGGATACCTGATTGACGTTTACTGGGGAAGAACCCATGCGGAGCAGCATCCGACAAGATACATGCTCTTTGTGTCCTTTTTTCCGCAGATTCTGCAGGGGCCGATTGGGAGATATGAGCGCCTGATGCCCCAGCTTGCGGGCGAGACAAAAGTCGATGGAAAAATGGTCTGCACCGGACATCGGCTGGATCTTGTTCAGGTGGAGCATGGCGCGCAGCGCATGCTTTGGGGATATTTTCTGAAGTTCGTGATCGCAGACCGTGCCGGTGCTGCTGTCAGCCTGGTCAACAACAATTACCTCGCGTACTCCGGTACCTATTACGCAGTGACCGCCCTTCTCTATGCGGCACAGCTCTATGGAGATTTTGCAGGCGGAATGGACGTGGTGATTGGGACGGCAGAGATCTTCGGGATCCATCTGGATGAGAACTTCAAGCGTCCTTACTTTTCCTGCTCCATCACTGATTTCTGGCATCGCTGGCATATCACTCTGGGAACCTGGATGAAGGACTATGTCTTTTATCCCATGACGGTCTCCGGCTGGATGCGGAAACTGACCAAAGGGGCAAAGAAGCACATCGGAAGAAAAGGCGCGGCGATTCTGCAGGCGACCATAGCCAACATTTTAGTCTTCCTTCTGGTCGGAGTCTGGCATGGAAAGGGCGGAAAGTATCTCGTCTACGGTCTGTACAACGGTGTGATCATCTCTCTGGAGGCGCTGCTTGGGACGGCACACCCGTCAAAAAACCGGGCTCTGCACCTCCTGCAGGTTTTGGTTACCTTTATTCTGGTCACCATCAGCTGGTTCTGGGATTTTCCCACAACGCTGTCTCAGTCCAACTACATGCTGACCCATGTCTTCACAGACTTTCATCTGAATGAGATCACGGGACAGATCTTTGTCGATCTTCATTTTACACCGGGGATCCTTGCCTTTGGCTGTCTGGTGCTGTTGGTCAAGAGCCTTCTGGAGGAGATCCGGCAGAAGAGCATTTTTGAGCAGATGGATGCGCTGCCGCGTCCCGCGAGATGGGCAATCTATTACGGGGTGATGTTTTCCGTTTTGATCTTCCAGAACAACGGACTTGCTTCTGGCTTTATCTATGCGCAGTTCTGAGGGAGGAAAAATGGAAGAAAAGATGACAACAAGCGCAGGAGCTGCGGATCCGGCAGAGAGGAAGGAGAGAAGAGTGCACACCGGATGGCGGTTTGTGATTCTGTTTCTCCTGATCTTTGCGATGCTCAATGGCTTTCTGACGCTCGCCCTCTGCGATGACGTGCAGATGCGTGTACTGATCAGGAAGGCGGCAGAGAATACTGCAGAGGATGTGATCATTGGCACATCGATGGCACGGGCAGGCGTGGATCCGGACACGGTCTCAAAGGTCACCGGAAAATCCTGTGCAAATTACAGCATTCCGATGTCAGGTCCGATGGATCAGTACTACCTGATCCGATTGATGACAGAGCATGGACAAGCACCAAAGCGTGTGATTTACGACGTGGATCCCACATACTGTGACCGCGATGATGGAATCAATCACTATTATGCCTATCCGCTGGGAGCTGTCAGGCTGCAGTATTACTGCGCAGGCCTGAAGTACAACTGGCATGTGACCATCAGCCCCTGGTCCCTGAAGACGGATAACCTGAGCAGGATGGGCGAGATTCTGTCCAAGAAGCTGGAGTATTTGAAAACTCCCGATGCCTATCAGGACTACAGGGGATTCGATCCGGTTGCAGGGAGCTACGTTTACATTGCACAGGACAACTCCGACTTCTCCGTGACGAAGGAGGCGGATTACTGGCTCCGGAAGATGGCCTCTTACTGTAAGGAGCATGGGATTGAACTGATCCTGATGGAGATGCCGGTTGGGAAACAGGTCTACTACGACTACAACGCCAACTACCGGCAGAGTGCTGACGCCTACTTTCAATCCCTTGCAGAAGACTGTGGTGTCACCCTCTGGAACATGAATGAACTGCCCACATCTGTCTTCGACAGCGATACCTCGCAGTATGCCGATGGCTTCGGCCATCTCAGTGAACAGGCGCTTCGGCCATCTCAGTGAACAGGCAGCAGAGAAATTCAGTCAGGTGCTGGGCGACAAACTGAAACAGGCATCATAGTGATCGAGAGTAGATCAGCCTGACACTCTGCTCCGCAAATTCATAACCACATGGTTACCTCCCGAAGATATCAAATATCTTTGGGAGGTATTTTACGGACCTCCGGAAAGTTAAAAACGTTGAACTTCTCCCTTTGCGTTCCCGCCCTGGCGTGCTATACTGCATGCGGATGTTAAATGTGTTTAACAATCACGACAGAAAGAATGGAGCGAAGTGAGGACGGAAAGATGACACTGAAGGAATTGACAATCGGACAGAATGCGGTGATCCGCACCGTGGGCGGAGACGGCGCCCTCAGGCAGCACTTTCTGGACATGGGCGTGATCCCGGGAGCAGAGCTCACGGTCGTCAAGTTTGCCCCGATGGGCGATCCCATGGAGATCCAAGTGCACGGCTATGAGCTGACCCTGCGCCTGTCGGATGCCGAGCAGATCGGTGTGGAGCTGATCAAGGAGCGCTCCAACAAGCACAGAAGGGTGCAGGAG
>ONQW01000037.1:0-13338 GCA_900320025.1 uncultured Lachnospiraceae bacterium
CTTCATTTTTCCTATAAAGGGAACATTGATCGCATGGGTCATATGGTCAGGCATGTTTATCCTTTTACTGATCGAAAGACATAAAAGAGAAAGATAAATTCCAGTTTGTATGTGCCTGAATAAATGAACAGTAATTACCAGCCGGAAGCCAGTGTAATTGTGCTTCCGGTTTTTTATTGCCGGAACCTGGAGACGCTGCTACGAGAAATGCCACTTCAGAAAAAGAATGACTGAAAGATTCTTTCCCATCCGCAATAGTGATGAAGAAAAATATCCAAATAGGCAAAAAATTTCATCGAGCGCCGGCGGAACCGATGCAGGAGTGATATACTGCTGTTGAAGAAAAATGTAATGAATGTCAAAAATCTTCATTTGCAGGTGGGCGTATGAAAGAAATCAAGCGCGACATCTATCTGAACAGGCTGATCAGACGCCGTGAAAACGGGCTCGTTATCAAGTCGATGCTTTCTCAAATCTCTTGAATTAACATGTGCGCCATTCTCCTTCTGCCTTTTCAAATCAAGCCATGCCTTCATTTTGAACGGCACAATATGTTCTGCATTTAGGACCGGGATATGCTCCACTTCTGTCCGTCCGCTCAAAAGGAATTTGTAATAGTCCTCATTCAGCAGGATCAATAGTCCTCATTCAGCAGGATCGCTGGTTTCTGATTATAAGAGGCAGGACGGGAAATGCCTCATTGGGTGAGAAATAAAATCCTGATTTGTTTAATCAAAGACATTTCTAGTCCGCTTAAATGACTTCCAGGAAATCCGATGCCACATGCATCGCCCATGGAATGCAAATATTGCCCCGTTTCTCAATTATCCAACAATACAAAAGGTGTACGAAAAACGTAATACACAGTTGGAGCGTAAACAAACCATCCCATGGTCTGATCTGCATCTGATAGGGGATATGTGACGCGGCAAACATTGCAGCACCGATCAGAAAGCTGACTTTCCGATTGATGCGTGGAGAGAACAGATGGCTTTGGATGAAGCCTCTGTAAACAAGCTCCTCTTGCAGAGCAATCCAGAAAATACAGTACAGCCAGCTGCGGATCGCATACCCCCATGACATGCGGAACATACATACCCCGATCAGCAATTCGATGACGAGTATACAGCACATCACGATGCCATCCTGTTTTAGATACTTTGGATATAATCCAAGATCCTTCAGGTCGTGGTTCGGCAGATAAGTGATGGCCACCACCGCAGTAGCGGAAATAACTCCCGCGCCCCAGTAGACATAACCGTTGCCTGAAAATCTGCCTGCAAAATACAGGCAAAACATATTCAGGAGCCAAATCAATATCGCAGAATTAATTCCGTTTCTGAACTGTTTATGATACATGTCCTTACCCCCAACATCTGTATATCATCTATAAGGCCGTCTGATTTACGTGATCTGGTTTACGTCACACTATACCGGGCAGTCGCAGTGTTGTACAGAGATATGAATGCACAACTGGAAATTGTTGCGATGATCAATCCAAGAAATTGTTCTGTATTACCGACTTCCAGCCGATATTCTCTTCCAAACAACGTCAAACCTTTTCCCAGTTCCAGGAAAAAATTTTGAAGGATATCCATCAGAGCATCTTTCAATTCCTTCTCATTGTAGTCAGACCTGAGTGTCAGAAAATCAAAATTATATGGATCCCTGGTGATCTGCTGTGCGAGATCACTCTGCTCAGCAGGAAGGCTTAGTTTAAAATTTGTGACTGCCTTTCCCTTGCGTTCATAAAGGTTCGTATCCAAAAAGTTCATCAAAACCGCACGCGACCAGTTGTTAGAAAGCTTCTTTCACAAAGAACAATGCCTTATCCTTATCTCCCTTGCACTTATCTATTATCAGCTTATTGTGGCCCCATGGAATATGAAATACAGGAGAATCAAAATTTACCCCAGCTTGGGGTAAATTTTTATAAATCCATACTGTCGGGATTCAACAGGAAGTCAAAAATACTCATCACCAACACACCTTCTTCACTGTAAAGCGGTGCAATGGCATCTTTCGTGATGATGATTTTCTTGAACCCGTCGCCCGTATTGATCAGAGGTCTTTCTTCCTGCTGCATTTTCTTTTCATCATGCATAACAAATGCCGACTGAATATAGTAACGTTTGGAACCCTTATTGCAGACAAAATCGATTTCCAGCTGTTTTCTTATCTTTTTATCTGCATGATCCGTTTCATTCATCACAACGACGCCTACATCGACGTTATATCCTCTGACTTTCAGCTCATTGAAAATGATATTCTCCATCGCGTGTGTTTCTTCGACCTGTCGGAAATTTAATCTGGCATTTCGAAGACCCAGGTCCGTGAAATAATACTTGGATGGTGTATCAATATATTTCTTACCTTTTATATCGTAGCGAATTGCACTGTCAATCAGGAAAGCGTCTTCAAGATAATCGATATAGCGTTTGATTGTCACCTTACTGATAGTCGTATGTTTTACGCTCTTAAAAGTTGCAGACAGCTTGCTCGGATTCGTCAGAGAGCCGATGGAAGAGGACAGAATATTCAGAAGTTCTTCCAGTTCCGCCTTGTTTCTGACATTATTTCTTCCGATAATATCGGAGATATATGTCTCCTCGAACAGAGATTTCAGAAAATCGCCCTTCTGATCCGGCGTGGTAAATGTGAGTACCAGCGGGATTCCTCCATAAAGCACATAATCGCGCCATCCATCCGCTTTCTCGCCCTCATACACAGACATGAACTCCGCAAATGTCAGTGGATACATATGCACTTCATCACCACGCCCGCGGAACTCTGTAATGATATCTTTGGAAAGAAATTTTGCGTTGCTGCCTGTCACATAGACATCAACATTTTTCCTTCGCACCAGGCTGTTCAGAATGGACTCAAAATCTCCGAGAAGCTGCACTTCGTCCAACAGCACATAGTATTGATCCTGGTCGTTAATCCGTTCGGCCAGATAAGGAAAGAATATTTCCGGATCCCGATACTTTTTATTCTCATAGGCATCAAAAGCCATCTCTATGATATGATCGTCCGGAACCTGGCTCTTCCTGAGATACTCTCTGAACAACTCAAAAAGCAGATACGATTTTCCGCATCTGCGAACCCCGGTAATGACCTTGATCAGCCCATTATGACGCTTGGAAATCAGCTTGTTCAAATAGGTGTCCCTGCGAATTTCCATTTTCATCATCCCCGTCTAATAATGATACAAAAATGCGGGATCCGCAGTTTTGTCCATTTACATGGTAGCTCATATCACACTGGTTGTCGATGATTCATGTGACATTTTTTGCGGGATCCGCATTTTTATCCATTAGTATTCTGAGATTCATGAACTTTAATGATTGTTTTCCCTTTGGAACCGCCGCGCTTGACCTTGTCCAGGGCTTCATTTATCTGATCCATACTGAATACGGCATCAATCGAAGTTTCCAGCGGATGATCCTTGTCAAACAGGCCGACTATCTTTTCCAAACGATTCCCATCCTCATGTACAAAGAGGAAATCATAGGTCTACTTTTTTTATCGCCGCCATTTAAAAGTTTTTTCAAATTGTCCATATCAATTTTGAGTTAGAAAGTGGCAAAGTCGGGTTATAACATAAAAACGAGTGACATCTCAATGCATTTGTATTGTGTTAGCAGTATGATACTAATAAAAATTTGCAAGGAGGTGCGCTATGTCAAGCACAATACAGGTACGTGTCGAAGATGAACTCAAAGCAAAATCCGACACTCTATTTAAGGAGTTAGGAACAGATACAACTACCGCAATCAGGATATTTCTTACCCAGGCAGTAGCGAACAACGGATTTCCCTTTGAAATAAAGAAAAAAACTATAAATCCTTATGTGACGTTGACCGAAGATGATGTTCTTAAAAAACTTGAAATATCAAGGCAGCATGCAGCTGAAGGTAAAGTTCGAGATGCCGATGATGTGATATGTGACATGAGGCAGAAATATGGAATATAAAGTTGTTATCACATTTGATGCAGAATCGGATTTAGATGGTTTTTTAAAATATCTTTTACTTGATAAAATTATTGCAGAACCCAAACTTTCTCCCAGCCGGCCTCTATCTTCGCTCTCAGTTCCGGCAAAGGCCTAAGTCCGCTGATGGCGTCCAGCTCCGTGATGCAGGAGGCACCCGTCGCAGCCGCATAGTGCATGGCCCATTCAGGCGCATCCCCCTCCAGCACCGAGGTCAGAAATGCTGCGATGCTGGTGTCTCCGGCGCCGGTTCCGGACAAAATACGATCCGGCTTGTAGCTCTTTTCAAAGAAATCCTGATCCGCCCATATGTCTGTCTGCAGTGCTATCTTCGGACTGATTCCTTTCAGGATCGTCTGTGATGCCGTGCGCAGGTACATACCCGGCGCTCCGCATTTTATCACGAGAACCTTGCAGCCATATTCCATGCAGATGTCCGCCAACGGGCGGATATCCTCAGCCGTGATTACATCGCAGACATCTCCACCCCCGGCCCTCTTCTTCCACTCATAGAACCGCTTCCGATCCAGCATATAGCAAAGCTCTTCCGCGCTCGGAACGAAGAAATCAACATATGGGAGCGTCTTTCGCAGAATCTTCTTCCAATCCGCTTTGCCGGATTCCGAATTCGGATCCACTGCGGCCAGATCCAGCGAAGTTGCGGTGCCTGACTCCTGCGCTTTTCTCATAATTTTCACAAGTTCATCGCCGTCCGCTGCAAACATCGATGCCATCAGCGGCGGATACCCGAAATGAAAAAGTGCGGCTTCCTCCACTTTCTCCCACGGAATATCCTCCGCGCAAAATGTGTCGTTCGCACCCGGATGGTGCAGGAAGATCCGGTCGATCCCGGGAATGGCGAGCACTACGGAATAGGATGTCGAGTCCTCTGCCTGCCGGATCAGACCATCCGATGCGCCATATTTACCGTACATATCGGCAATGATATCACCGAAGGCATCGTCGCCGATTTTTCCCATAAGCGACACATCATTGCCCAACACCTTCATCCCCAGTCCCGTATTTGACACAGAACCCCCCAGAGAAATATCTGCTGCCCCCACATTCAGCAGTTTTCCCGGCTGAAGCACTTCTTCAATATGATCTGCCTTCCCGGCGGAAATCACCGGCGTAATGTCAATGCACACATGTCCTGCACAGATCACTCTTTTTCTCATTGCTTCACCCCGCGCCGCTTTCAAACCTCAACCCCCACTTACCATGATCGAAGCCTTTGCTTCCATCAATCGTGCATCAGAAGATTCATGACGTACATTTCCAGTGCCTCATAGTTTCTGGTCTCGATACACTTTTTCTGAAAATCGTAATCAAAGCGTTCTGCCTTTGCTTCCAGATCCCTGAATATCCTCATACTATTGGCCAGATGCTCATAGCTGTTCTCATTCGGCGTGGTCCGCATCGCTTTCACATCAAGTCCGACATATTCTCCGTTGTCGCCGTAACCGTTCTCCTTCAGCACCTTGACCTGATTGAAGGCCTGACGAAGGTTCTCTACGCCGAAGGACTTATCCTGATCATAACGGATGCTGTTCTGGTCATTCAAATGAACGGTGAACAGCTTATGGAAAGCCAGAGCAAATCCCATTTCGTTCGCAGGGTCAAGGCCTGACAGAATTGCGTGTGCGCTCTCCACATTGCCGCCGACCCGGGACGGATCAATCGTGGCCGCGGAAACAGCCATCACATGGCCCATGGTGCCGCAGAAGGAGCGGTCTATCGGCTCGTTCGGTTTGGACTCGATACAAACTTTGATCTTCGGGTCATACGCAAGCATCTTATTGATGGATTCCACCAGTCGTCTGGTCGCCCATACCGGAGATTTGCTTTCTGCGCAGAGCGTCCCTTCCCGGGCAAGCCAGAGCACAATCATCGGAGCGCCAAGGATATTGGCAATATCAATGGAACGATACGCCCGCCACATCGCATATTCGTAATCCTCTTCATAAGGACTCGTAAAACCGCCGTCCTTCGTGTGCGGATCCATCCACAGACGCGGGGCAACAAACTCCGTCTTGAGATTCAGGCTGTCCAGATACTTTCTCAGTTCTTTTGCCTTCTCTTTAATCTGCTCCTCGTTGTACTGGTTGATATTCGGGATTGCGTCATCGTCATGGAACTGAATCGCAGAGAAGCCCATTTCAGCGAATTTTCTGATCTTCTCATCTCGGTCGATTTCCGATCTTGTTGCCGGCCCATACGCATCCGCGCCTGAATGAACATTCCATGGTCCTACTGAAAACTGAAACTTTGCCATTGCTTTGCCTCCAATCATTTCTGACATCACTGAGTTTTTGCTGTAAGCCTTTGTTATAAGCCTTTGCCATAAGCCTTTGCTATAGGCTTCCGCCATAAACCTTCTACGGTTTTTATATCATTTTGTGTTATGGTAATTATGACAATCTTGCTGTTATTCGATACATTCCTTGCTTAGTGCGTACAGAAGCGATTATGAAACAGAAAAAAGAAGTTGAAATTATAGATCACAGCATCATGAACCATCTGAAGGTTTTTCTGGTGGACATGACCTCACGCGCGCCGCATGGCCACGATGATATGGAGATCGGTGTAATTCTTGATGGGAAAATGGATCTGTTTATTGAAGATTCTCATTACTCTCTGGTGCAAAATGACATCTATATCATCAGCCGCTACCAGATGCACTCCTTTCACTGTCCCGGGGAAAAGGCTCTTATTCTGGCTTTTCAGATTCAGGATGCCTTTTACACAACGATTAACCCAGGACTGCATTATTTCCGGACCAGCTGCAATGTCATCCGGAATGGAACCGGTATGCTTCACCAATCCCTGTTCTCGAAGCTGATTTCATGTGCCGGCTGGTACTTCAGTGAAGAAGCATTTCACGACCTAAAATGCGCCTCCATGATTCTGGATATCCTGTACAGCCTTTTCGATCACAGCTGCTGCTCCATCATCACGCAGAAAGAAGCGGATGCGATGGAATTACATTCCGTTCGGCTGAATCATTTTACGGATTATATCGGTTCACATTACATGGAGCAGATCTCTCTGGACACTCTGGCGGCCCTGGAGCACATCTCTCCCTGCTATGTCTCACACTACTTCCGGGAAAATCTCGGCATTTCCTTCCAGGAATACCTGGCGAACATCCGCTTCCAGCGGGCCTACTACCTGGTGCGGCACACGAACCTCAGCATTACAGATATCTGTCTGGAATCCGGTTTCTCCAGCACCCGATATCTGAACCAGATGTTTGTCAAAAAGCTCTGCATGACCGTAAAAGAATACAGAAAATCGAACGACAGGCCGCGTCTCCTGACGCCAGACCTGCCGTCCGATAATAAACAGACACCATATTCCTTTGAGCAATCGGCTTTTCTCTTCGATAAATACCTGGAAAAATAGCGTTGTGCAGCCCAAAAACTGGATAAGCTTCATCCCGTGCCTGTCAGGTCATCCTGCCCGAACCCGGCCTTGACGGTCTCTATAAAGTCCTCCATCCCCGGCGAAAGAATTTTGTCGCGATGCCTGACGATGTAGAAGTTCTGCGTCAGTTCCAGCTCTGGGACATCGACGCATATCACTTTGCCCTGAGACAGAGATGCCTCCGCCGCAATTCTTGGCACGACGGAAAAACCGGCGCCCTGTGCCACCGCCTGCAGGATCGTTTCTGTATTTCCACATTCCCACACCGGATCCACGGTGTATCCCTGGTTCGCAAGGGCATCATCAAAGATCTTCCGCGTGCCGCTCCCTTTTTCGCGAAGCAGAAATGGATGCCTGACGAGCTCCTCAAGGCTCATAGATGAAATGTCCCCGCCCTTCTTTCCCCGTTCAGACAGCGAAGCTTCTCCATGCTCCGCCGCGGTATACTGCTGGGGTGCGATAACGGCCAGGGTATCCTTCATAAAGATATCCGCCCTCAGCACGCTTTCGTGAACAGGGATCTCCACCAGCGCAAGGTCGAGGTCGTTCACAAGAAGATTCTTCTCAAGCTCCCGGGAGACGGCAGTTTTGACGAAAAGGCGCGTCTGTGGACGGCGATCGTGAAATGCAGCAGCAATCGCAGGCATGAGATACGCTCCGATCGTGGAACTTGCTCCGACGCGGATCACCCCGGCGCTGTTCCAGCTCTTCATGCTCTCATCGCAGTCGTCGCTGAGGGAGAGAATTCTGCGTGCATAGACAAGACACTGTCGGCCCGCTTCCGTCAGATACAGGCGTCTGCCGAGCCGGTCGAATAGTCTTACTCCGTAATACTCCTCCATCTCGTGGATTGCGAGCGATACCGCTGGCTGCGATGTATAAAGCGCCTTCGCACTCTTCGTAAGATTATTGTCATTCTCAACGACGGTCACAAAAATGCGTAGATGCCGAAGCGTCATGCAATTCCCTCCTCCCGGCACGCAAAATATGTGGATCATCTGCATCAAATCATTATTATATCATTATCAATATTGATTCAATAAATTTATATTATTTTTAATATGAGTAAGGATGTGCTACTCTTCGCTGTGGAACCAATGGAAAAGAAAGAATCAGAAGCAAAATCAGATGAATAAGAAAAAATCAGATGAGAAAGCCGCAGGCATAAATGCAATGAATCAGAATGTGCCCTCTGAAGAGAGAGTACAGCAGAAACTGACAAACCAGCTCGCCGATGGAAAACACGGTAGGGGACAGATACTCCGCCAGCTGTTCTTCTCTACGCTCTATCTTTCCGCGTTTACATTCGGCGGCGGTTATGTCATCGTGACGCTGCTCAAGAAAAAATTTGTGGATGATCTCCACTGGATCGATGAGGATGAGATGCTCGATCTGGTCGCAATTGCGCAGTCGTCGCCGGGCGCCATCGCAGTAAACGGAGCAATCGTGGTGGGATACAAGCTGGCTGGCGTTCCGGGCGTTCTGGTCTCCGTCCTGGGCGCCATTCTCCCTCCCTTTGTCATCATTACTGCGATTTCCTTCTTCTACAATGCGTTCAAAAGCAACTTCATAGTCCAGGCTGTGCTCACCGGCATGAAGGCTGGCGTCTCCGCCGTCATCATTTCCGTCGTCTTCGACATGGCCTCCGGCATCGTGAAATCGAAGGACATGATCAATCTCCTGATCATGGTCATCGTATTTATCGCGAATTATTTTCTCGGCGTCAATGTCATCTGGTGTATCCTCGGCGCCGCTGCCGTCGGTGCCGTCCGGACCGCAATCAGATTGCACGGAGGAGCTGCGTCATGAGCGTATATGTCGAATTATTCCTTGCTTTTCTTCAGATCGGCGCCTTTTCCTTCGGCGGCGGTTATGCTGCCATGCCGCTGATTCAGGAGCAGGTGGTTGAAAAATACGGCTGGCTTTCGCTTTCGGATTTCACGGATCTGGTCACCATCTCTCAGATGACACCCGGCCCGATCGCGGTGAATGCCGCGACCTTCGTCGGTGAGAATATCGCCGGCATCCCTGGAGCGGTCATCGCAACCCTGGGCTGCATTCTTCCCTCCTGCATCTTCGTGACTGTCCTCGCCCATTTCTATCTGAAATACCAGAAAATGGCGATGCTTCAGGGAGTCCTCGGATCCCTGCGCCCGGCCGTCGTCGCGATGATCTTCTCCGCAGGCCTTCTCATTCTCGTTCCTGCGCTTTTTCAGAGCGGCGCCGTATCGTTTCTTGCCGGCAACTTCAATATCCGCATGGCCGTCTGGTTTGCCATCGCGCTCTTCCTTCTGATGAAGCTGAAGTGGGACCCGGTTCTTGTCATGGTCCTGACCGGCGTCATGGAACTCGCCGCACAGACATGGAACCGGTTCTGCTGAACTGGCAGCCGCCGCTGCAGCGCGGCAACCATATCCCGATATGGGAAACGGCACATGGTTCTGAAGCCGGTGGCCGCTGCATCCAGGACGCATTTTCCTCCCTGCTCACTCTGCGAATACAACCGCTCCGTTATGGGTAATCGTGAAGGATTTTGCGGCAAAATCCGCGCGAAGCTCCGCCACGTCCTCTCCGTTTGCTCTCCGGATGACAAGTTCGTGTTCCCCACAGCTCACCAGCTCGAACGTTCCGCCAAAGGCCGCTGCCGTATTCCGGAAACGCATCAGTTCGAGCAACTTCCGGACGACCGGGCGCTGAACCTCGGTCCCGATCTCCTCTTCCGTGTAATAGTGGCGGTTGATATTCCGTCCCTCTTTTGTCTCCTCGAGCAGTTTCAGATCATTCCTGCCGGCAAGCATGCCGACATAGTACACCTGCGGAATGCCCGGCGCGAAAAACTGCACCGCGCGGGCGAGCAGATACGCCCTGTCGTCCTCTCCGACTGCCGAGTAGTAAGTGCAGTTGACCTGATAGATGTCGAGGTTGTTGTAGGCCGCAGTGTTGTATACCTTCTTTACATTCGCACCGAACCGGAAGATGTCTTCCTTTGTCCGGTCAATTTCCGCGTCCGGCAGCAGATCCCGCACATCCACCACGCCGATGCCGTCATGCGTGTCGAGCGTCGTGAACTGATGTCGCGGGCAGATCGTGAACCAGTGCTTCAGATATTTTGTCTGTCCGTAGTACAGCGCGTTCAGCAGAAGCATCGGGAGAGCGAAATCATAGACATAGTATCCCTTCTGCTCAATCTTTACCGGCATGGAATAATGCTCATGCACCTCCGGCAGAATCTGACTTCCATAGGGCGAGACCGTTTCCTGCGCCCCGGCAAGAATCTCCCAGATATCCGGTTCCACAAAGAAGCAGGATGTCCCGGCCTTCTTCGTCACATAGCCGACCGCATCGAGACGAAGCAGGGAGATGCCATGCCTGCAGAGAGACTCCATATTTTCCCGGACGAACCTCTTCCCGGTTTCGCTCGCGAGATTGAGATCGATCTGTTCCTCGCCGAAGGTACACCAGACCTTCTCCTGCGTCCCGTCTGCAAAATCCGCGACGACGTAAGGTGCGCGCGGTTTTCTCTTATAGATGGCGTCCACCTGCGCCTGCGTCGGTTCTCCGCCCTCCCAGAAGTCCTTGTACCGGATAAACAGATCCCTGTACGGCGAGGCGTCCTTCCTCTTCAGAAAATCCTGATAATAGGGACTTTGCGCGGAGATATGGTTGATCATGAAATCGCACATCAGGTAGTATTTTGCCGCAATCCTCTCCACATCCTCCCAGGTGCCGAACTGGGGATCCACCTTCTCATAGCCCAGCGGCGCGAAGCCACGGTCCGAAGAGGACGGGAAGAACGGCAGAATATGAACGCCGCCGACCGCTCCGGCAAAGTACCGGTCCAGAATGCGGTCGAGGTCCTTCAGATTGTGTCCCATGGAATCGGGATAGGTGATCAGCATAATCTCGTTGCTCAGTTCCTTTTTCATTTTACGATGGCCCCTTTGCGTGTGATGTCGTCAGGAATAGCAAGACTGTTCCGGGTTCCCTCCGGGATCCCGGCGAGGAAGGAGAACGCCGGATCGAGCATTCTCTCCCAGGTGTCAATGTCGTGGTTTCCCTTCTGATGCCAGTAATGATACGGAATATTTGCCGCATCCAGCGTCCTGCGGAAGGCAGCGACCTGCCCGGATACCGCGATATCTCCGTCTCCGCATCCGAGGAACAGCTCCGGGATCTCCTCCCGCTTTGCCGCCGCATACGTTTTCAGGATATCCCACGGACCCTGCTCATAGTCCTCGCGGCTTCCGAACATGTTTTGGAATTCATCTGCGCCGAATCCGCCGCTCTCCGGATGCGCAAGGAGTTCCATCGGATCCGCCGCGGGAGACAGCGCCGCCACCCTGGAAAAGGTATCATGATAGAGAAGGCCGTTCACCAGCGCGCCGTATCCTCCCATGGAAATGCCGGCGAGGTAAGTATCCTCCCGGCGGTCCGAGAGTCGGAACATCTCCCTCGTCCGCTGCACCAGCTCCTCCCCGACAAAGCGGCTGTACGAGGCATTCCGCTCCGGATGATCCACGTAGAAGGAATTCTGTCCATTCGGAATCACCACCGCGAGCCCTTTTCGTTCCGCCTGTTTCCGGATGCTCAGCATCGTATAAATACTGGTGTAATCTCCGCTGTAGCCCGGCAGGAGATACACGGTGCGGTAAGGCGGCTCCGCGTCCGAGCCGAACGGTCCCTTTTCCGGAAGAAAAACTGCCGCAGAAACATTCTGTGACGTCGTCGTCGACAGAAAATGAATCTCCGCAAAAGACATCAGATTCCACCGTTCCTTTCCAGCAGCCACTCCACGCCGTTCTTCACATAATGATTCCAGAACCTCCAGTCGTGAATGCCCGGTCCCTCCTCATACTTCATATCGGCCTGATGCTGCTCCAGAAAACCTCTCAGCTCCTGGTTATTGGCATAGAGCATATCCTCCGTGCCGACCGCCATATAGATCGACGGAATGTTCCGCTTTTCCTTTGTGAGTCTCTCGTACAGCACTTCCGGATTCGCATCCGAGGCCTCCAGCCTGTCCAGATCCCCGAACATCTCCCGGTAATACGCATAATTGCCGAGGGCTCCTTCCTTCACGTCCTCCGGCTTCATCCCGGCAATCGAGTGAATGATATAGGCCGAGGACAATGCCAGAATTCCTCCGAACGTGTCCGGATAGGCAAGCCCCGTGTGGAGCGCGCCGAAGCCGCCCATCGACAGACCGCCGATCAGCGTGTCCTCTCTCCGGTCGGAGAGGCCAAACAGCTTCCGGGTAAACGCGACGATCTCTTCGCCTGCAAACGTCGCAAACTGACATCCGGTCGCCTCGCGGTCCAAATAGAAGCTGTTTCCGGCGCTGATCATAAACACATTCAGGTTATACTCAACGGCGATATCCTCGGCGACTCCGTTGTATTCCCAGTCGTCCTCGTTCCCGGAGAAGCCGTGCAGCAGATACAGATTCTTGGCCGGCCGCTCAAAATGCCGGTTCCCCTGCACCATTTCCGGCGGAACATCACAGGGCAGCACATAACGGAAGTTCGTCTGCCCCGCCTGAGCCAGTGAATAATAACGCATTTTCCCAGTTGCCATGGTCTTCCTCCTTTATCGTCCGCATGAAAGTCTTCCTGAATTTATGATCTGAAAATTTCCTGGGCAAAATCATAGAAGCACCGCCGCCAGACATTCCAGTCATGCGTGCCCGGATAGATTTTGCGCTCCGTTTCGACGCCGCATCGTTCCAGCAGCTGATCGTCCTCCAGAAAATACGAAAGGAAGGGATCCTGATCGCCGATGCCGCGGAAAAACGTGTGAAACTGCCTCCGGAACGCTTCTCCCTGCCGGAGCGCCTCCAGATGCTCGTTCCGGCTCGGCGCGTGATGCGAGGCATCCAGCTCGCCGCCGCTGATCCAATCGTGCAGAAATCCGCTGAAAAT
>ONQW01000037.1:13357-14327 GCA_900320025.1 uncultured Lachnospiraceae bacterium
CTGCCGGAGCGCCTCCAGATGCTCGTTCCGGCTCGGCGCGTGATGCGAGGCATCCAGCTCGCCGCCGCTGATCCAATCGTGCAGAAATCCGCTGAAAATCCCGACCTCTGAGAACATCTCCGGATGCCTGCATGCAAGCATCGAGGTCTGCATAGAGCCCATGGACAGACCGGCAATCCCGCGGCGGGTTCTGTCTCCTCCGGCGCGGTACCGCTGCTCCACAAACGGGATCACGTCACTGAGCAGCATCGGTTCGAACAGAAGATGATCTACCACATGGCCTTCCGGCGCGGCAGGATCCTTTCGCTGAACCATCCCGTTATTCATGACAATCAAGAATGGAGCAGCCTTCCCGTCGGCAATCAGATTATCAAGAATCAGATTCGCTCTTCCTGCCGCCGTCCACCCGATCTCGTTTTCTCCGTGCCCGTGCTGCAGATACAGTACCGGATACCGCATGTCCGGATGCGTCTCATAGCCCGGCGGCGTATACACCATGCACCGCTCCCACTCGCCGGTCACGGACGAGAAGAAAACTTCGCTCCGGACCGCGCCGTGCGGCACATTCCTCAGGGCGCAGAATACAGTTCCGGGTCCCTCGAGGTCAAAATAATTGTACGGCCTGCTGTATCCATAGCCGATCGGAAGGTACGGACTCAGCTGCTCCTGTCCGTCCACCAGAATCTGCACATAAAAAATTCCTTCCTGAAAGGGAAGTTCTGCCTCGAAGATCTCCCCTCCCGCCTTCTGCAGACCGATGGTGCGATCCTCGATGGTGATCTCTACCTTCTCCGCATTTTTCTCTGCCAGACGGAGAAGGAACTTTCCATTTCTTCTGGTCAATACCTGCGGCTGATTTTCCGCAGGAAAAACCGGATTAAATGCCAGTGGTGTCATTGATGTTTTCTCCTTCACGCCGGATATACAATTCCTATCTCCCCGTACGATAACCGTCTGGCCATACCCAGGG
>ONQW01000109.1 GCA_900320025.1 uncultured Lachnospiraceae bacterium
CCCGGGATCGGAAAAGGCCGTGCGCAGCGCATCCCGGTCCGCCGGCCGGAACATAAAAAAGGCATCCTTCTTGGCATAGTTGTCAAATTCTTTTTCCGTATAGCCCAGGTGATTCCGAAACCAGCTGTTCTGAAACGCCAGACGCAGGTCCATCGCTCCGTGCCCGCGCACCACCATGACCGGCTCCGGTATATATTCGATAAACGTCCGGAACGGGACCGGGTCTGACAGAGAAAAGCGATGAGACATATGGAAGAACGGAATCTCATAGCCGTCCCTCGCCGTGCGGATGACAAACGAGGTGCGCACATACTGCGTCCATTTCGGGTCCACCGGCACCAGGGACACGTCAAAGGACACGACCCGGATCGTGTCCGCGCTCGGATCCGACATCATGTTTGAGACATCAACATAATATTTCTGTCCCGCGCTCTGTATCTCGTCCTTCAGAAAATCATAAATCTCCTTCTGGTCCTTCAAATGCACAGACTTCTCCGGCGTCACCCAGATCATGTCCGGCGCGAGGCAGGCCATCGCGGCCGTTACGTCCTGCCTTGTATATACCTGTACCAGGAAATTTTTGGCAAATTCAATCGGTGTCTGCATCTGTTTCTGACCGGGCGTCCCCCTCTGATCCTCCCTGCGTTCATCCTGTTTCCCAGCATATCACATTTTCCACAGCTCCGTCCTGCCCTGTGCTACAATCCGATTATCGATGCATCATTCCCTTTCCCGTTTCCCGCACCTGCTGCCGCATCAGCGGGAAGGGCCCGGAAGAGGGCCGGAACAGATTTTTCCTCCAGATCAGACATGCATTGTCTGTATCCCGGCAAAATCCGTATTAGACAGGTATATCATGCTATTCAATTCCTACATTTTTATTTTTCTTTTTCTGCCGCTTTCCCTGGCGGGCTGGTACGCACTGAACCATTTTCACCGGTATCGCGCTGCGCTCGCGTTTCTCTGCGCCATGTCGCTCTGGTTCTACGGATACTTTCATCCAAAATATCTGCTTCTCCTGCTCGGTTCGATCGCCATGAATTATGCGCTGAGCAGTGTCATCCACATGGTCGAGCGAAGGGGACCGGTCTCGCCTGCGCTGCGCAGATTATTCCTTGTCCTCGGCGCGGCCGGCAATCTCGCGGTACTGTTCTACTTCAAATACACGGACTTTTTTCTCTCCACCTGCAATGCGGTCTTCCGGACCGACTGGGCGCTCCGCCACATCATGCTGCCGCTCGGGATCAGCTTCTTCACCTTCCAGCAGATTTCCTTCATCACCGATCGGGCGCTGGGAGACGCGCCGCACTATCCGCTGCTGCAATACCTGACCTTTGTCACGTTCTTTCCCCAGCTCATCGCCGGCCCCATCGTGCTGTACGACGAGATGATCCCGCAGCTCGAGAATCCGGAGAACCGGCGCTTCCAGCCGGATTCGTTCCGCCGGGGCGTCTATCTTTTCTCCCTCGGCCTCGCGAAAAAGGTCCTGCTGGCCGACACGCTCGCCGGTCAGGTCGCCTTCGGCTATGATCATACCTACTATCTCGATGCGCTGACCTCCTTTCTGGTGCTGCTTTCCTATGCGTTCGAATTATATTTTGACTTCAGCGGCTACTGCGACATGGCCATGGGAATCGGCTGGATGTTCGGCATCACCCTTCCGGTCAACTTCGACTCGCCCTACCGGACCGCTTCGATGAAGGAATTCTGGCAGCACTGGCATATCACGCTCCAGCGCTTTTTCACCCGGTATGTCTATTTCCCGCTCGGCGGGAGCAGGCACGGCCGTCTGCGCACTGTGCGGAATGTCATGATTGTCTTCCTCCTCAGCGGCTTCTGGCATGGCGCTGCCTGGACCTTCGTGCTCTGGGGACTCCTGAACGGCCTCGCCGTCGTCTTCGACGACCTCGGCATTCTCACAGCATCCGTACCGGAAGATACCGAAAGGCCGCGCGCTTCCGGCACGGCAGCCGCCCGGAAAGCCATCTCTCCCGGACCGATTGCCGCCCGGGAAGCCATCTCCTCCGGTCCGACAGCCGCCCGGGAAGCCATCTCCTCCGGTCCGGCAGCCGCTCTGAAAGCCATCTCTCCCGGACCGATTGCCGCTCAGGAAGCACGCTCTCTCCAGATGCCCGCCCGCCGCAGATATCTCCTCCGGCGCGCTCCGCTGATTACCCTGCCGCGGCCGGTGATGCAGGCGCTGACCTTCCTCTTCTGGACCGTCTCCCTCGCGCTGTTCCGCGCGGACTCCGTCGCGGCCGCCTTTCAGATGATCCGGAATCTCTTCACCCGCTGGTGGCTGCCCGGCTATCTGTTTCTCACAGGCGAACAGTTTCAGCCGGTGGAACTCTACGCTGTGCACAAGGGTCTGTCACTCTTCGCGCCGTCTCTGCTCCGTCCCTATTCCACGGTGCTCTGGATCCTGATGCTCGCCCTGTGCTCGTACCTTGTGTTCTTCCGGGAAAATGCCGCCCGGATGGCCGGGCACTGTGCCTTCTCCAGGAGGGATGCTGTCTTCTCCGGCATTCTGTTCTGCTGGTCCGTGCTCTCGCTCTCCGGCGTCAGCACATTCCTGTACTTTAACTTTTAACCGGTTCCCGATACGCGCGATATCAGAGGGTTCCTTATGCTCTGCCTCGGCGGTGCAAAATCGATCCTGCAGTGCCGCGGCGTCCGGCCGCCCATGCTGTTCAATATTTCTCCGCGGCAGGCTCCAAACTGACAATGGTGATCCAATGAGAAAGATAAAACTCTCCAACATGCAAACTGCCCGCCCCGCTCCTTCCGCCGGGCAATTTCTCCGTTCCTTTGCGCTGACCTGCGCGGTACTGCTCGGATTTTGCGCCCTTCTTGTCTTCCTCCTCGATCCGTTCTTCCACTACCACAGGCCCTGGTTCGGCCTCGCCGCGGTACAGACCGAGAAGGAATACCAGGTCGTCGGCGCACTCGACCATCTCTCTTATGACAGCCTGATCGTGGGAAGCTCCGTCACGGAGAACAACTACAACGGCTGGTACGACGAGGCATTCGGCGGCCAGACCATCAAGGCAGTCCGCTCCTACGGCGCCACCGCGGATCTCTGCTGGCTGCTGTCCCGCGCGCATGAAACCCACCGCCTCCGGAATGTCTACTACAATATCGATCCGACCTCTCTGTATGCCGAGCCGGAGGTCACCTTCGCCGCGTCCGGCTGCCCCATGTATCTGTATGACCGGAACCCCTTCAACGATATCTCGTATCTGCTCAATAAAACGGTGCTGTTTGAGGAAATCCCGCACTCCGTCCTGATGTCCCTGCGGGGATATGACGAAAACACCTCCTACAACTGGTGGACCAGCAAGACCTTCTCCCGGGAGGCGGCGCTCTCCCATTACACCCGCTCAGAGACGCTGCTTCCGGAACAGTCCGAACACGCGAAGGACGAGGAGCTGCGCGGCAATCTTGCTCTTCTGACTGCTGAGGTCGCAGTTCACCCGGAGACAGACTACTATTTCTTCTTCCCGCCCTATTCCGCGCTCTGGTGGGACAACGCCGTCCGCACCGGAGCCCGGGATTTCGTGCTCTATGACGAGAGCCGGGCGATGAAGACGCTTCTCCAATATAAAAATGTCCGCCTGTACTGCTTCCAGGCGGACACAGAGATCATCTTCGATCTCGACAACTATATGGATGCGCTTCACTTCAGGCCGGAGATCAATCACCAGATGGTGACCTGGATGAAAGAGGGCCGGTATGAACTTCACTCCGACGCGGACGTCGACGCGCAGATCGATGCGCTCCGCCGCGTCACGGATCGGGCTGCCCGGTCAGAATACTGACCTGCCCTCCCGCACTATGCTCTTCGCGGCTTCATTCGCCCTGATCGAGATGCAATCCAATCGGCATTGCCGGCTGAGCCCGCGTTTTTCTCTTCGCGGCCTCATTCACTCTGACTGAGATTCAGTCCCCGGATCGTCTTGCGCAGCGGCAGCACACTCTTCGGATTGACCGAGAGCTCATCCACGCCCATGCGCAGGAAGGTCTCCGTGAGCGTCGTGTCTGCGCCGAGCTCGCCGCAGATGCCGACCCACGTGCCATGGCGATGCCCCGCCTCCACGGTCATCTGGATCTCCCGCAGAACCGCCGGATGATGCGTGTCGGAGAACGGCTCCAGCTTCGCATTCTGCCGGTCGATGGCACAGGTGTACTGCGTGAGATCATTGGTTCCGATGGAGAAGAAATCACACTCCTTCGCAAGATCATCCGCGATCAGCACCGCCGCCGGCGTCTCAATCATCGTGCCGATCTCATAATGCCCAATCTTCACACCCTCCGCCTCAAGCTCCGCCTGGCACTCCGCCAGGATCTCCTTTGCCTCTCTCAGTTCCCGGACCGAGATAATCATCGGGAACATGATGCCCATATTGCCATAGGCCGAGGCGCGGAGCAGCGCGCGCAGCTGCTTTTTGAAAAAATCCTTCCTCGTGAGGCAGATGCGGATCGCCCGGTATCCGAGCGCGGGGTTGTCCTCATGATCGAGCTTCATGTAATCGATGGTCTTGTCCGCGCCGATGTCACAGGTGCGGATGATGACCTGCTTCGGCGCCAGTGACTCCAGAACATGCCGGTACGCCTCAAACTGTTCCTCTTCCCCCGGCTCCTGCCGGCTGTTGAGATACACGAATTCCGTGCGGAACAGACCGACTCCGCCGGCATCGTTCTGCTGTACGGCACCGATGTCCGACGGCCCGCCGATGTTGGCATAGACCTTGACGGTTCTGCCGTCGATGGTCGTGTTGTCCTTGCCCTTCAGCTCCTGCAGCAGCGCGACTCCGGCCTGATCCTCCTCCTGCTTCTTCTTGAGCGAGCGGAGCAGATCCTCCGTCGGATCGACATAGATACAGCTGTTATAGCCATCGATGATGGCCATCTTTCCGTCCCAGTCCGCGCTGACCTCCCCGCACTGTACAAGCGCCGGAATGTTCATGCTGCGTGCCAGGATCGCCGTGTGGCTGTTGGTGCTGCCCTCCCGGGTCACAAACCCGAGCAGCAGAGATTTGTCGAGACGCACCGTCTCCGACGGCGCGAGATCCTTCGCCACCAGAATGGAAGGCTCCGTCCCCTGCAGAGAATTCGGATCCGCACCAGTGAGAAAATCCAGCATGCTCTGCCCGATGTCATCGATGTCCGCGCTGCGGGCCTGCATATACGGGTCGTCCATCTCTGCAAAGATCTTCGCCTGATTGTCGCAGGCGGTCTTGACTGCGTATTCCGCCGTCTTGCGCTGCTTGGTGATGATCTCCCGGATCGCGTCGACCAGATCGTCGTCGTCCAGCATCATCCCATGCACCTCGAACACCGCTGCCGTCTCCTCGCCGGCCTCCGCCAGCGCCTTTTCGTACAGCGCGTTCTGCTGCGCAATCGCCTTCTGGCGCGCCTCTTCAAAGCGCGCCGTCTCCGCCCCGACATCATCGATCTGCCTGTCGCTGATCACCGTC
>ONQW01000229.1 GCA_900320025.1 uncultured Lachnospiraceae bacterium
GTTTCTGGCAACCGAGAGCCATTATCTCGAGCGCAACACCAGCTGGTACATGGACCAGCCGACGCACCTCTGGGAATATTTTGGCACCTATGACGAGCTCCTGACCTTCATCTACCGCGACCCGGTCCTGCCGAGATACGTCGAATTCTCGCCCGGCGCCTGCTACATCCTGACCCGGGATCAGATCCGCCAGCACCCGCCCGTCTTCTACCGCAATCTGAACCGGCTGATGGATTACACCCTCACGCCGGGTTTTCCGGCCGAGGCCTACCTCGTCGAGCGAATGCTCCCCGTCATCTACGCGGAGCGGTATGAGGTCAACCCGTGGATGAACGATGAAGCACAGTTTCTCCGGAAAATTGCCTCTGTCCGCGAGGCCGTCTGCGAGAGAAGGCAGCTGGAGGCCGCGGACCGCGCCAGAAGAAACAGCGGTCTTCCCGGCCTCGTCCGCCGGGCCGGGAAGAAAATTCTGGGCAGGTCATAGCGCGGCCTGCCGTAAGGCCTGTCCTCCTCCCCATGTTTCTTTTCTTCAGCGCTGATATGACACAATAGTGCACACGGACCGGATGACCGGATATCAACAGATTTATTCCTCCGGTCTTTCTGAACCTCCAAGATACATCTCATACCACTGCTTGAAGACGAAAAAACTCCAGAGGAGATATCAGAGAATCATCCCTCCGACCTTGCCGCACCTTCAAGATACATCTCATACCATTGCTGGAAGACAAAGAAGCTCCAGACCAGTTTCGAGTAATTCTCGCCGGACATCGCGCCGCGGTCGCCCGTCTCGAGATACTGCGCCACAAACGCATATGTGTAGGCCGCGTCGAACAGTCCCTGCGCCCGGAGTCTCTCTTCCCTTGCAAAATCCAGGAGCTGTGCGCGGAGCGGCCCCCTGAGCCACTTGTCGAGCGGCACGGAGAAACCCTTCTTCGGCCGGTCCAGCAGCTCTCCCGGGATATAGTCGCGGGCGAGATCCTTCAGAATATGTTTCTTGTCCTTCCCGTCATACTTGAACCGGTGCGGGATCCGGAAAGAATACTCCATCACCTCCGGATCAAGGATCGGGCATCTCGTCTCCAGCGCATACTTCATTGACGCCCGGTCCACCTTGCAGAGAATATCGCCAGGCAGATAGGTATCCATGTCGAGCAGCATCCGGCGGATCTGCCAGTCCTTCACGCCATAGCGCGACTCAATCGGATAGCCCGCCGGCAGCACTGCCTGGCCGCCCGGCTGAACCAGCGGCGCTGTCACGCCGCACCTGCTTCCTGTCTTCCCCTGCAACTCTCGCACGCCGACGCCGTTCTGCGCGTCAGCCCGGGAAACGCCGCATCTGCTTTCTGTCTGCTCCTGCCCTCCGCATGCGCCGGCTCCATTCTGCGCATCAGCCCCGGAAACGCCGCACATGCGATAGGCGCGGCTCACATAATTGCCGGACAGCAGCTGCGTCTTCGTCTCCGGGTCACGGTTCTCAGCAATCACCCGGACGCGGAACGGATAGTAACGGCCAAGGCCGCCGATTTTGCCGACCGCGTGCGCCGCCGCGCCGAGCGCGTCCAGCCGCTGCGCCTCATGCAGTTTTGCATAAATGTTGTAGCCGCAGAAGAATTCGTCCCCGCCGTCGCCGGACAGAGCCACCGTAACCTGCTTTCTCGCAAGACTGCTCACCAGCATCGTCGGGATCTCGCTCGAGTCCGCAAAGGGTTCGTCAAAATACCGAGGAACACTCTCCACAAGATCGAGCATATCCTTCTCCCCGATTTTCATGGTCGTATGGTCGGTTCCCAGATGTGCCGCGACCTTCTCCGCGAACGGCGACTCGTCATAGGCCGGCTCATCAAACCCGATGCAGAACGTCTTCAGAGGCCGGCCCGTCTGCTCCATCGCCAGCTCCTGCGCGACCGCGGAGACCAGCGACGAGTCATATCCGCCCGACAGAAAGGCGCCAAGCGGCACATCCGCGATCATCCGCTCGCTCACCGCGTGCCGAAGCACCGCGCGCAGCCCCTCCTTCGCCTCGCCATAATCCCCGATCGGAACCGCGGATTTTGCATGATAGACTTCCGCGACATCCCAGTACCGGTGAAGCTCTGCGGATGCCTCCGACAGACCGGATTTTGCCGCGTCGCCTGTCAGCGCCACCTTCATCCAGCAGCCCGGCTCCAGCTTGTACGTGTGCGCGAAAATCGTATCCGGCGCATTGATGTACCCCTGATAAAGATACCGCGGC
>ONQW01000139.1 GCA_900320025.1 uncultured Lachnospiraceae bacterium
TCTTCAGATTTCCGCGGAAGATACACTTCTGGATGTCATATTGTTTCTGGATCCAGAGGTGCGGACCGGACTGGATGAGGCGCCGCGCGGCAGCGGATTCGTGGCAAGAATTCTCTCCTCTTACGTCAGAATGACAGGAGGCATTCCCCTGATTCCGAAATGGGCCTTCGGGTATTGGCAGTCCAAATGCTCTTATCTCTGCCGGAAGCAGGTGGAGGAGGTTGCTGCGGATGCAGCAAAATATCATGTCCCGCTTGATGTGATCCATCTTGACAGCTGGCAGAAAAAGGAAAATGCGGGGACCTGGGAGTGGAACACAGAGGCATATCCACGCCCGGAGGAGATGATCTCGACAATCTTCACGATAAGGGGATCCATCTCAGTATATGGAACTATCCTTATGTATCCGAGAATTCTCCGGAATTCCGGAAAATTGAGACCTGCGGGTATTTTATCCGGAATGAAGAAGGAAACACGGCTCTATTCCGGGCCATGGCAGATGCAGATGATCTTGTCGCCTGCTTTGATTTCACCAATCCGGACTGCACGGTGTGGTATAAGGACAGAATCAAGAGAGCGCTGAGGAGCGGCGCGGATGTCATTAAAACTGATTTTTCCGAGGCAGTTCCGGAAAACGCCAGATTATATGACGGCACAACCGGAGTGGAATCGCACAACAAAATTCCTTTTCTGTATGCAAAGACCGTCTATGAGGCAATGGCAGAGTATTTTGCTGAGGAGGGGAAGGGGAGAATTCCCATGCTGTGGGGGAGAAGCGGATTCGCCGGCTCTCACCGCTATCCGGCTGCCTGGGCGGGAGATTCCTGCAGCAGCTGCACCAATCATGCGGCGATTCTGCGCGGAGGATTGAGTCTGGCACTGTCCGGTGTCGCATACTGGGGATTTGATCTGGGAGGATTTTATAAGACAGATTCTCATGGCGATGAGTGTATGCCGTCAGAAGAGGAGTATCTCCGTTCCTTTGAACTTGGCATGTTTATGCCGTTAGCCAGGGCGCACGGCAAGACGCCGCGGGAACCATGGCATTACTCCGCGCATGTGCTGGAAACAGCAAGGCGTTACGATGAGGTCAGGCATGAACTCGAACCGTATTTGTATCATTGCGCGGTCGAGGCTCATCTCTTCGGAAAGCCGATACTGCGTCCGCTGCTGTATGAATTTCCAGACGATCTGACGGCAGCGGGAATTGATCTGGAATATATGCTGGGGCAAGGGTTCCTTGTAGCCCCTCCCTTTGACCGGAAGAGCTATCCGGTCTGGCTGCCGGAGGGCTGCTGGACCGATTTCTGGACCGGCAATGCTGTACAGGGCGGAAGGTGGATCACCGCGGAACCAGATCTGGATACGCTCCCGGTATTTGTCCGGGAGGGAACGCTTCTGCCGCTGCAGGCGTCAGATTCCAGGGTGACGGACGCACCGTTTATAGTGAGAGAAGTCCGGATATATCAGGGCGGAACGGCGCATACGGCCGGTCCGGCAGACGGATTCTGGTATGACACCGATGAAAGTGGCAAAATTCTGCGGCGAAGAGCGGAGGGATGAAAAGAGCCTGTCCTCATTCACAATGGGGGCAGGCTTTTTATATTGATAGAGATTAGTCTGATTTCCTTACAAGGCTGCAGTGGCTCCAGTCGTCGCCTGTCAGGGTGAAATCTGTGCTGTCGAGCATGCCTCGGACAAGGCTGCGGCGGAGCGTGTGGAACCAGCTGACATCCCCGCCGGCGGCGGTCCAGTAAGGCTCATGGAGATCTGCCGTGTACTCCCAGGACAGTCTGTCAGGCGTCTGCTCCGTAATCCGGACGACGCGGTCGCAGGGCATGCCGTTCAGAAGGACGTCACTGATTTTGCGGTAGAGTTCAGTCGCTTCTTCGCCCGCGCCGCTCCCGGGCATGAGTCCGACGGCAAAGGAGAAGTCGCCGGCCGGTTCCTGATCCCGGATTTCAGAGAAAACCACCACGCCAAAGCGGAACGCGGTTTCCTCCAGAGCGGAGAGTCTTGCGGAATCTTCTGTGAGAATACCGGTGACAAAGGACGCAAGTCTGGGCTGCGCCCAGTCGATCATCCCCTGCAGGCTGCCGTGAATGTCATCCGGATCGATGACCTGCTCCATCGGAGGCAGCGTCTCGCCGATTCCGGCTTCCTTCAGCTGCGCTTCGGTGCGCCAGCCGCTGCGGACGGCGGTCTGTCCGAGGGCTGCGAGCAGGCGCTCCTGGTATGCGATTTTCTGATACATCCATGTATGGATGGGAGATAACGATGCGCTCATGATGCTTTCCTTTCCCGCGTCTATCGCGGCTCTTTTTCAATTTTTGCGGCACCAATTTCAGTTAGAAAGCGGCGAATCAACGTCACTTTCTAATTTTGTTTGGACGGACTATTTCTGTTCTGTGTGCTTAGTGTACGTTGATCAGAGGTAATATTTAGTTGCATATGCAACACATAGAGAATAAGATCAGAAGAAGGATACAGGATCGGTGCTGTTTGAAAACGGTCTAAAAACGGGCCGATGACAGAGCAAAGGTATAAAAGTATAAACAGAGCGAAAGTATAAAAGCATAGTCGGAAGGAAAAGTGCGGGACATGACAGATCTCAGTGTGATGGACAGTGTCAATATTCCTCTGTTTGAGGGAATTTCCAGAGAGGAGCGCGGGATGCTCTTCGGGCATATTATGCCAACTGTGCGGGAGTTCGATAAGGACGAAATTATTATCATGGAGGAGGAGCAGATCCGGTATGTCGGCATCGTGCTGTCCGGCCGTGTCAATATGGTGCGCGAGGATCTCTGGGGGGAATCGGTGTTCATTTCCTATATGAAGCCGGGAGAGCTTTTCGGGGAGACGTTTCACATCATGCGGCAGAAGCAGTCGGGCGTGACCTTCCAGGCGGCGGAGAAGACACGGGTGCTGTTCCTGTCACTCAGCAATATCATGCATCCGTGCTCGCATCACTGCGCCTTTCATGTGCGTCTGGCTGACAATCTCTACGATCAGCTGGGCAGGCGCAATGTGCAGTTTATCGAGAAGATCGAGGTCATTTCCAAACCGGATCTGCGCGGCAAAATTCTGGCTTATCTGGAGATTCAGGCGGAGAAGCAGGGAAGCAGCACGGTGAATATTCCGCTGAACCGGGAAGAGATGGCAGAGTATCTGTGTGCCAACCGGAGCGCGCTGAGCCGGGAGCTCGCCGCACTCCGGAAGGAAGGGCTGATCGATTTTCAGAAGAACAGATTTACGCTCAGAAAGAGCGCGAAGTGATGGAACGGAGCAGCGATCGAAATCGCAGAAGCCGGGACCAGGAAGTGTGGAACAAGGCGCCGGGAAGACAGTGATGGAAGGACCGTCGCAGCCGGGAATAGTAAGGCCGGGCAGGGCATCGTGAGTCCGGAAGATCGCCGTCATGTTTCGGACAGAATCTGCCGTATCTGCTCCTGGAGAGCCGGGACGACATCCTGCCCGAACCACGGATTTTTGGCCTGCCAGCGGAAGTTCAGCGGGCTGGGGTGGACGATCGGGAAGAAGTCCGGGAGATAATCTTCGAAGTGGCGGACGGTCTCGGTCAGCGTTTTCCGGCAGCGGGATCCGAGATAGTATTTCTGCGCATACTGACCGATGAGCACAGTCAGGCGGACATCCGGCATGAGGGACAGAATGCGGCTGTGGTATTCCTCCGCGATAAATTTCCGGGGAGGAAGATCGCCGGTTTTCCCCTTGCCGGGATAATAAAAATCCATCGGCATGATGGCAACGCGGCTGGAATAAAAGGTGTCGCGGCTCACCCCCATCCAGGACATCAGTTTTTCTCCGGATTTGTCGTTGAAGGGAATGAGAGTCTCCTCCACTTTTTTGCCGGGAGCCTGCCCGATGATCAGAACCCTTGCTTCCGGCGAAATCTGAAACACTGGAGGGATGTTTCTTGCCGTATAGCCGGCGTTTCTCGGATCCTGCATCAATTCTGTCTTGATTTCTTCGATGGTCATTTCTTGCCCGCTTTCTTCTGAAGACGCAGAGGTCTGCCTGATTGAGGATGGCTGTGCTCCAGAGTTCTGTTCCACTGTAGCATGGGAAAGGATTGCCGGCTGTTGCGAATGCAACGGCCCTATCTCGTCAGCTGCCAGAAGGCGACCGCACTGGCGGCGGCCACATTGAGCGAGTCCACGCCGTGAGACATGGGAATTTTCACGGTATAGTCGGAGAGGGCGATGGTCTGCGGCAGCAGGCCGGAACCCTCGTTGCCGAGGAGAATGGCGAGCCTGCGCTCCGCTCTCACGGCGGGATCGTCGATGGGAACGGTGCGGTCGCAGAGTGCCATAGCCGCGGTGCGGAAACCGAGGTGGTGCAGGGCGGTGATGCCCTTTTCCGGCCAGACGGCCTCCTGCTGTGTTTTGCGGCGGGTATCCGAAAGGCCGATGTAGGTCCACGGGATCTGAAAGACGGTGCCGACACTGACCCGGATGGAGCGGCGGTACAGCGGGTCGCTGCAGGCGGGAGTGAGCAGAACGGCGTCGATGGAGAGTGCCGCGGCAGAGCGGAAGATCGCTCCGACATTGGTCGGGTTCTCGATATCTTCGAGTACGGCGATGCGGCGGGCGTCCCGGACAATATCCTCCACCGCAGGAAGTGGAGTGCGCCGGAACGCGCCGAGGATTCCACGGGTCAGGTGATAGCCGGTGATACCGGACAGGACGGAGAGCGTGGAAGTATAGACCGGGAGAGATTCGCCGCAGCGGCCGAGGATCGGCGCGGCTTCTGTCGTCAGATATTTTGTCTCAAGGAGCAGGGAGAGCGGTTCGTA
>ONQW01000039.1:0-26701 GCA_900320025.1 uncultured Lachnospiraceae bacterium
TCGGCCGCCTTCTCCGCCGCCCGCGCACGCACCGCGGAGTCGCCCTTGATTTTGGCATCCGCCTCGTCCGCCCTGGCCGCCGCGACCTGCATGATCTCATCGTACTGCACCGGCCCGGCACCGGTCGCGCGGTGCTTCTCCGGGTCGTACTGGCCCACCAGCACCTGCTTGTAGATGTCGATCATCTCCTTGGGGGATCCCTCCCCCAGCTTGACGCCCTGATTCAGCAGGACGACCCGGTCGCAGTACTTGCTGATATTGGAGAGATCATGGGAGACAAAGAGCACGGTCTTCCCCTGCTTCTTGAACTCATCGAACTTGTGGTAGCACTTCGCCTGAAAGAAGACGTCTCCCACGGAGAGGGCCTCATCCACGATCAGAATCTCCGGCTCGATGTTGATCGCCACGGCGAAGGCGAGCCGCATGAACATACCCGAGGAATACGTCTTGACCGGCTGATAGACATATTCCCCGATGTCGGCAAAATCCAGAATCGCGTCGATCTTCTCCGCGATCTCCTTCTCTGAGAAGCCGATCATCGTGCCGTTCAGATAGATATTCTCAATCCCATTGTACTCCATGTTGAAGCCCGCGCCGAGCTCGAGGAGCGCCGAAATCCGGCCGCGGACCTCCACGTCGCCGCTCGTCGGATTGAGGACGCCGGTGATGATCTTTAAGATGGTGGATTTTCCGGAGCCGTTCGTGCCGATGATCCCGACCGTCTCCCCCCGGTACACCGTCATACTGACATCCTGCAGCGCCATATGCTCCGTGTAGTGCGCGCCGGGCAGCCCGAGCGCATCCGCCACACGGTCGCGGTTGTGCCGGTATAATTTGTACCGCTTATTCAGATGGGAGACCCGAATCGCGATATCCCGCTCTTGTGCTTCCATGCTTATATGTGTGCCTTTCTGCGGGCGGCATCCGGGAGGGCGGCGAAGCCGCTTCCCACTCCAGCTTATGCCGGTGCCGCATTTTTGCGGAATCCGTCACAGCACGTCCGCAAAGCCCACCTTCAGTTTCTTGAAAATCAGCGATCCGATGCAGAACACCAGAACGGTGAGAATCCAGAAATACGTGGAGGAATAAAAATGGACCCAGAACCACTGGTGCTCGAAAATCGCATTCCGGTATCCGTTTACGATGTAGGTCATCGGATTCATCTTCACCAGAATCATGACCCTGCGTCCGTCCAGTCTGGTGATATCCCACAGAATCGGCGTCGCCCACATACCCACCTGGAGCAGAATACTGATGATCTGCTGCAGGTCGCGGAAATAGACCGTGATCGCGCAGGTCGCGTAGCACACGCCCAGCACGAAAATAAACTCGGCAAACGTGTAGTAAATCAGCTGAATCCAGTAGATGGACGGCCGGTATCCGGCCGCCATCGTGATCACGAGCAGCACTCCGGTGAAGAAGAGGTGCGTGAACAGCGCCGCAATGATCTTGATAATCGGCAGCACGCTGATTTTGAACACCACCTTTTTAACCAGGTAATTGTACTCCAGCAGGGAGCAGGTCCCGGAATTCAGCGCATCCGAGAAGAAGAACCACGGCACAAGCCCCGCCGTCAGAAACACCACATACGGCAGCTCCTCGCCGCTCGCCAGCGCCATCGTGTGCTGCCCGAAGATCTTGTCAAACACGATCCAGTACATGATGACCGTCACAACCGGCGGCACCATCGCCCAGACGGCGCCAAAAAAAGATCCGGCATATCGTTTGCGGAAGTCATTCTTCGCAAGACGCCAGATCAGGCGCCGGCTCAGCCACAGTTCCTTCGGCAGAACCAGCAGTTTATCATACGCGCCGAAGATCAGCAGCACGCCCGTGACGAGCAGCAGATAGCCGCAGATCTTCTTGAGCCGCACCGTGCCCGGGTCGTCCAGCGGATTGTTGTGCATCCAGATCACGACCCCGATCACGCACGCCGCCGCCAGGACAATCCCGAGAATGATCGATTTTTGTCTGCGCTGTCTGTCCGACAGCTGAACCTTGTTATTCAACCGTGATTCCCCGCTCCGCACAGTACTCCCGGAAACTCGGATGCACCTTGTCCTTGTCGGACAAAATCAGCTCCACCCCGGCCTGCAGAGGCCATTCCACGTGAATGTCCGGATCGTTCCACATCAGACCGCCCTCATCGTTCGGATGGTAGAAATCCGTCACCTTGTAGCAGAACTCGGCCTCCTCCGAGAGCACCAGGAACCCGTGGGCAAAATTCTTGGGGATGAAGAACTGCTTCTTGTTCTCCGCGGAGAGCACCACGCCGAAGGCCCTGCCGAAGGTCGGACTGCCCTTCCGCAGGTCGACCGCCACGTCGTACACCTCGCCGTTCACGACGCGGACCAGCTTGTCCTGCGGATAGTGAATCTGGAAGTGCAGTCCGCGCAGCACGCCGCGCCGGCTGGCCGACTGATTATCCTGTACGAACGTGCAGTCAATCCCCGCCGCCTTGAAATCATTGTAGTTGTACGTCTCCATGAAATATCCGCGGGCATCCGGAAATACCTTCGGTGTGATAACCTTCAGTCCCTCAATCCCGCCGCAGTTCTCTACCTGAATCTGTCCCATTTGCTCCTCTTACGCTCCATGCCGCTCTGACGCGGCGTCTGCGGGGCAGCCGCGACGCCTACACCGCGATTGCTCCGATTCTATTTCCGCTGCAATACATCTGCCTTACAGCCCATTCATCTTACCGACTGTTCGCCTTGCAGCCCGTTCTGCTTACAGTACGTCCGCCTTACAGCCCGTTCGCCACATCGACGAGATACCGGCCGTAATTCGTCTTCTGCAGCGGTTCCGCCAGCTTCAGAAGCTGCTCCCGGTCAATAAAGCCCTTCTTGTATGCGATCTCCTCGATGCAGGAAATATACAGACCCTGCCGCTTCTCAAAGGCCGCGACAAAATCCGCGGCGTCAAGCAGCATGTCCGGATTTCCGGTGTCGAGCCACGCGAAACCGCGTCCGAGTGTCTCCACGTGCAGATCCCCGCGCTCCAGATACGCGTTGTTGATGCTGGTTATCTCGATCTCTCCGCGGGCGCTCGGCTTCACCTCCGCCGCGATGTCCACCACATCATTGTCGTAGAAATACAGCCCCGGCACCGCATAATTGCTCTTCGGATGCTCCGGCTTCTCCTCGATCGACTTCGCGATGCCGTTTTCGTCGAACTCCACAACGCCGTACTCCCGCGGATCCTTGACATAATATCCGAAGATCGTCGCGCCCTTCTCCCGGGCTGCCGCGCGCATCAGCACCTTTGTGAAGCTCTGCCCGTAGAAGATATTGTCTCCCAGCACCAGCGCACAGGAATCCCCGCCGATAAACTTCCGGCCGATCACAAAGGCATCAGCCAGTCCCCTCGGCTTGTCCTGCACCTGATAGGTAAAGGAGAGCCCGAGCTGCTCCCCGGTGCCGAACAGCTCCTCGAACACCGGAAGATCCCGCGGCGTCGAAATAATCAGAATGTCCCGGATGCCCGCCAGCATCAGCGTGGACAGCGGATAATAGATCATCGGTTTGTCATACACCGGCATGATCTGTTTCGAGACGGCCTTCGTCAGCGGATAGAGCCGCGATCCCGTGCCGCCTGCCAGAATAATTCCCTTCATACCTATACCCCATGCCGCGTTTTTTGCGGCATCCGCGGGAGAATGCCCGAATGGGCTTTCTCCCGTATCGGGACATTGGTGCCAGCGGCACCAATGTCAGTTTGAAAGTGGCGTATCGACGCCACTTTCAAACCTTTCCCCTCGTGCCATGTTCACGGCCGTGACGCTCACTTTGTCTCCGCCGCGCCGCGGTTTCCGTACATCGTCTCATAATACTTCATGTACGCGCCGTTCGTGATATGCTCCATCCAGTCCATGTGGTCAAAATACCAGGTGATCGTCTTCCGGATTCCCTCCCGGAACATGGTCTCCGGCTCCCAGCCGAGATCGCGCTTGATTTTGTCAGGAGCGATGGCGTACCGCCGGTCGTGACCCTTGCGGTCCTCCACATACGTGATGAGATCCTCACTCACATTCGCCTTGCGCGGGTCCGTGTCCGGCAGTTCCTCCCGGAGCACCTCGATGATCGTCTTCACGATTTCGATATTCCGTTTCTCATTGTGCCCGCCGACATTGTACGTCTCGAAGAGCGGCGCCTTGTGAATGACAAGATCAATTGCGCGGCAGTGGTCCTCCACATAGAGCCAGTCGCGCACATTCATGCCGTCCCCGTAGACCGGGAGCTTCCTGCCGTTCAGCGCATTATTGATCATGAGCGGGATCAGCTTCTCCGGGAACTGATAAGGCCCGTAGTTATTGGAGCAGTTCGTGATATTCGCCGGGAAATGATAGGTGTCCATGTACGCCTTCACCAGGAAATCCGAGCTTGCCTTCGAGGCAGAATACGGGCTGTGCGGCGCATAGGGCGTCGTCTCATAGAAGAACGCGCCCGGATCATCCGGGAGAGAGCCGTACACCTCGTCCGTCGAGACGTGCAGGAACCGCTTTCCCGGCTTATAGTTGCCGAGCGGATCCGGCCCGTCCGGAAGACTCCAGGCCTCCTTCGCGCAGTTCAGCATATTCGCCGTGCCGAGCACATTGGTCCGGACGAACAGCTCCGGCTCCAGAATGGAGCGGTCCACGTGGGACTCCGCGGCAAAATGCACGACGACGTCGACGTCATTCTCCGCGAACACCCTGCGGATCGCGTCCTTGTCGCAGACATCCGCCTTCACAAAGGTGTAGTTCGGCAGATTTTCCACCGAAGCCAGATTTTCCGGATTGCCGGCGTATGTCAGCGCATCCACGTTGATGATCCGGATATCGTCTCCGTAGGTCCGGAACATATGGTGGATGAAGTTACTGCCGATAAAGCCGCAGCCTCCCGTCACTAAATAAGTTTTCATCATTTCCTCCAGAACTGCCGGCCGCCGCGGCACACATTGAAATGTGACGCTGGTACGTCACATTCTAATTCTCATTGCGGCTCAATTTGCGAACTAAGAATATCATAAAATATGGCATTCTGCATCATACAGCAGAATGCCAGCCTTCTGTTTTCCTGTCGCCGCTGCATCTTGCGGCAGAATGCCGGGCGTCCGGTTTCCTGTCGCTGCTGCATCATACAGCAGAATGCCGGGCGTTCGGTTCTCCGCCGCTGCGTTCACCGCTGCACAGGCTCCGGTTCTCCGACAGAATCGATCAGACCGCGCAGATGATCATGGGATATCTTCAGATCCCGGAGGCCCTCCTCATCGAGCGGCACCTCCACGATTTGGGAAATCCCCTCCTTCGATAACACGCAGGGAAGACTCATCGCCACATCACGGTATCCGTACTGCCCCTGCATCACGGTCGATACAGGTACGACACAGTGCTCATTGCGGACAATGGCGCCGATGATCCGGCAGGCCGCCAGCGCGACGCCGGAACTGGTATAACCCTTTAGGTCGACAATCTGCGGTCCGATCTTCTTTGTCTCCTGCAGCAGTGCCTCCCTGTCAATCGGATGATCCAGCCCGAACTTCTCCGCCAGCTGGTCAAACGGCACCCCTACAATATTCACGGTATTCCACGGAATAAACGAGGTGGAGCCGTGCTCCCCCAGCACGAATCCCACGACATTCTTGGCATCCACGCCGCACTCGTCGCCCAGCATCTTGTTGAAGCGCGCCGTGTCCAGCAGCGTCCCTGTGCCGAAGATTTTGCCCGCAGGATACTGGTACTTCTTCTGGAAATAATACGTCAGGATATCCAGCGGATTGGAGATGATGACCAGAATTGCCTCCCTCGTATACCGCGTGATCTGCTGCATCACGCCGTCCATCACCTCGATGTTCTTCCGCAGAAGCGTGTTCCGGTCATGATTGCCCGGCAAAATCGACGGCCCCGCGGTCATGACAATGATGTGCGCATCGCTCAGGTCCTCGTAGTCACCCACCCGGATGCGCGCGTTGGCACTGTAGGCGAACGCCGTCGTGTGGCTTGCATCAAGAACCTCCCCGAGCGCCTTGTCCCGGTTGCGGTTGATCACCACAATGTCATCGATAATATTCATCCGCAGGACCGAATTCAATACCGCGGAGCCCACCTTCCCGGCTCCGATGATTGCCAGCTTGCCGTAGGAAATGGCCATGATAAACCGCGCCTCCCTCTTCTCTGTTTCCTGTATGCTGTCTGTTCTCTGTATGCTGCTTCTGGTGTCTGTATGACCTGCTCTGACAAAATTCTCCTCAGCCGCCGATCGCGCTGAGGAAAAACAGCGACAGAACCGTGCCCGCCGCCAGCCCGCCGGTGTGCGCCGTCATGTTGACGGACCGGTTCTGAATGCCGTACGCCGCATTTAACGCCAGCATGATCAGAATATTGCGCACCGAGACCATCGGGCGGAATCGCGGCAGCAGCGCCATTGCCACATACAGGCCCATGAGTCCGAAAATCGCGCCGGACGCGCCGGCGGATAAGGTGTCCTTCCCCGCGTGCAGATCGAGAAGCACCGTGCACAGATTGCCGACTATCCCGGACACCAGATACAGCGTCAGCATCCTGCCAGGCCCCAGCACCTGCTCCGCCGAGCGCCCCAGCAGATACAGCGAGATCATATTCGATAAAATGTGCATCGCGCCAAAATGCACAAACATCGCGGTAAAAAGACGCCACCACTGATGCTGCACCGTCACAGCCGACGTCAGCTGCGCACCGAACCGTATCGCGACTGACGACTTCATGGAGCCGCCTGCCATCTCCTCCAGCAGGAAAACCGCGATATTGATCAGAATCAGCGCATTTGTGACCGTCATCCTGCTTCCCCGCATCAAGCTTGTACCTCCATACCGCATCCCCTGCAGCACCCATTTCTGAAAGACCAGAATGGGCTTCCTCCTGCGTTGGAACGTTAACGCCCGCGGCGCCGGTGTCCGTTCGAAACCGACGTATCCGCGTCACATTCAATACTTTCTGCCTCTATTCCTGCACGCTTACCGCTTTAGAATCCCCGCTCCGGATCCGACTCTGCCGCCCTGCAGAACATATTGCTTCAGGCTGCGCTGCAGCGACGTACTCTCCTGAAGAACTGAAAGTTCCGCATGCTCAATCTGACCGGGCGCCAGTCCGAAAGCCCACTCCAGATAGGCATTATCCTCGGGATTTGTCTCCGTGATGTCAAAAAGATTTTGGAACGCAAGAATCCTCGAACCTTCGGGCAGAAACTGCCGCAGTACCGGCGACAGCAGCCAGGACTCACAATGTAGATCTTTTCCCGCGAAATCTGGTTCGTACGCCTCGGCGAATCGGATCTCCTGTCGCAGGGAGTCCGCAATACTGTCCGCAGACAGATCGGCGCCTCCCGGGATATGAATATACACCCGATGATCCCAGGGAGAAAACTCAAATTCAAGTGCGCCAAGGCGTACCAGCGTCCCATTGATCTGACGAATTGTCCATCCCCAGCGGTCAAATCCGTCGTGCCCGTAGGAATGCCTGTACTCCCTTACAAACCGCGGGAAACAGCCCATTGTTTCCTCAAACACCCTCTGCCCGCTGAAGCCGGTCTCCTTCGGCCTCCTTCGCGTTTCCTCTGCCGTATCGCCGCGCTGTGTCAGAATATGCCACAGAGTCCCGGGTTCCTCCCGTTTCTTTTCCACCGCAAGCAGCTGCAGCGTCAGCATCAGAACGCCGTCCGGATCCTCCCCAATCTCCTCATACAGCTTCTGCACGGCCTCCCGCGCCGTCTCTGTCGACAGCATCCCGGTAAAAGAAGAATGCTGCATGAGTTCCCCGCACCGCGCGGACGCCGCGCAGCACTGAATGTCCTGCTGAAATTTCTCTTGAAAGCCGATAGTTTGAAGAAAGGGTATGCTCATGTTCTCCTCCTGCGCATTCTTAAGCTGAACATCGATCCATCAAGTCCTATTTCCGCTTTACAGTCTGGATGTCGATACTGTTTCCTTCCAACGGTTATCATCAAGGCGTTCGACTGGAAGTTCTCTGCCGGGGTACCCGAGTGGCAAAGCCCGTTCTTCCATATCCTCTTCCACTACAGAATCAAAAGCCCCCTGGAGTGAATCATTAAATTCCTACTCCATGTAACTCTGGTTCAAATCGACATTCCCGCTGATGCCGTCGATTTTACCAGCCGAGGAATACTGCCAGAGATCGATGCGCGTCGCGGAGTAGGTCGGCGCAGGAGCATACTGGGCGAGCCAGATGGTGTACGCCGTGAGCTGTCCCGCGTTCATCTTCTGCGAGAGCCAGGTGGTGTTCGCGTACACGCCGGCCCTGCGTCCGGAATTCTGAATCGTCGCGCAGAAGGCCCGGACGACTGCCGTGCGCGTCGCGGCATCGATGGCGTCGCCCCGGCCGCCGCTGCTCTCCACATCAAGAAAAATAGGATAGTCAAGGCCGCTGCCGCCGACCACGGACAGCGCCATAGACGCCTCCTCCACGGCCTCCGCCTCATCCACCGCCTGGGAGAAGAAATAGGCGCCGACCTTGAGGCCGGCTGCCTTTGCGCCGGCGAGATTTGTTTTGAACATGGAATCCTGCACCAGCGCACCTGTACCGGAACCGCGGTAGCCGCATCGGATGATCGCGTAGCGCACACCGGCGTTCTTCACCGCATTCCAGTCGATGCTGCCGTTCCAGCGCGAGACGTCGATGCCCAGCACCGCGGACGCGCTCTTTGTCAGGCTGCCGTCCTCCCCGAACTGATAGGTAATCCCCTGGATGATCTGTTTCCCGGTCACCGCTTTGCCGTTTTTGTCAAAATAATAGGTTTTCCCGCTCAGGGTCTGCCAGCCGGTGTACCGATATTTCTTCTTACCGGCGGACAGACGGTAAAAGGTGTCATACAGATCATAATCGCTGGCGGAGGCAGGCTTATATGTCCCGTCCGCCGTTTTGATGTAGAGCTGTTTCCCATCCGCATCCCTGAGAGGCTCGCTGCTTCCGGTCACGGTGACGGAGATATCGGAGGAGACAGCGCTGTCTCCTGCCATCGCAACCGTAATGGTGCAGGTGCCCGGCGCTGCAGCGGTGATGAGGCCGTCCGTGGACACTGTAGCAATCCCGGAATCCGAGCTGGTATACGTCACGCTCTGATCCTGCGCTTTCCCGCCGTCTGAGGTCTCCACAGACGCCCTGATCTGTCGCGTGACGCCGACAGACAGGCTGACGCTCGACGGGATCACGGAAACAATATTGGTAACCTGCGCAGCATTGTACTGAATGACTGCCTGCGCCGTCGCAGAGAGATTCCCCTCTGCCGCGGTCACCGTGACCGTCGTCGTGCTGGACCCGGTGAAGCTGAGCGTCACATCTGTCCCGTCTGTGCGGTCCAGCGTGCCGTTTCCGCCGTCGGTCTTCCAGGTGCAGGCTGCCTGCCCGCCGTCCGAGGCGCTGACGGAAGCATGCAGGCTGACCGAAGTGGTCCGGATCGTCCGGTCTCCGCCGTCAATCGAAACCGTCAGCGTGGGCGACGCCTGATCTGTGTTCTGCCCTCCAGCACTCTGGTCCGTACTCTGCCCGGCCGAGCTCACATCCGCGCTCAGCACCGGAGAAGTCTGCTCCGCCCGCACGGCGGCTGACAGATACGCTGACTTCTCCGCCGGGATGCAGTCCAGTGCTGGAATTTGCTCCTGCGCCGGGATGCGGTCAGGAGCCGGGTTGCGATCAAGCGCCAGTTTCCGCTCCAGAGCCAGGATGCAGTCAGGAGCCGGGATGTGGTCAAGAGCCGCGCTGGTTCCGGGTGCCGGCACCTCGCTCTTCGGTACGGCCTCGTAGGTATCCTCATCGGAAGCAAAGCCGTCCTCGCCCTCGCCGACCTCCGTCTTTGTGGATTCTACATACTCCACCGTGTCCGTGATGGCGCTCTGCACAGCCTGCTTCTGCTGGTGCTCCGTATCCTCCTTCGCGACATTGACCTGTGATTCCGTCTTCACCTCATCGCTGACATCCACCCTGGCGTACTCGATGGTGTCCTTCACTTCAATGGATTTCGGATCCGTCGAAAAGGTATAATACCGGTAATCTTCGTCCGTTTTGTCAAAGGGCAGCATCGCCACCTGATAGGTTCCGGCTGCGAGATTCTTCTTATAAATGATGCCGTCCTGGTCGTCGTTCGTATATTCCACCCTCTTGCCTGAGGGATCCGTGACGCTGCATTTCCACGTTACATCCGGGACCACGCTGCCGGTTTTCTGATCCACAAATTTGATCTTGAGGTCCTTCTGAATCGAGATAAGACGAAGCTCGATGGTTTTCGCCTTTGCCTTCTCCATGGCAAGCAGCGCTTCCTGCCGCTTCTTCTCCCGCTCCGCCTTCTCCTGCGCCGCGATCTCAGCAGCCAGTGCTTCCGCGCGGGCATCTCCGACTGCCCTGATCTTGTCCTCCCCCATCGCGCCGTCCAGCGGAAACTGTACCCCGATCTGCGCAAAGGTACCAAGCACCCGCTGCAGCTGTATATATCGGTAAAGCTGAATACCGGCAAAGAACAGCGCCGCAGCGGCTATGACGCCGGCCGCTGCCAGGGCAGCACGCAGAACCGGCCTGCGGCGCTTTGCCGGCCCGGCATTTTCTTCGTCCTCCTCAAAGCCCTCCGCATCCGCATCTTCATCCGTGTCTGACAGAACTTCTTCCGTCTTCCCCGGGATGTTTTCAGCTTTGTCCCCGGTAAAATTTCCCCCATCATGATACGTCAGTTCTTCCGGGGAGCCCACTGACAGGTCTTCCTCAGCGCTTTCCCCGGGCATCTCCATCTCAGCGCTCGAGGCGTCCTCCGGTTCGCCGTCCATCCCTTCATCCGCATCGCCGCTGATGAAATCGTCCGCATCGCCTCTCCCGGCTCCTTTTGTCTCCGATTCTGCACTTTCCTCCGGCCCCCGCGCCCGCAGCGCTGCACGCCGCCCGATCTCTCCGAGATCAATCGTGTCCGTTTCGTCCAACGCCTCCGCGGCGTCAGATTTTGCCGCTGCCTGTAGTGCCGCTCCTCCTGCGTGCTCTCCGAGATTAATCGTGTCCGTTTCGTCCAGCGCCTCCGCGGCATCGGATTCCGCAGGGGAACGAAAGGCCGCTCTGCCCTCGTCGTCATTCCCCAGGACCGCATGCACGTCCATCTGCTCCGTCTCATCAAAATAAGAATTATTATCTTCTGTATGGTTCTCCGAAATCATGAAAACAGCTCTCCGTCCGAAGGGGCAGGCGAATAGATCATAGATGTCAGAATCTGTCTGCACGGTGCGCATGCACCCTGCTCAGATTCCGTGTTGATTCAGTATTTATTCTGGTCTGGATGCAAATCGTCACAGATAAAAAATCAGAATTCCGGTCAGGATGAGAATCATTCCGGCAATTTTGTTCCGCGTGATTTTCTCTCCGAAGAAGATCCGGCCAAGCAGCATGACAAAGATGTAGCCCATGGTCTCAAGAACCGGAACGTTCATATATGAATCCGCATAAGCATACGCCCGGATCGTCAGGAGCATGGAGACAAACAGCATCAGATAGCCCGCGATCACCCACTTGTTGAGATACTCCCGAAGCCAGCTGTCATACCGGATGCCGGCGCTCTTCTTGAGCAGTATCTGAGACGATGAGGCGATCAGCTCCGAACAAATCATGATAAGGATACAAATCTGTAAATTGCTCATGATTTTCCGCCCTCCTTCCTCTCAGTCTTCCACTGATCCGCGTCAGTGCCGGACGCTTGCGGACCCTCTCCGCTCCTGCCATCCCGGTTCAGCACGCAGACGCCCGCAATGACAAAGAGCACGCCCGCGATTTTCTTCGGTGTGACGGAGTCATGAAAGATCATCACACTCCAGAGCAGTCCCCAGAGCAGAACCATCGCCTTATTTGCGTACGCGATGGAGATATCAATCCGCTTGATCGCCTGCTGCCAGAGCAGGGCATAGACGCCCAGAATCACCACCTCAAGACCGTAAAACAGAAAGAACCCTCTGGTGAATGCCGCCTGACCGGAGGCAAATTTTGCCGTGACCGAGGTCAGGGAAAAAATCATGACAATTCCCTGCAGAATACAGATATCCTTCCACGTCAGTTTCTTTTTCATCAGGAATACCTCATGCCAATGTTTCGTGTTTCTGCCGCTCCCGCGGAGAATGACCGAATGAGCTTGTGTGCATGGTCCCGGCAGACGATTTTAAAACACTGTGTCGGCTCCGCATGCCTTTCATCCTGCAATCTTGCAAAATCAGGTCGAATTTCCCGGCGTGCCGCGCTACAATCTTACCATGATTGGTGCCGATGCAGGGAGAAAGCTTTTTTAGCGGGTTATCGCATGACTCAATGCGCTGCAGCTTCTTCAGAATAAAATCTGTCATCGGGCGCTGCACATCCCGGTTTTTACCGCGGATGACGCAAAGAACTCAGCAAGAGGTATAAGTTTGAAAGTTCTGCTGATGCAGTACTTTCAAACAGCAGCAACGGTGCTAACGCACCGGCTGCCGCATTCGGCAAAACCGCATGCGCGGATTGCCTCAGCGGGGTATAAGAATGGCATTTAGAAAGAATCACCCGGACACGTTTTCACAGCCGGAGTCCGGCGAAGATGAAATTGATGATCTGCTCTGGGACGACGAAGAAGGAAAGTCGCCGGCAGATGATCCGGACGTCTCCGCGGAAACGGAGTATGATTTGGCATTTCCTGAAAAGCACAGGTCTGCACACACAGAAGGCGCCTTCCACCTGGGCACCCTCAACAAGGTCCTTGCCGTTGCGATCGCGGCCGGCGTCGCGGCCATCGTCATCTGGCTCTTTGTCTGGAATATAGGCGAGAAATCAGTCTGGAACCGCAATGAAACGACGACTGATTACGATATTGAGGTGCAGGACGTGATTGTCGCGCAGAATCCCAAAGACCTCGAGGGACACACCGATGACGGCGTCACGAATATTTTGTTTCTGGGAAATGATCTGATCAGCGACGACGAGACGGAGAGCGGCATCGCCGGGCAGGTGGCCTCCCTCGGGAACGTGCAGACCATCACCGCCGCCTTCCCCGGATCCCAGATCACCTGCTTCAATACGGATTATAAAACTGACAGCCAGCACGACATGGACGACATCTACAACTTCTTCTACGTCGCGAACTGCATCAGCACCGGAGATTTTTCCGCGCTCAGCAACGTGGCGGCCTACCACAGCGACACCCCGGTCTATGCTGACGCCGCATCCACCCTGGCCGGCATCGACTGGAACACCATCGACATGATCGCCATCTCCTACAACGCCGCCGACTACCTGAACGGCTCCGCGGTCTGGAACGACGCCAACGACCTCGACATCGTCACCTACACCGGCGCCCTGCGGCTCGGCATCCGCCGCATCCATGAGAAATACCCGTGGATCCGCCTCGTCTTCCTGTCCCCGACCTACACCAGGATTGAGGACCAGAGCGGCACCCTCCAGAATGGCGACACAACCAACATCGGCAACGGCGACATGAGCACCTACTGGCTCAAGGCTGTGGACGTCTGCGTCGGCGAGCAGGTCTCCTTCCTCGACAACTACTACGGCTCCATCAACGGCCAGAACTATCAGGAATACATGACCGACGGCGTCCACCTCAACAGCGCGGGCAACACCGCCATCGCCAGACACTTCGTCTACAAAATCATCGAGAACGGCCAGGCAGAGTACAACTTCCGCACCGGCACCGGCAGCGACGTCGCGGGGGACGAGAAAACGGAGGAATAATCTGTCAGGGACAGATATTTCCGTTCTTCCACAGGTCGAAGCCATCTACATTGCCCATATATTCCATGCCGTAGTCGGCAAAATCGCCGTCCACGCTGCGGTCCTGCAGGATGACGAGGTACTGGGTATAGGTGTCGTTCAGCGCCTTGACGAGGGTCTTTGCCTCCACGGTGTCCGGCTTTTCCATGGCGTCGTAGACTTCGTTCCAGTAACCCCATCTTGCGATGAGCATGTCGCGGCCGTAAGGCATATTGACCCTGGAAGTGTACTGGCGCACGAACTGCACGATGTTGGAAGGGAAGGCGGCGCTGACCTCCTCCCCGCCGCTGTCCGCGAGCAGGTAGTCACAGATATCCACCACCTGGTGCGGCACATGAAGCCGGTTCTCGGCCCTGATCACATTGCTGTTGCGGTAAACGCTGGAACCGCATACAATGACGGCGGCGCACAGCACGGCATACCCCGCGAAGCGAAGCTTTCCCGGCAGGTGAATCGTCGCCCTGAGTCCGGCGTAGAGCATCGTAACTCCCATCGGCAGGAGCCAGAGAATCCGATAATAGGTATCTCCCTCGTTCCGCGCCGTGTAGAAGCGGTAAACGGGCGGCAGGAGAAACAAAATCAGAATCGTCAGCGGCAGGTACACCAGCATCAGTCTTGTCCGCCGGTTCCGCTCCGTGATCAGGAGATAGAGCAGCGCGGCGAGATAAAGAAGCAGCAGCGCACCGTTTCCCTGGTATTCTTTTAACACATTGATCATGTCATCCATGGCTTCATTCTACCATACTTCCCACGCCCTGCATGGAAATTCCGGGCCGGAGGAGGAATGTTCCGGCAGATGGCGCGGCTCCCCGTCCTGCCGGCCGGTCAGAGCGTCGGACCGCCCGACTGCATGTACCGGCGCACCGGAGCATGGATGATCACAGGCAAAATCAAAGCCGGAGGTATATATGTCAGAACTGGAAAATGCAGGCATCACACCGGACGAGCTCTTTCACTGGGACCCGTCGACCTATCTCATCCTCGATGTGCGCGAGCGCGAGGATTTTGAAAAGGACAGCATCCCCGGCTCGCTGCACTATGATCTCGACGCCATTCTCGGCGGCAGCGCCGCGCTGCCGAAGAACGCCGGGGATTACCGCCTCGTCGTGGTCTGCCGCTACGGCCGCCTCAGCGAGAACGCGGCGGAGGCGCTCCGCGCGCGCGGACTCGATGCCTACAACCTGGAGGGCGGATACGGACGGTTCGTCTATGAATCCGCCATGCGCGCCGAGGCGGATGAAGAGCGCCGGAAGGAGATTGAGAAATCCATCCGCGGCAAATTCAAGAAGGATCTGTACGGAAAATTCTGCCACGCCATCGTGGAATATGAGCTCGTGAAGCCCGGCGATAAAATCGCCGTCTGCATCTCCGGCGGCAAGGATTCCATGTGCATGGCCAAGCTGTTTCAGGAGGTGAAGCGGCACAACAAGTTTCCGTTCGAGCTGGTCTTTCTCGTGATGGACCCCGGCTACAACGAGATGAACCGGAACGTCATCGAGACAAATGCGAAGCTCCTCGGCATACCGGTCACGATATTCGAGACCACGATTTTTGACTCCGTCTATCACGTGACCGAGTCGCCCTGCTATCTCTGCGCGCGGATGCGCCGCGGCTACCTCTACAAGAAGGCGAAGGAACTCGGATGCAACAAAATCGCGCTCGGCCATCACTATGACGACGTCATCGAGACCATTCTCATGGGGCAGATGTTCAGCGGCCAGTTTCAGGCCATGATGCCGAAGCTCCGGAGCACGAACTACGAGGGCATGGAACTCATCCGGCCCATGTACTGCATCCGCGAGGCGGACATCAAGCACTGGCGCGACTACAACGGGCTGCACTTCATCCAGTGCGCCTGCAAATTCACGGACACCTGCACCACCTGCCGGGCGAACGGCGACACCGCCTCAAAGCGGCTGTACACCAAGAACCTCATCGCGGAGCTTAAGAAAACCAACCCCTACATCGAGGCAAATCTTTTCAAATCGATGGAGAACGTGCCCCTGTCCAAAATCCTCGGCTGGAAGGATCAGAATGGCAAACACAGCTTTCTCGAGGTGTACGACGAAGAAAACGGGCCCGTCATCGAGGGTGAGTCCGATCACCCCGATCACGAGCCCAAAAGAATGTTCTGACCAGGAAATGTTTTGATGGATGCCGGAATCATTTGTCCCGGTTCCGCTGTCCCGGCAGCTCTTGTCAAACGGGATCCTCCGCTTGAGATTTGCTGCTCATTCGCCGATGCACACAGCGCCGGTCTGACGGATTCCGGTGACATAGATATTCTGCGCGCCGAAATACGGCGTCATGTACTCCACAAACTTCTCTGTCTCCAGCTTCGGCAGCACACACATGATGACGCCCGCGAAGCCGCCGCCATGCACACGGCAGATGCCGGAACCGATTTTGGCAAAATACAGCCGCGCAAGCATGAGTGCCATCGGGATCGGCTGCTCCTCCGGATGATCCGGCACGTAGCAGTTCTGAAGCAGCTCGTAGGAGCTCCGCCCGGATTCTTCGATGATCCGCAGCATTTCCTCGCTTCTTCCCTCCCGGAGCGCCGCGGCTGCCTGATCGACGCGGCTGCACTCCTCAAAATAATGCACCGCGCGGAGGATCGCCCGGTCATTGTGCAGCTTCTCCCGGAGCGCCGGCACTGCCGCGAGCACATCGCTCTCCTTCACGTCGCACAGATTTTCTCCGCCGAACTCCTTTGCCACCAGCCGCATCTCCTGCGGGATCGAGGAGTACTCCGCCGACAGATCCGCATGACCTTTGCCGGTGTTGATGATCACCTCGCTGCAGCCCAGCGCGTCAAATGAGAAATCCACCTTCTCATACTTCACATCTCCGCCCTGAAAATCGAGCAGAATCGTTCCGCCGACCGCGCAGGCCATCTGGTCCATGAGGCCTGAGGCCTTTTCCCAGTACACATTCTCCGCATACTGGCCCATCCGCGCGTAGTGCGCGCAGTCGATCGCGCCTCCGTTGAAGAACTGATTCAGCATCGCGCAGACCAGCATCTCAAAGGAAGCGGAGGAGGACACGCCTGCCGAGCTGATGACCTGTGTCGAGACGCAGGCGTTGAACCCGCCGATCTGATATCCGAACTTCTTTGCCGCCGCGAGGATGCCTGCCACCAGCGATGTACTTCCCTGGCAAACCGGCACCTTATCCAGCGCATCACAGTCCACCACGATCGGATCCGGATATCCCTCACTCAGAATTCGCACCACCGACGTGCCGTTCACCGCCGCTGCCGCGATCGTGTCCATCGTGATGCTCGCCGCGAGAATCCTGCCGCCGTTGTGATCCGTGTGATTGCCGATGATCTCCGTGCGCCCCGGTGCCGTGAAGCAGGAGAGTTCCCCTTCCCCGAACGATGCCCGGTATGTTTTCTCCAGCGCCGCAAAGCGCTTCTCCGCCTGCTCCGCGTCGTCTCCGTAAATCTGTGCCAGCCGATCTCTTGTCACCATAACCGCCCCCGCTTATATCTCCTGCCTGCCGCTTTTCCGGATCGTGATCCTTCCGAATCGCTGTCTTTATTGTAAAAATGCCCCCGCCGCGGTGCAATTCCCGCCGCGTCTCCGCGATATGCCATTTTGTTGCAGATATACCCCACGCATGCTGCGCCGCCGGACCGGCGTCTCTCACTGCCCGGCTCCGTCGATACCGAAGTCAAAGCTCGTGTCCACGCCGAGATTGAAGACCGGGCACTGCAGCAGAATCACCGCCTCCGGGTTCACGCCTCCCTCGCCAGCCAGCTGCGAAACACCCTGCGGCGTGTAGGCGGAGATCTCATCCAGCCGGCTCGTCGTCAGCGCCAGATACTGCTGCACCGTGAAGCCGAACGAATCCGTGATGAAGATAATATTCGCGTCATTGGCCGACTTGTTGTTCACCACGTGCGTCGCTCCCTGCAGCGTCAGATCATAGATATCCGACCGCAGATAATCCGTCTCGTGATTTTTCAGATAGTCCTCCTTCACCAGCAGATCCTGAAACGTGCCCGTCTTGCCTGTCGCGACATCCGTCAGACTCGTCTCGAATTTTGGCGTGATCATCTCAAAATCGTCCACGCCGCCGTACAGCAGGCCCACCCGCTTGCCGCGCGACCCCAGCATGATCTTCTCATACCGGTCGATCTGATAATTGTTCAGATCTGTCACCTGCGGATCCACCGTGATCCCGGTCGTATCCACAAGCCAGTTCTCGATTTTGCCATATGCCCAGAACCCGGCCCGTGTCGTCCAGTGATGATCCGTATGATAGAACCAGTCATACGAATTCATCCCGTCCTTCTCCATCTCCTTGCGCAGGTCCAGATAATTCACACCCTTCCTGTCGAGCTCATCCAGAAAAATGTTCAGATTTGCGTTTGTGTAATCCACATCCCCCGCCGGCAGCTCCGGATCCTTCTCGTTCGACTTCACCGGACCTGCCACATACAGGAACGGAATCCCGCGGCTCTCCAGCCACTCCTGCAGCGCCGCCACCTTGTCCGCCTCCGCGCGAAGCCGCTCCTCCGGCACCTGCACCATCAGGGCCGTCAGATACCCATTGTTCATCCGGACGACATCATTCATCTCCCGCTCGCCCATCGCGCGGTTGATCCCGCCGTTCGCGCTCAGCAGAAACAGCTTGAACGGAAAACACGCCGTGTATTGCGCCTCGAAATTGTCCGCGTCCGCGTCGCTCGTCCAGTACGACAGATCCGGCTTCCCCGTGATCTTATACCGCAGAATCCCGATATCCGTATACACCGCCGCGAAAATCAGCCCCGCCAGAAACAGACCGAGCACCAGCTTCAAACGAAACGAAGATTCCGAAATATCCAGATTTTCATACTTCTCCGGCATACTGCTCCCTCCGGATTGTCCCAATAAATAAACGGATTATGCGCGCCCATCACGAGGAAGGACACCGCCCAAACAAACGCAAGAAACAGTCCAACCGGGAAGGCCACGTCGCAGAATGCGCGGAGTCCTGCGCTTTTGTTGCAGCGCGCGCGGATCACCTTCGCCGCAGGCGTGCTGAACAGAACACCCATCAGGATATACGGTCCCCACTCGCGCCACAGCCGGATGACATCCGGATTGGTGAAGCCGAGGCTGTGATTGTAGAAGCCGAGCATCGCCATCCAGTAGTGGATGCCCTGCTTCAGGCCCACGGCATTGAACAGCACCCACTCGAACATGACGATGAGGAGCGTCACGACGCGCCAAGCGATCTGCACGCCCCGCGGCCGCTGCTCCGGCCGGATGAGATATTTCTCAATCACGAGGAAGAACCAGTAGATAAGACCCCAGAGCCAGAAGGTATAATTCGCGCCGTGCCAGATGCCGGTGAGTCCCCAGACAACAAGCATGTTGAAAATGTGCCGTGGCACACTGACCCGCGAGCCGCCGAGCGGAATATAGACGTAATCGCGGAACCAGCTCGACAGAGAGATGTGCCAGCGCCTCCAGAAGTCTGTCACCGATTTTGCCATATACGGGTAGTTGAAGTTCTCGTCAAAATGGAACCCGAACATCTCGCCCATGCCGATCGCCATGTCCGAATATCCCGAGAAATCAAACAAAATCTGAAGCGAGTAGGCCACGGCGCCGATCCAGTAGTAAAGCACCGGGTGATCCGCCCCGGCAAAATCCAGCAGTGCGAACGGGTATGACACGCAGTTGGAGAGGTTGTTGGCGATGATGACCTTCTTGCAGTACCCGATCATAAACCGCTCCACGCCGTAGCCGAACCGCTCTGCCGTGATGGTCCGGTGCGTGCGGATCTGCTCCTCGATCGTCTTGTAGCGGACGATGGGCCCGGCGATCAGCTGCGGGAAGAACGCGACGTAGAGCGCGAGCCGCAGCGGGTTTTTCTGCACCTCCGCATCTCCGCGGTATACGTCAAAAACATAGGACATCGCCTGGAAGGTGAAAAACGAGATGCCGATCGGCAGTGCAATATTCGTCACGGGCACATTCGCATGGAACAGATCATTCGCCATCTTGAGCGTGAAATTGAGATACTTGAAAACAAAGAACACACTCAGGTTGGCGATCACGTCCAGCGTCAGCCAGAATTTCCGCCGCCCCGTCCCCGCGGAGCGGTCGATCAGCAGGGCGAACAGATAATTTCCCAGGATGGACGCGAGCATGATGAAGAAAAACGTGTGCTCGCCGTACCAATAGAAGAACAGGCTCGACACCAGCAGCACGCCGTTCCTCCACCGGTCATTCCGACACGCAAAATACAGCCCGAGCACGATCGGGAGGAACAGGAATGTGAAGATTACGCTGGAGAATACCATATCGACCTCAAAGAATATTTATCATGCGACATAGATGCTCACGCAGAGCGGCAGAACCGTCCCCAGGACAAACCGCAGTTCCCAGAACACAGCCGCCGCGGCAGCCATCGCTGCCAGCGCCGTCCGCAGCCTTCCCCGGATCCGCAGCGCGTCCGCAAGATGCATCCAGCCTGCTGTCATATAGTAGAACAGCGGGAGAATCGATGCAAGGAGATACCGCCCCTGCGGCTGAAAGTCCATCGCGTAGCTGTACCAGAGCCAGAGCGCCCACACCGAGAGCGCAGCTGCAATCACCACTGCATGAAAGAAACGCCGTCGCCCACTCCGCCTCCGCTCTCCGGCCGCGCCGAAGACGACCGCCAGCGCGGCGCCGCCGAACAGAAAGCAGCGGTCATAAAAATAGAGCCCCGGCCCCGCAAAAATACTGTTCGCCCCGTAGCTTGCGATGAACGATTTCAGCATCTGCGAAAACAGCCCCGTCTCCCGGAACATCTCCGGAATCGACTTGCCCTGCGCACGATAGGTCGGGGGAAAGATCCCCTGCAGCGGCTCCCGCACCTTCCGCATGGTCGCAAGACCAAACAAATCCCCGTGAAAGAGCACAGCACTCCGCACGAACCACCATCCGGCTCCCGCAAGCACCAGCGCGAGCACCAGAAATCCGCGCCGCAGCAGGAGCGACCGGTCACAGACCAGCCCTTTCCCCGCAGCCCCGCCAGCGTCTGAAGACGGCACCGATATGCCGTTTTCAAACGTATTTTGACTCTGTTCACGCCCTTGTCCCGATACGGGAGAAAACATGCTCTGACATTTCTCCCCCGGGTGCTGCAAAGGATGCCGCACAGGATATAAGAAAGACCCGACAAACAGCACCACTGCCGCGAGCACGTAGCCATAGGCATTGTAATAAGTAAGAAGGCATAACACGAGCCCCGCCGCCAGCAGGACGGAGTGCCGGATCTCCGGTCCCTCCTGATACACCGCCACAAGTGCAAGCAAAATCATCGCGGTCGAAAGAAGACTCATCGATTCCGTGTTGACATACGTGTGCACAAACAGCTGCTCCGGCCAGAACATCACGATATAGCAGAATGCCCAGCGAACCGCGCGGTCCTGGAAAACCCTGCGCGAGAGAAAATAGACTGTCACAGCCATCAGCAGGCCCGAGGCCACGTTGACACAGCGCGCGGCCATCGTGAGCGCGGCCTCCTGCCCCGTGAACAGAGATGTGAGGCGCATGGCCCAGCCCATGAAAATGTAAGGAAGATATGGAAAAAAGGCATAGGAACCGCCGTACCCCGCGATCTGCACCTCCGGCTCAAACCCCGTGGGCAGCGTCCCATGGTCGCAGATATACCGCGGAATGACAATCCGCGTGAACTCATCCGGCGGATTGACCAGCATCGGCGACGTCGGCTGAAGCGGCTGAAACCAGGCGAGCAGCAGAGCAGTCGCTGCAAACAGCCCCAGATACAGCACCAGAATGCCCCTCTCCGGCAAGTCTGCCCGCACTCCACATTTTTCCCCCGCCGCGCGTTTCCCCGTCATTCTTATATACCTCATGCCGCACTTTTTGCCCCGCGGAAAAAAGCACAATGGGTTTCTCCCGCATCGGAACACAACCGGGACATTGATCTCATACGGATATGAATTCCCTATCCATTTGAAAGTGATGGATCGACGTCACCATACAATGAATGCCCGTGCGTCAGCGTCAGATAGTTCCGTTTCAATGTAGCTATCATACCATGATTCAGAGCTTCCATATGCATTACATGATTCAAATCTTCCTCGCGCATCGTATAATCCAGAGCTTCCGCGCACATTGCATGATCCAGAGCTTCCACATCGAATAATTCAGAGCTTCCACGTTTTGCAATATAAATAAACTGTGCTAGAATGAGAAAGCAATTTGCCTTTTTCCTTCAAATGTAAACATAATACAGATCATTACTTTGCATGAATGAAACAGGAGATAAAATCTTTATGAAAAAAAATCTGAGAATCTGGAGCGCTGTCACAGCCGGTATGGTTGCCGCCTCCGTCCTTGCCGGCTGCGGAAGCAATGACTCCTCCGCGCTGAATACCGTTTCTGTGCCGGAGGAATCTATTCCCACCAGCACCGCCTCCGCCCCGGCAGAGGCGTCCACCGAGGCATCCACGGAACAGACCTCCGCAGAAATCCCCGACGGCGACTACCTCTCCGAGCTGACCGGCACCCCGATCAGCGAGGACATCAAGGATCAGCGCCCGATCGCGGCTATGGTCGACAACGAGAAGACCGCTCTGCCGCACTACGGCACAGCGGATGCCGATATCGTTTATGAGCTGATGAACAGCACTGAGAACGACCGTGTCACCCGCCTGATGTGCGTCGTCAAGGACTGGGGCACCATCAAGCAGCTCGGCTCCATCCGCTCCACCCGTCCCACCAACATCCTGCTGATGGGCGAGTATAACGCCGTCCTCTGCCACGACGGAGGCCCGTTCTACATCGACGAATACCTCAAGAACGCCTGGGCAGACCACCTCTCCGGCGTCTTCTCCCGTGTGAAGAACGGCAAGGACTGGGAATTCACCGAATACATCTGCACCGGAGACCTTGACAGCAACCTGGACTCCGCCGGCATCTCCAAGACCTACAACCAGTACGCCGTGGATTCCGCCAAAACCTCCCACTTCCAGTTCGCCCAGTGGGGCACGGAATTTGACCTCGCCGACAAATACAGCGATGCCAGCGCCGCAACCGACGTGGACCTCAGCGCCGCCTTCAAGCACAACAAATCCGCGCTGAAATACAACGACAGCACCGGCACCTACGATTACTATGAATACGGCAGCCGCCATGAAGACGCAGACAGCGGTGACCCCCTCACCTTCAAGAACGTCATCCTTGAGAACTGCACCTTCTCCCAGCTCGACAAGAACGGATACCTGATCTACAACTGCATCGCCTCCAACCAGAAGGGATACTACCTCACCAACGGCAAAATGATCCCCATCTTCTGGACCAAGACCGACGCGACACAGCCCACCCAGTTCTTCGACGCCGACGGCAACGAACTCGTGCTCAACACCGGCAAAACATACATCTCCCTCGTGCCGTCCGACTACTGGGATTCCATCACCATCCAGTAACCTCGCCCATTCGGTACAAAAATTGTCCCTAACGAGTTTAGCTTGTTTGGTACAATTTTTGTACCAAACAAGCTAAACTCGTTAGGGACAATCCACTCGTCAGAAGCATCTCCGGAATTTCGGAAAAGCGGCACCGCCTGAACCCTGTTCAGGCGGTGCCGCTTTTGTGATGTCATTTTTTCTGCCACAGACCGCCCCCAGTTGTCGCAAGAGGGCGCTGCAAACGGGTGCCGAAAAAGCCTGTCCTTCAGCACAGACCAGTCTTCCGGCACCCCCGCAGTTTTCCATCCACGATCAGTCTCTTCTGATCACCGCAAACGACTGCGGTCCCATCGTGATCTCTTTTTCCCCCGGCGTCGCATTTCCGATCTGATACAGCACCTCGCCCGCTGAAGCGACCGGTGCCGTGCAGGACTTTGCCTTCGGGTTGACCGCAATCAGGAGTCCCGATCTCCGGTAGACGAATACCGGGCAGTCCGCCTCGGCATAGACCACCTCAAACGGTGCGTCGGAGCAGAGCTCGTCATGGCTCTTACGGAAAGCAAGGATAGATTTGACCGCATTCAGCAGAGAGTCCGGATCCTGTTCCTCCGCCGCCACAGTAGGTGCATCCGGCGCCGGATCGACCGGCAGATAGAGCTTTGATGCGTCCGCGGTCGAGAAGCCAAGATTCCTGTCAGCATTCCACTGCATGGGCGTCCTCGAGCCGGTCCGGAAATAGCCGCCCTCCTTCGTAGGCACATCGAGATAGCGCATGCCGATCTCATCGCCATAATACAGGAATGGCGCGCCGGGCAGCGTGAAGAGGCACGCGTAGGCAATCTTCAGCTCGTCCGGCGTCAGATTCCAGCGCGGGCGCTGCGTGTCGTGATTGCAGGTGAGGAAGCACCACAGGCCGTACTCCTTCGAGGCTTCATACTGCGGAACATAATCCTTCGTAAATCGCGTGATATCCGAGTCCGCCGTGCTGCGGAAATAGGAATGATCCGCGAGCTTTCCCGACCAGAACGCATCCTCCATCGTGCCGCGCATGACCGCGCCGTTTTCCTTCTTCGCGAGCGCACCGCTCTCCATGGCCGTCTGTCCGTTCTGATCCGCAAAACTGTTCCAGTAATCGCGCATCAGCGCGGAGTAGCCATTTCCCATGTTGTTCAGATAGAAATCCATGTGGAAGCCATATTTCAGCGCCTGCGTCGGGCAGGACCACTCCGAGATCATGGCCGCCTCCGGATAATCCCGGTCCAGCTCCCCGCGGATCTCCGTCCAGATCGCGCCAGTCCCGCTCTTGTCCTCGTCGTCCTTCTTCACGAGCGAAGCAGCCATGTCGACACGGAACCCGTCACAGCCATGATCCAGCCAGAAACGCATAATCTCCTTCAGCGCCTCCACCGTCGCGCGCGGTCCCGGCGCATCCATCGGCTGCTGCCAGTGCTGCGTCGGATGCAGGAAGCCATAATTGAGCGCCGGCTGGCACTTATAGAAATTCAAAATATACGTTGCGCTCCGCTCGCTCTCCCCGCCGATATACGGCAGACCATCCGCGTTCTGGAAACAGAAATCCGTCCAGATAAAGCGGTCCGAGTACTCATTCCGCACTGCCTTCTGGCTCTCCCGGAACCAGGCATGTTCCTCCGATGTGTGCCCGGCAACCAGATCGAGCAAAACATGCATCCCTCTCCGGTGCGCCTCCTCAAACAGACGGTACGCGTCCTCGTTGGTACCGTAGCGCGGCGCAATCTTCAGATAATCGCGGACATCGTACCCCGCATCCTTGAACGGCGAATCATACCACGGATTGATCCAGAGCGCATTGCACCCGAGCGAGCAGATATAGTCAAGCTTCTCGATGATTCCCTCGATATCCCCGATTCCGTCCCCGTTGGTATCGTAAAACGACTGCGGATAAATCTCATAGAACACTGCCTTGGAAAGCCACGCTGGTTTTCTGTTCATACCTACCTCCTCTGCTTCATCCATTTACATGCCAGCTTCGCTGGCTTCATGAAATGACAAAATCATCTCTGACCGCGGGCTTCAGCGTCCAGAGCCGCACAAACGCATCGCCCCGCACGGAGAAATGATCCTCCCCCTCCTCCGGAAACACCCGGCTTGTGAAGACCGCGTCTCCGTCGTTGACAAAAATCTCGCAGGAGCTGTGGTCGAGGAAGATGCGGAGGTGTGTCAGCCCTCCCGGCAGCGGCCTCGACCGGCTCTCCCCCTGCTCCGCATTGAAACGCCGCTTCATCCCGCTCCGGTCGACCGTGATCACCTTCTGTGTCTCGGAATACCGGATCGTGAGTCCGCCGTTCCCGTCCTTATCACAGAACAGATCGACATCCGCATCGCCCGGCCGCACATACAGCTCGATCTCGCAGGCTCTGGGCAGCGGCGCCGTCCCGGACAGCTCCTCACCGCGCAGATCGATCTCCTCCTGCCGGAGCTGACGGAGCAGCGGCAGCGGCTGCTGGATGAGACGGCGTCCCCGGATGGTGAGCTCGCGCGGCAGCGTCATGCATCCCTGCCAGTCCTCCTCGTCCGTCGGGTACGCGGAATCCGGCAGTCCCATCCAGGCGACCAGCACCGCCTTGCTCTCATCCTGCATATTGTTGGCGCACTCCGCCGCGTAGGAATCAAACCCGAAATCCAGCACATGGAACCTGCCCTCCGGCGTAAAGGTCAGAGAGTCCCAGTCCATGGTGCCGATGATGTAGCCGTTGTGATTTCTGGAATTGCCGCGCCCCGGGAGCATCAAATGCTGCGGGCAGAACATCAGAATTTCCTTCCCGCCGATGTGCTCGATGCTCGGGCACTCCCACATATCGCCAAAATCCTCGAACCCCGGAACCTTCAGCTGTCCGAGGAAATGCCAGCCGTGCAGAAGGTCCTCCGCGCCGTAGACCAGCGCACAGCCGTGTCCGTCCTTCGTCTGCGCGCCGAGAATGATGTAATTCTGTCCCCGCTTCCGGTCGACGATAATCTTCGGATCGCGCTGGTGCTCCGTGTAGTCCGGATGTGCGCCGAACAGCGGCAGCGGATACTTTTCCGTCCAGCCGTCGTCCCGGAGCTTCGCGAGGCAGGTATAAGGATGCCTCGTCCAGTCCGGATCGCGGTGATTCCCCGTATAGTACAGATAGACAGCATCCCCGATCGGCATGGCGGAACCGGAATAGGCTCCCCTGTTGTCATACGTGTCTCCCGGCATCAGGCAGACGCCCAGATTCTTCCAGGTGATGAGGTCCTTCGATACCGTGTGATACCAGTACTTCAGCCCGTGCACGGCGCCCCACGGACACCACTGATAAAACAGATGCCATTCATTATCATGCCAGACAAACCCGTTCGGATCGTTCATCAGCCCGGTCACCGGCTGCAGATGAAAAGTCTGGCGATAGCGCGACTCCCTCGTTCTGCAGTACAGCCCCCACAGCTCCTGCGGGTCCTTCAGCACGCGATACTTTTCCTCTCTTGTCCACTCTCTCATCCCTGCCTCCAACAACTTCCGTCCGGAACCG